>NZ_CP109450.1:4775000-4957500 GCF_041438865.1 Streptomyces sp. NBC_01471
GCGACGGCCACAGCCTGCCGCGCGGTCTCCAGATGGACCGCCATGACGGCCGCCTCACGGTCATGCCGCCTGGCCGCGCCGTCATGGATCCGCTCGATCTTGCGCTCCAAGTCGCCCTGATAGACGTGCTCACCGGCGATACCGCGCTTGCACATGCGGGCCACGTATCCGGCGACCTGGGCCTTTTCGCGGGTAGTGAGCTTGGGCTCTGCCACGGTGCTCCCTCCACGGGCCGGACTGTCCGGTCCTCCGCCGCCCCCGGCAGGCCTCACCGGCCGGGGGCGACGGAGGACCGTCAGTGGCCCTTGCGGATGTCGTGCCAGACGGAACGCAGGACGAGCACACACACGGTCAGGGACACCACGGAGATGGCGACGGCGACGGCGGACAGGGCGACGGTCAGCAGGAACACGGAGGCTCCGACGCCGATCCCGATCCACTTCCCGGCCGAGGCCGGCGACTGCTGGACCGGCGGAGGGGTGGGTGCGGGCTGCTGGGTGAGCTGCTGCGCCTTCAACACGGCCTGAATGAGGGCGAGTTGTTCCGTGTTGTGGGCGGCTTCTACTGCTGCTTTGGCGGCGGCCCCGATGTCGCTGCGGGCGCCGGGCTGGATGGGCAGGGGTTCCACGGTTTCTCCTTCAGGGATCGGTCAGGCGGCGAGCTGGTGGCCGGCGTCCGCGCAGGGAACGCACATGCCGAGCGTCGGCGGGATGCGGTACCCGGCGTCCCGGCCGCACTCGGGGCAGATGCGTTGTGCGGCGTTGGCCTTGGCGAGCGCCGCCCAGCGGCCCGGGGTCATCGGGCGGACCGGCTTGGCCTGGTCGACCAGGTAGAGGTAGGCGACCAGCGGGCCCCGTCGACGACGAGGGCGTTCGAGCTGGGCGGCCACGTCCTGACCACCGGGGCGCAGCCCCATGGCGCGGAGCTGTCGGCGGGTGGCCAACCCGTCCGGGGCGAGACGCCACCGGTAGGTGGGCAGGCCGCTCACGGTGTCGTGCTCTTCAGGGGGAGCGGCTGGACCCGCCACAGGACCTCGCTGGCCGGGGGCAGCGCTGCCCCCGGCGTGTGGGTGGTCCAGCCCGAGCGGGACGCGCCCTGGGTCTCGGCCTCGATTTCCGCCGCGTCCAAGGTGGCGTGGATGCTGTGCAGTTGGCCGCGGTGGAAGAGGGCGTAGACGCGGTCGGCCCGGCCGTTCTGCTTGCGGGTGATGCGCAGCAGGGTCCGCAGCGTCTGCCGGTCCTCGGTGTCGAGCAGCATCTGTGCCCGCAGTGCCGTCAGTTCGCCTTCGAGCCGTGCGGCGTCTGCGGTGGAACGTGCGAGTACGCCGCGGAGCTCCTCCAGGGCGGTTTCCGCTCGGGCCGTGGAGTCGGTGGCGGTCTGGGCTTCTCCGCGGTAGCGGTCGGCCTCAGCGCGGGCGGTGGCGGTTTCCGCTTCCGCACCGGAGAGGCTGGCGCGCAGGGCGTTCAGGGTGCGGGTGCGAACCATGGTGATCATGCGGAAGCTCCCTCGAAGGCCGGGGCGGTGGTGTCGCGCAGTTCCTGGTATCGGGCGGTGACCCAGCCGATGGACCAGCCGGTCAGCTCGGCCGCGGACCGGACCGTCAGCCCGGCCGCGTACGCGGCACGGACGGTGGAGCGGGCGAGGTCTTCCGGCTGCTTCTCCTCGGCGGGGCCAGCGGCCAGCAGCGCTTCCTGTTCACGCTGGGCCTGCTCATGTTCACGCTCACGCTGTGCGTGTTCACGCGCCTCGCGCTCACGGCGTTCACGGTCACGCCGCTGGGCGGCCTCGCGTTCACGGCGTTCACGCTCGGCCTGCTGCTGTTCACGCTCGGCCTGTGCGTGTTCACGGGCCTCCCGCTCGGCCCGCACACGGGCGTCAATCGCGGCCTGCTCTTCGCGCCGGGCACGGTCTTCGTGCTCACGCTGTTCACGCGCCAGGCCGGCTTCATGCTCACGCTGTTCACGGGCGAGCGCCGCCCTGTGCTCGCGCTCCTCACGGGCACGCCGTTCGGCTGCTTCCCGCCGGTCGACGGCCGCTTGTTCGCGGGCTTGTTTCTCTGCCTGCTGCCGGGCGTTCACGTCGTTCAGCGCGGCTGCGATGGCGCGGCGGTAGGCGAGTCCGGTCTCTGCGGTGACGATGAGCAGCAGTGGGGCGACCGCGTGGACGGCTACCCCGACCAGGTCGCTTTGCAGGGCGGACTGCGCGACGTTCAGGGCGAGGGTCATGACGCCGGTCATCCAGCGCAGCGCGATGGGCCACCATCCGCCCTGCCCGCCGAGGCGGGCCATCGTGGCGTCCAGGCGGACCACGATCACCACCGCGGCGTCTACGACCAGGGGCAGGATCGGGGCTGTCCACTGCCACGGGGCGGGGGTGTGGCGGGCCGCGAGGGGTGTCACGGTGAGGATCGAGTAGAGCATGGCCCCACCGACGATCAGCCACGTCCCGACGGACAGGGCACGGTCGGCTGAACGGATCTGAACACTGTTCACGACGGGCCCCCGTCCCGTGAACGCACCAGGACCGAGGCCAGCAGCCGCACCGGCGACGTGTCGTCACCGTGCGCCTCGCTGTACTCCGTCCACTCCCACTGGGCGTCGTCGGTGAACACGTAGCCAAGGTCGGTGAGCACGCGTGAACGCTCAGCCGGTGTCGGCACCAAGGAGGCCGGGCCGAAGTCGTGCTCAGGCCACTGGGAGATCGGGAGGTCCATCACAACCACGTACAGACGCCACCGGCCGCCGCGGTTGGAGAACTGCGCGGTATGCGCCATCACGCCACCCCCCTACGGCCGCGGCCATACAGCACCCAGCCGACGAACTGGACGGCGCCGCCGCCGGCGACCAGGTAGCGCCACTTGGGGTCGTCCGTCAGGAGCGCCAGCACGGACCCGGCGAGGGCCAGTGCGATGCCGACGAACACGAGCACCAGGGCGCCTCGCTGAGCAGAGAGGTTCGCGGTCATGCCGCACCGCCCGGAAGCACCGTGTCGGTGCGGTTCGCCAGCTCGCGGCGGGCGGCGAGTACCCGGCGGCGGGCCCGGCGGATACGCCGCGCGTCCACCTCGTTCGCCGGGCGGTCCAGGGTCATGATCTGCGCGTCGAGCAGGGCGACTTCCGCCGTGATGAGCGGCATCTCCAACTCGATGGCATCCAGCTCGGCGGCCGTCGGCTCACCCTCGAACGGGGTGGCCGTAACGATGGCCTGAAGTGCTGCGATGGTCTTCATGGGTCGTGTTCTCCCTAGCAGGTGGTACGGCTCGAAAGCGGCCCCGGTGCTCGAACACCGGGGCCGCACTCTGTTGGGGCAGGCCCGGCTGAGCCCGGCCTGATGGATGGGTCAGCGCCGCTTGCCGTCGGTGCTGACCCGGGAGCCCTCGACCCTGCCGCCGCGAACCTTGGCCAGGGCGGCCTTCGCGGCGGCGGCGCGGACCTGCGAGTCAGACATGCCAACCGGACCGGACATGTCGTGGTAGATGGTGACCAGGTCACCGGCCTTGGTACGGACGTGGATCTCGGCGTTGTAGTGCTGCTGGCTGCTCACGGGGTGTTCCCTCCTGGTGGTCCGGACCGGTTCCGGCTCCCCTCAGCCCCGCCCGTACGACCAATGGCCGGACGGGCGGAGGAGGCAACCGGCCGCACCGCCAGGGGCGGTGCGGAGTGTGGCTCGACTGCGTGCGACGGCACCGGCATGGACCGGTACTGCCTCACGCAGCGGGTCAAGCAATGACGCGGAGGGCGACGCCGGCCGTACCGGTCCAGTACGGCGGGGCCCCCGTATTTCGACGGAACACAACAACCTCCGAAGTGATGGAAGGGTCGGGCGCCATGTCTCTGCCTGGCGCTGAGCAGGGCAGCTCACAGCGGGTGGCGCCCCGAGGGGCGTTCTCCAGAGCCGGTGTGCGGTGCGTACCGAGCCGACACCCGGTACCGCTGCCGACGAACATCACCCGGTCGTCACGGGGATGGGGTCTCTCACCCCTTCTGAGTTCACTGTTCAGTTCTCAAGTAACACGGCTTCCTTCGGGCTCACTCCCGTCGCCGGGGCCCTCCGGGCGTTGCGCCATCGGACCGGGGTCCATCTGGTGCGCACCAATAGATAAGCATCTGGTGCGCACCAGAGTCAAGGATGTTCGGCGGTTCCATCGCCGTTCCGCCTTGCTGGCGCCTAATCAGAAGACTCCAGAAGGCGGGGTGTCCGGTAGCCAACAGCGCTTAACACGCGGCCTGTTAACCCCTGTTGACCTGCGGTGATGTAGTGCATGCTGGAGTGGACAGCGAGGCACCTATCGCCCGGCGGTGACCAGTGAGTGAAGGACTTCGGGGGACGCGGAAAAATCGCGGATGGTCCCAGGAGCGGCTAGTCCGAGAGATCGAGCAGTACGCCAGGCAGCACGCAACGGATGTCGCTTCGACCGCGAGTTTGCGTGTGTACGTCTCCGAGTGGGAGAACGGCAAGCGGGTGATCTCAGACCGCTACGCAGTGATCCTTCGTCGTCTTCTCGGGGTTACGGACGCCGAGTTGAGGCCCGCAGCCACAGTTGTGCAGGGGCTGGCCGCAGACGGTTATGACGACTTGCTCAGCCGGATCGACACGGCGAGCAGCATCGGCGGCAGCATGGTGGAGTCGTTCAACGCACAGACAGAGCTACTGCGGACCATGGACCGTCAGATGGGTTCATCGGGTCTTGTTGACCAGATGGCTGGTCACCTGGCCAAGCTTGAAGAAACGCTGAACTTCGCTGTCTTGCCGGGCACTCGTCGGCCCGTGGCGCTCGCCTTGGCCGGTGCCTCCACCTTGGCGGCTTGGCAGGGGCTGGACGCTGGTGCAGTTGAGCGGGCCTGGCGCCACTACGAGGTTGCGAAGAGGGCCGCCAGGGATGCGGAAGCCCCCATGTACCTGGCTCATGCGATGGGGGAGCAGGCGTACGTCCTGTGCGATGCGGGCCGCCCTGCTCTGGCTGTCGATCTCGTGCGTGACGCACAGAGGATCCTTGGCCGGCAAGGCTCTCCCCGACTGCTGGCGTGGCTCTACTCAACAGAGGCTGAAGTGTGCGCCCGCGCAGGATTGCCGATCGACAGCAGACGAGCGCTCGACGCTGCGGCCGCGAGCATTCCGGCCGGGGCGGAGGACCGAGACCCCGACATGCTGAGCATCTTCCTCAACGGGTCTCACCTCGAACGATGGCGAGGCAACGTCCTTGCGATGTTAGGTGACGGCGACGCAGTCACCGAACTGTACGGGGCTCTTGAGCGAGTGGACCCGACGTTCGTCCGGGCACAGGCGGGGCTCCGGTGCGATCTTGCGCAGGCGCACCTGGCGCGCGGTGAGTACGACCAGGTCGATACTCACCTGCGCGCGGCGCGACTACTGGCCAGCCGTACGGGGTCCGTACGGCATCGCCGCCGTATCGATCTCCTTACGCGGGAGTTGTAGGGGATCCACTGCGGTTCGCCAGCACATGCAGCAGGCCGACCAGGGTCCCGGAGCCCATGAGATCGCCCTGAGCCATCAAGCGCGGCACGTCAGCCAATGGAACCCACTCGACGTGGCCGGCCTCTTCCGCATCCGTGGGTTCTCCCACGTGCTCGGCGCCCCGGCCCACGAAGATTTCATGCGGGGAGTCGACCATCCCGACCATCGGCTGATAGGTCACCGCGTGGTCCAGGTTGGTTGGCCGCCACCCTGTCTCTTCCTCGACTTCGCGTACTGCCGTTTGGTGTGCGCTCTCGCCCGGGTCCACGATCCCCCCGGGAAGTTCCCAGCCCCACTGCTGCGGAACGAATCGGTACCGCCAGAGCAGGAGTACACGGTCCCGATCATCCAGCACGACGGAGATTGCGACGTGTTGGAGCTTCACTACGTGATGCTCGAACCGCTGGACGCCGGGGGGTTCGACATCCCAGAGTTCGAGCTTGACCCAGCGATTGTCGTAGAGGGTTCGTTCGCCGTGAATCTTCCACGGGGCGAGTTCCTCGGGGCGGGTGACGCTGGCCCTTCCGGGGACCCGGTACGAGCTGCGGCCCCGGACCTCGATAGCCCCCTCGGCAACCAGTTTCGCGAGTACCTGGCGCAGGGCCGTGCGGCCGATGCCGAGGTCTTCCACCATGGTGCGTTCGGAGGGCAGCTTGTCGCCGGGCGCCAGTTCGCCGGATGCGAGCCGTGCACGGATTGCTTCGTAGACCTTTGCTGACTTGGGTCCCATCCGTGAAGCACTCTCCGTTCCTAGGGGCTTAATGGTGGCGCGGACCAGCGTAAAGCGCTTGCGCGGGGTCCGTAAGGCGCCTTACGGACCCCTCCTACTCAGAGGCAGGGCGATCCGGTGTGACCGTTCGGGATGCACCTCGGTACGGGGCCGTGTGTGGGCCGTCTGAGGACACCCAACGACGACCAACAACGACCGCCGTCGACCACGGGAAAGCGCGACGACTTCTGCGCCGCGCGCCTTGTGTTCGCTGCTAGATCCAGGTGTTCAGCCACATCCGGTTGTTCCACTGGCTCAGCGGGATCGCGTCCCCGGTGAACAGCGGCCAGAAATAGATGAAGTTCCACATGATCAGCAGCACCAGCACACCCGCGCCGATCGCGCCCACCGCCCTGCGCCGCTCGCTCGACCCGGGCGGCCCCAGGATCGCCCCGATCATCATGGCGACAGCCAGACACAGGAACGGCACGAAGACGACCGCGTAGAAGAAGAAGATCGTCCGCTGCTGGTACATGAACCAGGGCAGATACCCGGCCGCGATCCCGCACGCGATGGCTCCGGCCCGCCAGTCCCGGCGGAAGACCCAGCGCCACAGGATGTACAGGACCGCGAAGCACGCCGCCCACCAGAGCAGCGGGGTGCCGATCGCCAGCACCTCGCGGGCGCAGCTCTCGGTGCCCTGCGGGCAGCCGTCGACGCCCGGCTTCGGGGACTCGTAGAAGTACGAGACGGGGCGGCCCACCACGAGCCAGCTCCACGGGTTCGACTGGTACTGGTGCCCCTCGGTCAGATTGACGTGGAAGCTGTAGACCTCGGCCTCGTAGTGCCAGAAGCTGCGCAGCGACGCCGGGACCCAGCTCATGTCGAACTGCGGCAGGTGGACCGTGCCGAGCACCGGCAGTTTGACGTGGTCGGGCGAGAGACCGGCGCGCTGGTTCGCCCAGTCGCGGAAGTAACCGCCCTTGGTCACGAACCAGCCGGTCCAGGAGAGCAGGTACGTCACCACGGCGACCGGCACCGTCGAGACGAAGGCCGGCAGCACGTCGTGGCGCAGGACGGCCCGGTACGGACGGACGGCGCCCGCCGTGCGGCGGGCGCCCACGTCCCAGAGCACCGACATCACCGCGAAGAAGACCAGGACGTACAGGCCGTTCCACTTGGTCGCCGCGGACAGCCCGAGCAGCACCCCGGCGGCGATCCGCCAGGGCCGCGCGCCCAGCCGGAGCGTGCTCGCCACACCGCTGTCGGGCCGCAGCCCGCCCTCCTCGCCCACCGGCAGAGCGGCGGCGAGCCGGGCCCGGGTTCTGTCCCGGTCGATCAGCAGCGCCCCGAAGGCCGCCACGACGAAGAACATCACGATGAGGTCGAGCAGCGAGGTGCGGCTCATCACGAAGTGCAGCCCGTCGACCGTCAGCAGCGCGCCCGCCAGGCACCCCAGGAACGTCGAGCGCAGCAGCCGCCTGCCGATCCGGCAGATCATCAGCACCGAGAGCGTGCCGAGCAGCGCGGTCATGAAGCGCCAGCCGAACGGCGTGAACCCGAAGAAGTGCTCACCGATCCCGATGAGCCACTTGCCCATCGGAGGGTGCACCACGTAGCCGGGGTCGGACGGCACCGAGACCCGTGAGGGGTCGGCCAGGATCGCGTTGTTGATGTCGTCCGGCCAGTGGCCCTCGTAGCCCTGGTGGATCAGGGCCCAGGCGTCCTTCGCGTAATACGTCTCATCGAATATCACGGCGTGCGGGCTGCCGAGGTTCCAGAACCGCAGCACCCCGGCGACCAGCGTGACGAGGAGCGGACCGCCCCAGGCCGACCAGCGCAGCAGCCGCTCCGCGAAGGCCGGGGAGAGGCCGAGCACGCTCCACACCTGTGGCCCGGGCGAGGCGTACGGCGGCACCAGCCGCTCGCGCAGACCCGTTTCGCGCGGGCCCGCGTACCCGAAGCGGCGCAGCCCGCGCCCCCAGGCGGGCGGCTGTTCCCCGGCGTCGTGGCCCTTCACGGCTTGAGGCGCTGTACTCGTCACCGCGCCATCGTAGGGAACCCGACTGTGAGAGTGGTGTGCACGGGGCTGGGAGAATGGAGTCGTGACAGGAATGCTGGTACTCGCAGGGACCCCCATCGGTGACGTGTCGGACGCGCCGCCCCGGCTCGCCGAGGAGCTGGCGACGGCCGATGTCGTCGCCGCCGAGGACACCCGGCGGCTGCGCCGGCTGACCCAGGCGCTCGGCGTCCAGACGACGGGACGCGTCGTCTCGTACTTCGAGGGCAATGAGTCGGCCCGCACCCCGGAGCTGGTCGAGGCGCTGACCGGCGGGGCGCGGGTGCTGCTGGTCACGGACGCGGGGATGCCGTCGGTCTCCGACCCCGGCTACCGGCTGGTCGCCGCGTGCGTGGAGCAGGACATCAAGGTCACGGCGGTCCCCGGCCCGTCCGCCGTGCTGACCGCGCTGGCGCTCTCCGGGCTGCCGGTGGACCGCTTCTGCTTCGAGGGCTTCCTGCCGCGCAAGGCGGGCGAGCGGCTCGGCAGGCTCCGCGAGGTCGCGGCCGAGCGCCGGACGCTGGTGTACTTCGAGGCCCCGCACCGGCTGGACGACACCCTCGCCGCGATGGCGGAGGTCTTCGGCGACGACCGCAGGGCGGCGGTCTGCCGTGAGCTGACCAAGACGTACGAGGAAGTGAAGCGCGGGGGGCTGAAGGCGCTCGCCGAGTGGGCGGCGGAGGGCGTACGGGGCGAGATCACGGTCGTGGTCGAGGGCGCCCCCGACACCGGGCCGGAGGAGCTCGACCCCGCCGAGCTGGTGCGCAGGGTGCAGGTGCGCGAGGAGGCGGGGGAGCGGCGCAAGGAGGCCATCGCCGCGGTCGCCGCCGACGCGGGGCTGCCCAAGCGCGAGGTGTTCGACGCGGTGGTCGCGGCCAAGAACGCGGCCAGGGACGCGGCCAAGGACTCGGCGAAGGGCACAGCCAAAGACGCAGCCAAAGACGCAGCCAAAGACGCAGCAAAGGACCGTGGCCCGCACGGCTCCTGAGGGTGCGCGAGCGGCTGCGGGCGGTGGCCGTGCGGCGCCGGACGGGACCCTGTGCCACCGGGAGGTAAAGGACCCGCGCGCTTGGCAAAGCGGGCAACGTGATCACGGGGCCTTAGGCCACGAGCAGGCCAAAACCGGTCCAATAGTAGGCAGCACCTGATGCATTCCGGGACCCGGAGGCGTCCACTGGGAAGTGGGACGGAATCGCCCCACGGAAGGCTTGTCCGTCGGACAAGAGGAGCTGGCATGAGTGAGATAGTTGAAAGCACCGCCCACGAGGCGTATTCCTTCGCCTGTATGCGGTGTGGTCATGGCTGGGAGCAGGCGTACGAGATAGAGCACCACGTAGGCGCTTCCGGTGAGAACTTTGTCGTATACCGCGCTGACGGCGACCGGGTGCCATCGCCGCTTTCCAATCCGAGCTGTGTGAACTGCGGCGGTCACGTCGTACGCATCATGAGGTCTGGGCGGGTCTCATCGGTGCAGAATCTGCTCCACTACCCGAACAACGTCACGTCCCCCGCCGGTCCGGCCGGGGCGGACAGGGACACCGCACACCGGGGGACGGACGCCGGGTCCGCAGCGACCGTGGGCGGGGCGACCCCCGCACCTGACGAGCACCACCACTGGCAGCTCCGGGATCTGCTGCACCCCTTCCAGCACCGCGGCTAGAGCGCCGCGCGCACCGCGTCCACCGCGGGTCGGGCCCTCGCGAGGCGGCCCTCCCCCAGCCCCAGGGGCTGGGAGGTGCCCCCATAAGATCGGGTGCCATGAGCAAGGACACCGCGCCGCCGCTGCCCGCACCGCTCGCCGTGCCGGTGGCCGACTCGCACACCCATCTGGACATGCAGGACACCACCGTGGACGAGGCCCTGGCCAGGGCCTCGTCCGTCGGAGTGACCACCGTGGTCCAGGTGGGGTGCGACCTGAAGGGCTCCCGCTGGGCGGCCGAGACGGCCGCCGCGTACGAGAACGTGCACGCGGCGGTCGCCCTGCACCCGAACGAAGCGCCCCGCATCGTGCTGGGGGACAGTGACACCTGGTCGCGGCAGGAGGCCCGCGCCCCCGGCGGCGACGGCGCGCTGGACGAGGCGCTCGGCGAGATCGACCGGCTGGCCGGGCTCCCGCAGGTGCGGGCCGTCGGCGAGACCGGCCTCGACCACTTCCGGACCGGGCCGGAGGGCGTGGCCGCCCAGGAGCGCTCGTTCCGGGCGCACATCGAGATGGCGAAAAGGCACGGCAAGGCGCTGGTTATTCACGACCGCGAGGCCCACGCCGATGTACTCCGCATTCTGGCGGAGGAGGGGGCGCCGGACCGGACCGTATTCCACTGCTATTCCGGTGACGCCGAAATGGCCGAAGTCTGCGCGGCCCGCGGCTATTTCATGTCCTTCGCCGGGAACATGACGTTCAAGAACGCCCAGCCGCTGCGTGACGCACTCGCCGTCGCCCCGCTGGAACTCGTCCTTGTCGAAACGGACGCGCCTTTTCTTACCCCCGCCCCCTATAGAGGACGGCCGAATGCGCCGTATCTCATTCCCGTGACGGTCCGGGCGATGGCGGCGGTGCGGAACACGGGTGAGGACGAACTGGCCGCCGCGATCATGGCCAACACGGTCCGGGCCTTCGGTCTCGACGGCGACACCGTGTGAGACCGGCGTGAGCGTGAAGTGCGCCGTGCGAGCGGGGTGCGCGCCCAGCGCGCCCCGGGGCCTCCGCGCGGCCGTAGGCTTGACGGGTGAGCAGCACTGAACCCGAGGCATCCCCCCAGGCATCCGAAGTCTCCGACGCCCTGCTGGGCCCCGCCGACATCCGTGAACTGGCCACCGCGCTCGGCGTACGCCCGACGAAGCAGCGCGGCCAGAACTTCGTCATCGACGCCAACACGGTGCGCAGGATCGTCCGGACCGCCGAGGTGACCCGGGACGACGTGGTCGTGGAGGTGGGCCCCGGCCTCGGCTCGCTGACCCTGGCGCTCCTCGAAGCGGCCGACCGGCTGGTCGCCGTCGAGATCGACGACGTGCTGGCGGGCGCGCTGCCCGCGACGGTCGAGGCCAGGCTGCCCGCCCGCGCCGACCGCTTCACACTCGTCCACTCCGACGCGATGCAGGTCACCGAACTCCCCGGCCCGCCGCCCACGGCGCTGGTCGCGAACCTCCCGTACAACGTGGCGGTCCCCGTCCTCCTGACGATGCTGGCCCGGTTCCCCTCGATCGAGCGGACGCTGGTCATGGTCCAGGCGGAGGTCGCCGACCGGCTCGCGGCCGAACCCGGCAACAAGGTGTACGGGGTGCCCTCGGTCAAGGCCAACTGGTACGCACACGTCAAGCGGGCCGGATCCATCGGCCGCAATGTGTTCTGGCCCGCGCCGAACGTCGATTCGGGCCTGGTGTCGATGGTCCGGCGCACCGAACCGGTCGCGACCACGGCCACCAGGGAAGAGGTCTTCGCGGTCGTCGACGCGGCGTTCGCCCAGCGCCGCAAGACCCTCCGCGCCGCGCTCGCCGGCTGGGCGGGGTCGGCGCCGGCGGCCGAGGCCGCACTGGTCGCCGCGGGGATCTCACCGCAGGCGCGCGGGGAGTCGCTGACGGTGGAGGAGTTCGCCCGGATCGCGGAGGGCAAGCAGGCGCCGGAGGACAAGGCATGACGGTCCATGACGGCACGGCGACGACGGCGGGCGTCACCGTCCGCGTACCCGCCAAGGTCAACGTCCAGCTCGCGGTGGGTGGCGCGCGCCCCGACGGCTTCCACGACCTGGCCAATGTCTTCCTCGCGGTGTCGCTGTACGACGAGGTCACCGTCACCCCCGCCGACACCCTGCGCGTCACCTGCACCGGCCCCGACGCCGGGCTGGTCCCCCTGGACCGTACGAATCTCGCGGCGCGGGCGGCCGAACTCCTCGCCGCCCGGTACGGCACCGAGCCCCGCGTGCACCTCCACATCGCCAAGGACATCCCCGTCGCGGGCGGTATGGCGGGCGGCAGCGCGGACGGCGCGGGCGCCCTGCTGGCCTGCGACGCACTCTGGTCCACGGGCGCCTCGCGCGACGAACTCCTCAGTCTCTGCGCCGAGTTGGGCAGTGACGTGCCGTTCAGCCTGGTCGGCGGAGCGGCGCTCGGCACCGGCCGGGGCGAGCGGCTGACGCCGCTGGAGGTGGGCGGTCCGTTCCACTGGGTGTTCGCGATGGCCGACGGAGGGCTCTCCACCCCGACGGTCTTCCGTGAGTTCGACCGCCTCACGCCCGGCGCCGGCCCGCCGCAGGCGTCACCGGCGCTGATCGCCGCGCTGCGCACCGGCGACACGGCGGCCCTGGCGGGCGCCCTGTCCAACGATCTCCAGCCGGCGGCGCTCTCGCTGCGCCCGTCCCTGGCGGACACCCTCGCGGCAGGCACCGCGGCCGGTGCGCTGGCCGCGCTGGTCTCCGGCTCCGGCCCGACGACGGCGTTCCTGGCGAAGGACGCGGACGCGGCGGAGCGGATCGCGGCGGAGCTGCCGGCATCGGGCACGTGCCGGTCCGCGCGGGTCGCGGTGTCGGGGGTGGCGGGGGCGACGGTCCTGCGGGGCTGAGCGCGGGGGAGCTGCTCCGGGGCAGCGGCCGCAGGTCCCACTGGCCAGGGCCAGTACGCTGGAGATCGATCACCCCCGTCTCTGGAGCGTCAATGGCCGTCAACCTCGTCAATGTCGAGGCCGTCAGCAAGGTCTACGGCACCCGTGCCCTGCTGGACGGTGTCTCACTCGGCGTCTCCGAGGGAGACCGTATCGGCGTCGTCGGCCGCAACGGAGACGGCAAGACGACCCTCATCCGGATGCTCGCCCGGCTGGAGGAGCCCGACACCGGGCGGGTCACCCACAACGGCGGCCTGCGCAGCGGCGTCCTCACCCAGCACGACTCCCTCGACCCGCAGGCCACCGTCCGGCACGAGGTCATCGGAGACCTGGCCGACCACGAGTGGGCGGGCAACGCCAAGATCAGGGACGTGCTGACCGGGCTCTTCGGCGGGCTCGACCTCCCCGGGTTCGCCCAGGGCCTGGACACCGTCATCGCCCCGCTCTCCGGCGGTGAGCGCCGCCGGATCGCCCTGGCGAAGCTGCTCATCGCCGAGCAGGACCTGATCGTGCTCGACGAGCCCACCAACCACCTCGACGTCGAGGGCATCTCCTGGCTCGCCGGCCACCTCCGCGCCCGCCGCTCCGCGCTCGTCGTCGTCACCCACGACCGCTGGTTCCTCGACCAGGTGTGCACCCGGATGTGGGACGTCCAGCGCGGCGCCGTCCACGAGTACGAGGGCGGCTACAGCGACTACGTCTTCGCGCGGGCCGAGCGCGAACGCATCGCGGCCACCGAGGAGTCCAAGCGGCAGAACCTGATGCGCAAGGAGCTGGCCTGGCTGCGGCGCGGCGCCCCCGCCCGTACGTCCAAGCCGCGTTACCGCATCGAGGCCGCCAACGAGCTCATCGCCGACGTGCCGCCGCCGCGCGACACCTCCGAGCTGATGAAGTTCGCCAACGCGCGGCTCGGCAAGACCGTCTTCGAGCTGGAGGACGTCACCGTCCGCGCCGGGGACAAGCTGCTGATGCAGCACCTGACCTGGCAGCTCGGCCCCGGCGACCGGATCGGCCTGGTCGGGGTGAACGGCGCGGGCAAGACCTCGCTGCTGCGCGCGCTGGCCGAGGCGGCCCGTACGCAGGGCGACGCCCAGCCCGCCGCGGGCAAGGTCGTCGTCGGCAAGACCGTCAAGCTCGCCTACCTCTCGCAGGAGGTGGCCGAACTCAAGCCCACCCTGCGGGTCCTCGAAGCGGTGCAGCAGGTACGGGACCGGGTCGACCTCGGCAAGGGCCGCGAGATGACCGCGGGCCAGCTCTGCGAGCAGTTCGGTTTCTCCAAGGAGAAGCAGTGGACGCCGGTCGGCGACCTGTCCGGCGGTGAGCGGCGGCGCCTGCAGATCCTGCGGCTGCTGATGGACGAGCCCAACGTGCTGTTCCTCGACGAACCGACGAACGACCTGGACATCGAGACCCTGACCCAGCTGGAGGACCTCCTCGACGGCTGGCCCGGGTCGATGATCGTGATCTCGCACGACCGGTTCTTCATCGAGCGCACCACGGACCGCGTCTTCGCGCTGCTCGGCGACGCGAGCCTGCGGATGCTGCCGCGCGGTGTCGACGAGTACCTGGAGCGCCGCCGGAAGGTGATCGACGCGCAGACCCCGGCCGCCGTGCAGGCCGTGGCCAAGGAGGTCCCCGGTGCGGTGTCCGCCAAGGACGGCCGCGCCGCGAAGAAGGAGCTCCAGAAGATCGAGCGGCAGCTGGACAAGTTCTCCGACCGGGAGAGCAAGCTGCACACGCAAATCACCGAGAACGCCACAGACTTCGGAAAAGTGGCCGAACTGGACGCCGAGCTGCGGGAACTGGCCGGTCAGCGCGAAGAGTTGGAACTGCGCTGGCTGGAGCTCGCCGAGGACGCGTAGTCCGGTGGCGGGACATCCATAACGGCGGCATCACAGCCCGGTTCTCCCTTGGGCACAGGGGCGGACCGGGCCCTCTCGCCATGTTCTCCGGGTGATACAAAGAACTCCCGCTCGACTGACGTTGATGTGTGGGATCCACACCCGATTCGCTCCTTTCCGGCGCTTATGGCTGCCGGAATTGCGGGGGAGGCCGGTCGGGCAGCGGACCCCGCGTAAAGAGGTATGTGCTGATGACTCAGCCGCCCGACCAGCAGCCGCCGAAGGGCGGTTTCGGCGCTCCGCAGGACCCTCCGCCGGGTGGCTTCGGCGCCCCGCCGCCGCCCGCCCGGCCGCCGCAGATGCCGCCGCCGCCCCAGACACCGCCGGGGCAGCCGTCCGCACCCGCCCAGCCGCCGCAGGGACCGCCGCAGGGACCGCCGTCCGGGCCGCAGCCCGGGTACGGATACCCGCAACAGGCCCCGCAGCAGCCGCAGCCCGGCCCCTACGGGTATCCGCAGCAGCCCGGTCCGTACGGGCAGCAGCCGCAGGGACCGTACGGCCAGCAGCAGGGCCCCTACGGCTACCCGCAGCAGCAGTACCCGGGCGCACCGGTCCCGCCGCAGGGCGGGGGCAAGAACCCCTTCAAGGGCAAGCCGGGCATCATCATCGGCGCGGCCGTCGCGGCGCTGCTCGTCATCGGTGGCGGGGTCTTCTTCGCCGTCAACAGCGGTGACGGCGGCCGCGAGAAGCCGGTCGCGAGCGACAGCAAGAACACGGACGGCGATCCGCTGGCCTCCGCCAGTGCCGACCAGGACGACGGCAGCGGTGACGGGCGCGCGGGCGACGACAACCTCAACTCCGGCCGCAAGGCGGGTGAGGACAAGGTCCTGTGGCTGCAGACCAACAAGGTCGCGCTGCCGCGGGACGGCGCCCAGAACTACGGCATGTGGTTCTCCGGCGATGTCGTCGTGCGCGCCATGTACAAGACGGTCACCGCGTACGGGGTGAACGACGGCAAGGAGAAGTGGAGCGTGCCGGTACCGCACACGATCTGCGCGGCGCCCCGCCAGACCACTCCCGACAGCAAGATCGTCATCGCGTACAAGAGCAACGACACCGACAAGGCCGACTGCAACCAGATGCAGGCCATCGATCTGAAGACGGGCAAGGGCGGCTGGAAGAAGGAAATCCCGCAGGAGGGCAGCTTCGACATCATGAGCTCCCTGGAGCTGACGATCGCGGGCGACACCGTGACCGCCAGCCGGATGGGGCCCTCCAGCGCCTTCTCGGTCAGCGACGGGCACAAGATCTTCGGGCGGATGGCAGGCGCGTGCCAGCCGGACGCGTTCGCGGGCGGCGCCAAGCTGATCGCGGTCGAGTCGTGCACCAAGAACAACCAGCCGGACGCGTCCGAGCAGATGCAGGAGCTCGACCCGTCGACCGGCAAGTCCAGGTGGACGTTCCCGCTCCCCGCGGGCTGGCAGGTCAAGAAGGTCTACTCGCTCGACCCGCTGGTCATCTACTCGACCAACGAGAAGAAGAAGTCCTGGAACATCTCCGTCCTCAAGCACGACGGAACCCGGCGCTCCCAGCTGACCACGAAGGACAGCTTCCAGCCCGAGTGCGGTCTGTCGATCATCGACCGTGACCTCCAGGGCTGTGTCGGCACGGCGGCCGACGCCAACACGCTGTATCTGCCGACCGAGGTGAAGAGCGGCGCGAACGACGTGGTCGCGTTCGACCTGAACACCGGCAAGGAGAAGTGGCGGGCGCCCGCGGGCAGCGACCGTACGATGCTGCCGCTGCGGATGGACGGCCCCAACCTCATCGCGTACAAGGAGCCCTCGTACGACGGCGGTGGCGCGGTCGTCAGCATTCCGTCGACGGGCGGCAAGGCGAGTGTGGTCCTCCAGAACCCGCAGTCGACGTCCAGCATCGAGAACTCCTTCTACTCGAAGCTGGTCGCCTATCAGGACGGCCGGTTCTTCCTGATGTCGGGCCAGGTCAGGGGAAAGAGGGGCGACACCACCGAGAAGACGATGCTGGTCTTCGGCAAGTGAGCTGTCCCCGGATCCTCAACTCCCCCTCCTCGAAGGCAGAACGATGAATCAGCCGCCACAGCCGCCCAACGGACCACCGCAGCCGCCCAACGGACCACCGCAGGGAGGGTTCGGCGCGTCCAAGGAGTCCCCGGCAGGCGGGTACGGTGCTCCGGCCCCAGCCCCGGCCCCGGCCCCGGCCCCGCCCGGGAACAATCCGCCCGCGAACACCCCGCCCGGCACCACCCCGCCGGTCCCGCCGCAGATGCCTTCCCGGGCACCGCAGACCCCGCCGGCACCGCAG
The DNA here is from genome assembly GCF_041438865.1 of Streptomyces sp. NBC_01471. NCBI lineage: Bacteria > Bacillati > Actinomycetota > Actinomycetes > Kitasatosporales > Streptomycetaceae > Streptomyces > Streptomyces sp. NBC_01471. The sequence continues at coordinate 4,792,021 of NZ_CP109450.1, forward strand.
ACCCCGCCGCCCGCCGGTCCGCCGCAGACCCCGCCGGGTCAGCCGCAGGCCGGGCCCGCGCAGGGCGCGGTGTACGGCTATCCGAATCCGCAGCAGTCGGACCAGCCCGGCTACGGCTATCCGCAGCAGCCGCCGCCGGGCGGCCCCGCGTACGGCTTCCCCCAGCAGCAACAGCCCGGCGTACCGGCGCACCCGTACCCGGCGAACCAGTACCCGACGGTGCCCATGCAGCCGCAGCACGGCGGCCTCGTGGGCGGCGGCACCGGTGGCGCGAAGTTCGGCATCAACGCGAAGATCATCACCTCCGCGGTCGTCGCCATCGTGCTGATCGTGGGTGCGGGCTTCGTCTACTCGTCCAGCAAGGGCGACAAGGAGCCCAACGTGTCGAGCGCGGGCCCCACGGGCGGCGGCGGCAAGAACGGCTCCGGCACAGCGGGCGCCGGCGGCAAGGAGAAGGTGCCGGCCGACACCAACTCCAAGGTCCTCTTCCAGATGCCGGCCCCGAAGGTCAAGGACGTCACCGGCGTCAACGGGTCCTGGGCCACCGACAAGCTGTATGTGAAGTCCGGCGTCGACGCGGTCTACGGCTACGACGCGGTCAAGGGCACCCAGGTCTGGAAGCTTCCGCTGCCGGGCCCGCTCTGCGCCGCGACGAGCCACGTCAGCAAGGACGACAAGACGGCCATCGCCTTCCAGCCGAAGGTGCCGACGAAGGCCAAGCCGTTCTGGGGCTGCTCGGAGGTCGCCGCGCTCGACCTCGACAGCGGCAAGCTGCTCTGGCAGAAGTCGTACAAGGACGGCGACCGCAAGGTCAGCGTCGACGAAGTCACCCTGGGCGGCGACACCGTCGCCACCGGCAGCACCAGCGGCGGCGCCGCGTGGGGCCTGGAGAAGGGCGAGCTGCGCTGGTCGCCCAAGGTCAGCACCGACCAGTGCGAGGACGCCGGATACGCCGGCGGAGCCACGGCCCTGGTCGCCGTCCGCAAGTGCGGCGACTACAGCAGCCCGCAGATCAGCGTTCAGAACCTGAACCCGAAGACGGGCGCGCCGCTCTCCACGTTCAAGATGCCGTCGGGTGTCGATTACGCCCACATCGTCTCCGCCGACCCGCTGGTCGTGGCCGCCGACGTCGGCGACACCGCGGGCGGCGGCATCTCGGACTACTTCTCCGTCGACGCGAAGTCCGGCAAGCTGCGCGCCCGGATCCCGGCCGAAGCGGACAAGTACGGCGGCAAGTGCGCCAGCACCGAGGTCGAGCAGTGCACCAACGTGGTCGCCGGCGACGGCCGGCTGTACGTCCCGACGGAGCAGCACGACGGTGTCGGTGACGCGGCCGGCCAGACCAACGAGATCGTCGCGTTCGACCTGGGCACCGGCAAGCCGGTCCCGGGCCGTGCCGACGCGGGTCCGGGCTACACGGCCTATCCCGTACGGATGGACGGCTCCAACGTCATCGCGTACAAGACGGGCCCGTACAACAAGGGCGGCCAGGTCGTCTCGGTCAACGGCTCCACCCTCAAGCAGACACTGCTGATGAACAACCCGGGCGACGAGTCGGTCCGCGGGGCCGAGTCCAGCTTCCTGCCCGACAGCGCCGAGATCCGGTTCACCGGCGGCCGGCTGTATCTGGCCGACGACACACTCAGCCAGTACACCTCCGACTCGGAGAAGCACTACCTGGCCATGGCGTTCGGCACGGGCTGACCGCGGATCCGGGCTCTTCCCGGACACCCGATGGGGGCGCCACCCGATGGCGGCGCCCCCATCGGCGTGCGCCGGGCACCCGCCGGCCCCAACGGGGCCTCCTACTATGGCCGTCCGGGGCGCGCGGCGCCGGACAAGCGTGTAACTTGCCGGGGCAGGAAAGCCGGTCCCGGGAGCGCTCCCGGCGTGGGGAACAGGGGGACTGCTCCATGGGCGTGCGGCTCATGGTGGTCGACGACCACCGACTGCTCGCCGAGGCGCTCGCCTCGGCGCTGAGACTCCGCGGGCACCGGGTACTCGCCGCGGCCGCGCCCACCGGGGGCGCGGCCGACCTCGTGGTGAGCCGGGCGCCCGACGTCTGCCTGTTCGGGACGGCCGCGCCCGCCGAGCCCGGGGTCTTCGACCCGGTCGCGCGCATCAAGAAGGAACGGCCGCAGGTGTCCGTGGTGGTGCTCGGGCCGGTGCCCAACTCGCCCGGTATAGCAGCCGCGTTCGCTGCGGGCGCCTCCGGTTACGTACGCCACGACGAACGCATCGAGGGGGTCGAGCGGGCCATGGCACAGGCGTGCGCGGGGGAGACCGCGGTCGCGCCGCAGCTGCTGCGGGCCGTCTTCACCGAGCTGCTCAACCCGGTGGCGCAGCCGGACGACGAGGGGCAGCGGCTGCTGGGCCTGCTCACCCCGCGCGAGGTCGAGGTGCTGGTCCGGGTCGCGGAGGGCGAGGACACCCGGCTGATCGCGGCCGGGATGCGGATCGCGCCGAGCACCGCGCGTACGCATGTGCAGCGGGTCCTGGTGAAGCTGGAGGTCGGCTCCCGGCTGGAGGCGGCGGCGCTGGCGGCGCGCACCGGGCTGCTCGACCACGCGGCGGTACGGGCGCGGCCGGCCGGCCCCGGCACGCCGGAGGGGCCGGCCTCCACGGTGTGAAGTCCGGCCCCTCGGACGGCCGTCGCTGAGCTGTCCGTTACGGCGTCTTCCCTTCGGCCGGGGTGTCCTCCGGCGTGGGCGGTGCCACCGGGCGCAGCCACAGCCACACCAGGAAGAACAGGCCGAGGACGAGCATCGCGAGCCCGGTCCAGAGGTTGATGTTGACCCCCTGGGCCTTCTTCAGATCCGCGTCGGACGCGGTGATCCCGGCGATCGTCACGATGATCCCGTAGACCACGAACAGTCCGCCGATGATGCGCCGGATGTCGAAGAGGCGGGCCGCCGTCGCGGACTTCTGCTCCAGTTCGGAGACTTCGTTCTGCAGTTCAGACATGGTGGGTGCCTCCGATCAGAGCGAGTAGGGCAGGTAGCACAGGGCCGCGAGGACGATCGCGCCCCAGCCGAGCAGGGCCGGCCTGCGGTACCACGCGTCGTCGCCCTCGGCCGGTGCCTCCGGGGCGTCCGGCGACTCCGTTCCGTAGACGAGACCGGCCAGTTCGGTCTCCGGCTTGGGCGCGGTGAAGAGCGTGACGAGGACCATGACGACCGCGCCCGCGACGAAGCCGACGATCGCCGAGACGAAGTTGGCGCCCTGGTCGGTCGGGATGTCGATGATGCCCTGCTTGTAGATCCAGAAGTAGTTGATCATCGCGGCGCTGGTTCCGGCGAGCAGACCCCACACACCGGACTTCATCGAGGCGCGCTTCCAGAACATACCGATGATGAAGACCACGAACAGCGGGACGTTGAAGAAGGAGAAGAGCGTCTGGAGGTAGCTCATGATGTTGGAGAAGCTGGCGGCGATGAAGGCGGTGCCGATGGAGGCCAGCACGCCGATCGCCGTGATCAGCCGGCCGAAGCGCAGGTAGTACGCGTCGGGCTTGTCCTTCTTCACGTACCGCGCCCAGATGTCCGTCGTGAAGACGGTGTTGAACGAGGAGACGTTGGCGGCCATACCGGCCATGAAGGCGGCCAGCAGGCCGGTCACCGCGATGCCGAGCACACCGTTGGGCAGCAGCTCCTGCATCAGCAGCGGGATCGCGTCGTTGTACGTGAGGTCCGAGCCGGGCGTGCCGATCTTCGGGGCGATGACGGCGGCGACCAGGCCGGGGATCATCACGAGGAAGACGATGAACATCTTCGGGAAGGCGGCGATCAGCGGGGTGCGCTGGGCGGCCGAGAGGTTCTTCGCGGAGAGCGCGCGCTGCACCTCGGCGAAGTTCGTCGTCCAGTAGCCGAAGGAGAGCACGAAGCCCAGGCCCAGGATGATCGTCAGCCAGTTCGCGCCGAGCGGGTTCGCGTGGCCGATCGAGGTACCGCCCCAGGCGGTCATGAAGTCATGGCCGTGGCTCTTGGTCAGGGTGTTGGACAGGCCGTCCCAGCCGCCGACCCGCTTGAGGCCGAGGATGGTGAGCGGGATCAGCGCGGCCAGGATGACGAAGAACTGCAGCACTTCGTTGTAGATCGCCGACGAGAGGCCGCCGATGGTGATGTATACGAGGACGAAGAGGCCCGCGACGACGATCGCGACCCACTGCGGCCAGCCGAGGAGCGCCTCCACGACGATCGACAGGGCGTAGAGGTTCACGCCCGCGATCAGGACCGCCGAGAAGGCGAAGAGTATGGAGCTCAGCAGGTGCGCCGACTTGTCGAAGCGGTGCAGCAGGAACTCCGGTACGGAGCGCACCTTCGACTTGTAGTAGAAGGGCATCATCACCAGGCCGAGGAAGACCATGGCGGGGATGGCGCCGACCCAGTACCAGTGGACGACGGCCACACCGTACTGCGCGCCGGTCGCCGCCATGCCCAGGATCTCGGTGGCGCCGAGGTTGGCGGCGACGAACGCCAGGCCGGTGACCCAGGCCGGCAGTGAACGGCCGGAGAGAAAGAAGTCGAGGCTCGTCTTCACGCTCGCTCTGGCAGCGAACCCGATGCCCAGAACCACGATGAAGTAGATCGCCAGAATGGTGTAGTCGAGCCCGTTCGTGGGGAGCCGGAGTCCGGCAGCCAGGTATTGCATGAGTACTCGCTTCGTTGCCAGAACTTTTCCGCTGTGGAACCTACGCTCAGGTGTTCAAAAATTGAACACATGCCTGGTGTTCTTTGTTTGATTGTGATCGGGCTGGTTGGTATGTCCTGATGAAAGCGCTTGCTGCTTCTCCATTGACTGTTCTGTTGACTTGTGGTTTGTTGTGTGCGGTTCTGTTTGATGGGTATGTGACCGGTAGCAGTGGGCGAGGAGCGCCAGCGTGAAGAAGACATCGACCCGTCTCGCCGACGGTCGTGAGCTGCTCTACTACGACGGCCGGGACGACATGGTCCGCGACGCCGTGGACCGGCGCCCTCTCGGCCCCGTCGCCACCGCGTCCGAGATCCGCACCGACCCACTGCTCGGCGACGCGGTCGCCATCTCCTCGCACCGCCAGGAGCGCACGTACCACCCGCCGGCCGACGAGTGCCCGCTCTGCCCCTCACGGGACGGACGGCTCAGCGAAATCCCGGACTCGGGCTACGACGTCGCCGTCTTCGAGAACCGCTTCCCCTCCCTCGCCGGTGACTCCGGCCGCTGCGAGGTCGTCTGCTTCACCTCCGACCACGACGCCTCGTTCGCCGACCTCACCCCCGACCAGGCCGCCCTGGTCCTGGAGGCATGGACCGACAGGACCGCGGAGCTGGCCGAACTCCCTTCGGTCAAGCAGGTGTTCTGCTTCGAGAACCGCGGCGCCGAGATCGGCGTGACCCTCGGCCACCCGCACGGCCAGATCTACGGCTACCCCTTCATCACCCCGCGCACCGCGCTGATGCTGCGCTCCGCCGACGCGTTCCAGGAGAGCAGCGGCGGCCGGAACCTCTTCGACGAGACGGTCGCACGCGAAGTGGCCGACGGCTCCCGGGTGGTGCTGGAGGGCGCGCACTGGGTCGCGTTCGTCCCGTACGCCGCGCACTGGCCGTACGAAGTGCACCTCTACCCGAAGCAGCGCGTGCCCGACCTGCGTTTCCTCGGCGACGAGGCGCGCACACAGTTCCCACAGATGTATCTGGAACTGTTGAGGCGCTTCGACCGGATCTTCGACGGGCCGGACGGCGGGAAGGAAGGGGCGGGCGAGCCCCCGACCCCGTACATCTCCGCCATCCACCAGGCACCCTTCGGCGAGCTGGAGGGATACGGCATCAACCGGGACGAGTTCGCCCTGCATCTTGAGCTTTTCACCATTCGCCGCACTTCGGGCAAGCTGAAGTTCCTCGCGGGTTCCGAGTCGGGCATGAACGTCTTCGTGAACGACGTGCCGCCGGAGACCGCGGCCGAGCGACTGCGAGAGGTAGCGAGCAAGTGAGCAAGAAGTATCTGGTCACCGGTGGCGCGGGATACGTCGGCAGTGTCGTCGCCGCCCACCTCCTGGAGGCCGGTCACGAGGTGACCGTGCTCGACGACCTCTCGACCGGCTTCCGGGCGTCCGTCCCCGAGGGCGCCGCGTTCATCGAGGGCCGCATCCAGGACGCCGCCCGGTGGCTCGATCCCTCGTACGACGGGGTACTGCACTTCGCCGCGTCCTCCCAGGTCGGCGAGTCGGTCGTCAACCCCGAGAAGTACTGGCTGAACAACGTCGGCGGCACCACCGCGCTGCTCGCCGCGATGCGCTCCGCCGGCGTCCGCACGCTGGTGTTCTCCTCCACGGCCGCGACCTACGGCGAGCCGGAGACCGTACCGATCAGGGAGAGCGCCCCCACCGCGCCGACCAACCCGTACGGCGCCACCAAGCTGGCCGTCGACCACATGATCAGCGGCGAGTGCGCGGCGCACGGACTGGCCGCGGCCAGCCTCCGTTACTTCAACGTCGCGGGTGCCTACAAGACGTACGGCGAGCGCCACGACCCCGAGTCGCACCTCATCCCGCTGGTCCTCCAGGTCGCGCAGGGCCGCCGGGACGCCATCTCGGTGTACGGCGACGACTACCCCACCCCGGACGGCACCTGCGTCCGCGACTACATCCATGTCGCGGACCTCGCCGACGCGCACCTGCTCGCCCTGGACGCCGCCGCGTCCGGCGAGCACCTGATCTGCAACCTCGGCAACGGCAGCGGGTTCTCGGTCCGCGAGGTCATCGAGACCGTACGCAAGGTAACCGGCCACCCGGTCCCCGAGCAGGCCGCGGGGCGCCGCGCGGGCGACCCGGCCGTGCTCGTCGCCTCCGCCGACACCGCACGCGAGCGGCTCGGCTGGACCCCCTCGCGCTCCGATCTGGCCGGGATCGTCTCCGACGCCTGGGCCTTCGCGCAGAACATCCAGGACGCTGCCGGACCCACACAGGGGAGTTGCTGAGGAATGAGCTTCGAGGAGCTGTACGGCCGGGCCCCCGAGGGCACCTGGGCCGCACCGGGCCGGGTCAATCTCATCGGTGAGTACACCGACTTCAACGACGGCTTCGTCATGCCGCTCGCCCTGCCGCACACCGCCGTCGCCCAGGTCTCCCGGCGCACCGACGGCGTCCTGCGGCTGTACTCGGCGGACATCGAGGGCGGCGTCGTCCAGCTCCGCACCGACGAGCTCGAACCGCTCGCCAACACCAGCTGGGCGGCCTACCCGGCGGGCGTCGTCTGGGCGCTGCGCGAGGCGGGCCATCCGGTGACCGGCGCCGACATCCACCTCAGCTCCACGGTCCCCACGGGTGCCGGACTCTCCTCGTCCGCCGCCCTGGAGGTCGTCACCGCGCTCGCCCTCAACGACCTGTTCGAACTGGGCCTGGACTGCAACCAGTTGGCGCTGATCGCGCAGCGCGCCGAGAACGCGTTCGTCGGGGTGCCCTGCGGCGTCATGGACCAGACGGCGTCGGCCTGCTGCGCCGAAGGCCACGCGCTGCACCTCGACTGCCGGGACCACTCGATACGGCAGGTCCCCTTCGACCTGGCCGCCCAGGGGCTGCGGCTGCTCGTCGTGGACACCAGGGTCAAGCACGCCCTGGGCGACGGCGCGTACGCCGAGCGGCGCGCGGGCTGCGAGGAGGGCGCCCGGATCCTCGGCGTCCGCGCGCTGCGCGACGTGCCGTACGGGCAACTGCCCGACGCGCTGGCGCAGCTCACCGACCCGACGGTGCGCGGCTACGTCCGCCACGTCGTCTCCGACAACGACCGGGTGGCACGGACGGTCGCGCTGCTCGACGCGGGCGACGTACGCGGTGTCGGGCCGATCCTCACCGACGGCCACGCCTCGCTCCGTGACGACCTGCTGGTCTCCTGCGACGAGCTGGACCTCGTGGTGGCCTCGGCGAACGCGGGTGGCGCGCTGGGTGCGCGGATGACCGGCGGCGGGTTCGGCGGATCGGCGATCGTGCTGGTCGAGGAGGTGCACGCGGAGGCGGTGTCCAAGGCCGTGACGGAGGCCTTCGCCGTGGCCGGGCACACGGCGCCGCGGATCTTCACGGCCACGGCCTCGGCGGGGGCACGCCGCCTGGCCTGAGAGCCGTGCGGGGAGTCCCGGGGGAGCCCTCCGGGACGCCCGGCACCGGCTGAGCGGTGTTCCGCAATCACCGGACGAGCCCCTTGTACGCCCGTACGCTGAATCAGAGCCACCGGTGGGGGCCGGTGCGCGGGCGTGGGGGGTTCCTGTGGGTCATATCCGTGTTCTTGTCGTCGACGACCACCGCATCTTCGCCGAGTCGCTCGCCGCGGCCCTCGCCGCCGAACCCGACGTGGAGGTCAAGGCCGCGGGCAGCGCACCGGCCGCGCTGCGCTGCCTGGACCGGGCCGCCGCGGAGGGGCGCGCGTTCGGCGTGCTCCTCGTCGACGCCGACCTCGGTGTCGCCGCGGGGTGGGGCGCCCGCCCGGCCGCCGCCCCCGGCGACGAGGAGAGCGCCCCGGTGGACGGCATCTCGCTGGCGGCCGCGGTGCGCGCGGCCCGGCCCGGGCTCCGGACCGTCGTCCTCGCGGCGCGGGACGACCCGCGCCGGGCCGCGCTGGCCCTGCGGACCGGGGCGTCGGGGTGGGTCGCCAAGGACTGTTCGCTGCAACGCCTGCTCGCGGTGGTCCGGGGCGTCCTGCGGGACGAGACGCATCTGCCGCCCGCCCTGCTCACCGGCGTCCTGCGGGAGCTGACCACGGCCCACCGGAACCGCTCCGAGGGCGAGCTGCTGGTCGAGGCCCTGACACCCAGGGAGCGCGAGGTGCTGCGGTGCATGGTCGCGGGCCTGGGGCGCAAGGCGGTGGCGGAGCGCCTCTTCCTCTCCCCGCACACCGTCCGTACGCACATGCAGAACGTGCTGGGCAAGCTCGGCGTCCACTCCACGCTGGCCGCGGTCGCCCTGGCGAGACGCGCGGGTGTCGGTCCGGCGGAGCTGAGGCCCTTAGGGGATGTTGTCGAACGGGGCGGTCAACTGGCGTAGCAGGCTGGCCAGTTCACCCCGCTGCGTACGGGAGAGCTCGGCCAGCAGGGCGCGCTCCTGGGCGAGCAGCCCGGCCAGCGCCTGGTCGGCCCGGTCGCGCCCCTCGTCGGTCAGCCGGACCAGCACCCCGCGCCGGTCGCTGGGGTCGGGCAGCCGCTCGACGAGCCCCTTGGTGGCGAGCCGGTCGATGCGGTTGGTCATGGTGCCCGACGTGACCAGGGTCTGGGTGAGCAACTGCCCGGGGGAGAGCTGGTACGGGTCGCCCGCGCGGCGCAGCGACGTCAGGACGTCGAACTCCCACGGCTCCAGACTGTGCTCGGAGAACGCGATCCGGCGGGCGCGGTCGAGATGGCGCGCCAGCCTGGACACCCGGCTCAGGACCTCAAGTGGTTCCACGTCGAGGTCGGGGCGCTCTCGGCGCCATGCAGCGACCAGCCGGTCGACCTCATCCTCCATGTGGATCAGTGTAGAGGGTCTGTCGACATGAAGTCTCTTGGCATCAACTATCTTGGTGACGACTATCTTGACATCGAGAGATTTTCCGGGGAATGCTGACTCCATGACCGCACCCACCTGGGATCCGCAGCAGTACCTGCGCCACGCGGACCACCGCACCCGCCCCTTCCGCGACCTCATCAGCCGTATCTCCGGCACCCCGGCCACCATCGCCGACCTCGGCTGCGGCGCCGGGAACGTCACGGCCCTGCTCGCCGGACGCTGGCCGCACGCCCGCATCACCGGCTTCGACAACTCCCCGCAGATGCTGGAGCAGGCCCGGCGGTACGCGGGCCCCCGGCTGGACTTCGCCCACGCCGACGCCGCCACCTGGACCCCCGCCGAGCCGTACGACCTGCTCGTCTCCAACGCCCTGCTCCAGTGGGTCCCCGGCCACGCGGACCGCTTCCCCGCCTGGCTGGACGCCCTCGCCCCCGGCGGTACCTTCGCCTTCCAGGTGCCCGGCAACTTCACCGCGCCCAGCCACACCCTTCTCGCCGCACTCCGCGAATCCCCGCGCTGGAAGTCCCGGCTCTCCGGCACCGGCGACCGCACCGGAGCCGTCCTGGAACCCGCCGCATACCTCTCCCGCCTCACGGACCTCGGCTGCACCACGCATGTCTGGGAGACCACCTACCTCCAGCTCCTCACCGGCGAGGACCCCGTCCTCGACTGGGTCAAGGGCACCGCCCTGCGCCCGGTCCTCACCGCGCTCGCCGACGACGAGGAGGCCACAGCCGCCTTCCTCGCCGAATACCGCGACCTGCTCCGCGAGGCGTACCCGCCGGGCCCGCACGGCACGGTCTTCCCGTTCCGCCGCATCTTCGCCGTGGCCCGCAGGGAGAAGTGATGCTCGCCGCTTTCGACCACGTCCAGCTCGCCGCCCCGCCCGGCACCGAGGACGAGCTGCGCGCGTACTACACGGGAGTGCTCGGTATGACGGAGATCCCCAAGCCCCCGGCGCTCGCCGCCCGGGGAGGCTGCTGGTTCCAGTCGGGCCCGGTCCAGCTGCACCTCGGCATGGAAGAGGGCCACCGCCCCTCGGCGAAGGCCCACCCGGCCCTGCGCGTCACCGGCATCGAGGCGTACGCGCGGCGGCTGGAGTCCCACGGCGCGAAGGTGACCTGGGACGCCGACCTGCCCGGCCACCGCCGCTTCTACTCCTGGGACCCGGCCGGAAACCGGATCGAGTTCCTGGAGCCGGTCAGAGAAACGTGAGCGCGTCCAGCGTGATGTCGATGTCGATGTCGTACGGGACGCTCACCTTGAGCTGGTCGTGGTGGATGCCGGACAGGCCGTACGTCTTGGACAGCGGGTCGAGTTCGTAGACCCGCACGACGGGGTGCTGGTTGGCGCCGGCCATCTCGACGAGCCAGAAGTACGGGATACCGGCGGCCGCGTACTTGTGCGGCTTGGTGTCACGGTCGCGCGACTCGGAGTCCGGAGAGACGACCTCGACGGCGAGCAGCACATCGGCCGCCTGGAACCGGGTCTGGTCAAGGCCCGTCACCGCTTCGGCGCGGACGATGGAGATGTCGGGCTCGGGACCGTTGCGCGGGTCCAGCACCACGGTCATCTCGCGCCGGGCTTTCAGCTCCGGCGGTGCGGTGCGGCGCAGCCCAGTCATCAGCAGGTCGATCATCGTGCTGTGGAAATCCCGCTGGGGACTCACGAAAACCAGGCTCCCGTCGATCAGCTCTGTGTGCGGCGGGAGATCAGGCAGCGTGAACAGGTCATCCACGGTGTAGCCGTCCTGCGGCGGCACCGGCCAGCGGCAGCTTGATCCGGCGATCGGCTCGGCGGTCATGATTCCTCCCATACGGGGATTCTCGGCCTGCCCCCTCACGGTAGCGGCCGGAATACCGAAGCGTCATCACAACGAGTGACACCAGGCCAGCCGGCGATGACCGGCCGAACCGGGCATGAACGCGGAGCCGGCCGTCGACCGGCCGGCAACGCCGCTTGCACAGGTGTCCGGGAGCGTGCGGGCGTCAGCCCTTCCGGTGCCCTATGAGTCGTGGCTTCGGCTCCAGGCCGTCCAGGCCGTGCCACGCCAGGTTCACCAGATGCGCCGCCACCTCCGCCTTCGGGGGCTTGCGGACGTCCAGCCACCACTGGCCCGTCAGCGCCACCATGCCGACCAGCGCCTGCGCGTACAGCGGCGCCAGCTTCTGGTCGAAGCCGCGCGCCTTGAACTCCATCCCCAGGATGTCTTCCACCTGGGTGGCGATATCGCTGATCAGCGACGCGAACGTACCCGTCGACTGGGCCACCGGTGAGTCCCGCACCAGGATGCGGAAACCGTCCGTGTACTCCTCGATGTAATCCAGCAGCGCGAAAGCCGCCTGCTCACACAGCTCACGCGGGTGGCCGGCCGTCAGAGAACCCGTCACCAGGTCCAGCAGCTGACGCATCTCCCGGTCGACCACCACCGCGTACAGGCCCTCCTTGCCGCCGAAGTGCTCGTACACCACCGGCTTGGAGACCCCGGCCTTCGCCGCGATCTCCTCCACCGACGTGCCCTCGAACCCCTTCTCGGCGAAGAGGGTGCGGCCGATGTCCAGCAGCTGCTCGCGGCGTTCCTTCCCGGTCATACGGACCCGGCGCGCACGCCGGGCCGCGGGCGGGCGGTTCTTGCCACCGCTGGTACTGCTGCCTTCGATCGCCACGTTTGTCATCATGCCGTTTCTGTGAGCTCGCTCTTGCGCCGGTCATCGATCCGGGAAGCGGACGGCCAGCGCACGTCGTGTGCCCAGCCCAGCTGCTCGAACCAGCGGATCAGACGCGCGCTGGAGTCCAGCTGGCCCCGCAGGACACCGTGCCGGGCCGACGTCGGGTCCGCGTGGTGCAGGTTGTGCCAGGACTCCCCGCAGGACAGGATCGCGAGCCACCACACATTGCCCGAGCGGTCACGCGACTTGAACGGCCGCCTGCCCACCGCGTGGCAGATCGAGTTGATCGACCAGGTGACGTGGTGGAGCAGCGCCACCCGGACCAGCGAGCCCCAGAAGAACGCCGTGAAAGCGCCCCACCACGACATCGTGGCCAGACCGCCCACCAGCGGCGGAATCGCCAGCGACACAGCTGTCCAGTAGATGAAGTTCCGCGAGATCCAGCGGAGCGCCGGGTCCTTGATCAGATCCGGGGCGTACTTGTGCTGCGGAGTCTGCTCCTCGTCGAACATCCAGGCCATGTGCGCCCACCACAACCCCTTGAGCAGGGCCGGGAAGGTCTCGCCGTACCGCCAGGGCGAGTGCGGGTCGCCCTCCGCGTCGGAGAACTTGTGGTGCCTGCGGTGATCGGCCACCCAGCGCACCAGCGGCCCCTCGACCGCCAGCGAGCCCATCATGGCCAGCACGATGCGCAGCGGACGCTTCGCCTTGAAAGCGCCATGCGTGAAATACCGGTGGAAACCGATCGTGATGCCGTGGCACCCGACGTAATACATCACCACGAGCAGACCCAGATCGAGCCAGCTCACACCGCCCCAGCTCCAGGCCAGCGGCACCGCCGCGACCAGAGCGAGAAACGGCACGATGATGAAGAGCAGCAGACCGAACTGCTCGACGGAGCCTTTGCTGTCCCCGCCCAGCGTCGCGGAGGGGATGGCAGGTCCTGTCGGGGTCTGGGCGTCATCGATCAGATCGGGACCAATGGTCATAAGGGACGTCCCCCGTGGGGTGAGGAATGCGGCTGATGCCCGGCTACGGTTCCGTAACCTACGGCCTCGTAAGTATGTCAGCGAGCAGCCTCGCGGCAAGAGGGCTGTGGACGCCCCGGCGAGGCGGACACCTATCCTTGGTCCGTGTCGTCGGACAGCGCGGTCCGTTCTGTGACTTCTGGGACTGACACCCAGACCCCTTCGCCAGTCGTGCCAACACTGCAAGGAGCCGCACCTGTGAGCAGTGCCGACCTGACCCCCACCACCCCGACCGCCAGCCCCGAGCTGCGCGCCGATATCCGCCGTCTCGGTGATCTGCTGGGCGAGACCCTCGTACGCCAGGAGGGCCCCGAACTCCTCGAACTCGTCGAGCGTGTCCGCGCCCTCACCCGCGAGGACGGCGAAGCAGCCGCCGAGCTGCTCGGAGACACCGGCCTGGAGACCGCAGCCAAGCTGGTGCGCGCCTTCTCCACCTACTTCCACCTCGCGAACGTCACCGAGCAGGTGCACCGCGGCCGCGAGATGCGCGCCGTACGGGCCGCCGAGGGCGGGCTCCTCGCCCGCACCGCCGACCGGCTCAAGGACGCCGACCCGGACCACCTGCGCGAGACCGTACGCAACCTCAACGTACGGCCCGTCTTCACCGCGCACCCCACCGAAGCCGCACGGCGCTCCGTACTCAACAAGCTCCGGCGCATCGCCGAGCTCCTGGAGACCCCCGTCATCGAGGCCGACCGCCGCAGGCACGACCTGCGGCTCGCCGAGAGCATCGACCTCATCTGGCAGACGGACGAACTGCGCGTCGTACGGCCCGAACCCGCGGACGAAGCGCGCAACGCCATCTACTACCTCGACGAACTCCACGCCGGAGCCGTCGGCGACGTCCTCGAAGATCTCGCGGCCGAACTGGACCGCGTCGGCGTCGAACTGCCCGCCGGCACCCGCCCCCTGAGCTTCGGCACCTGGATCGGCGGCGACCGCGACGGCAACCCCAACGTCACCCCCGCCGTCACCTGGGACGTGCTGATCCTCCAGCACGAACACGGCATCACCGACGCCATCGACCTCATCGACTACCTGCGCGGCCTGCTCTCCAACTCCATCCGCTACACCGGCGCCACCCAGGAACTCCTGGACTCCCTCCAGCTCGACCTGGAACGCCTCCCCGAGATCAGCCCCCGCTACAAGCGCCTCAACTCCGAAGAGCCCTACCGGCTCAAGGCCACCTGCATCCGGCAGAAGCTCGTCAACACCCGCGAACGCCTCGCCAAGGGCACCCCGCACCGCGTCGGCCGCGACTACCTCGGCACCTCCGAACTGCTCAGCGACCTCACGCTCATCCAGGCATCGCTCCGCGACCACCGCGGCGGACTCTTCGCCGACGGCCGGATGGACCGCACCATCCGCACCCTCGCCGCGTTCGGCCTCCAGCTCGCCACCATGGACGTACGCGAACACGCCGACGCCCACCACCACGCCCTCGGCCAGCTCTTCGACCGGCTCGGTGAGGAGTCCTGGCGCTACGCCGACATGCCCCGCGAATACCGGCAGAAGCTCCTCGCCAAGGAGCTCAGGTCGCGGCGCCCGCTGGCCCCCAGCCCCGCCCCGCTCGACGCGGCAGGCGAGAAGACCCTCGACGTCTTCCACACCATCAAGCAGGCCTTCGAACGCTTCGGCCCCGAAGTCATCGAGTCCTACATCATCTCGATGTGCCAGGGCGCCGACGACGTCTTCGCCGCCGCCGTACTCGCCCGCGAAGCCGGACTCCTCGACCTGCACGGCGGCTGGGCCAAGATCGGCATCGTGCCGCTCCTGGAAACCACCGACGAACTGCGCGCCGCCGACGTCATCCTCGACGAGATGCTCGCCGACCCCTCCTACCGGCGCCTCGTCTCCCTGCGCGGCGACGTCCAGGAAGTCATGCTCGGCTACTCCGACTCCTCCAAGTTCGGCGGCATCACCACCAGCCAGTGGGAGATCCACCGCGCCCAGCGCCGGCTGCGCGACGTCGCCCACCGCTACGGCGTGCGGCTCCGCCTCTTCCACGGCCGCGGCGGCACCGTAGGCCGCGGCGGCGGCCCCTCCCACGACGCGATCCTCGCCCAGCCCTGGGGCACCCTCGAAGGCGAGATCAAGGTCACCGAACAGGGCGAGGTCATCTCCGACAAGTACCTCGTGCCGTCCCTGGCCCGCGAGAACCTCGAACTGACCGTCGCCGCCACCCTCCAGGCATCCGCCCTGCACACCGCACCCCGCCAGTCCGACGAAGCACTCGCCCGCTGGGACGCGGCCATGGACGTCGTCTCCGACGCCGCGCACGCCGCGTACCGCAAGCTGGTCGAGGACCCGGACCTGCCGACGTACTTCCTCGCCTCCACGCCGGTCGACCAGCTCGCCGACATGCACCTCGGCTCCCGGCCCTCCCGCCGCCCCGGCTCGGGCGTCTCGCTCGACGGCCTCCGCGCCATCCCCTGGGTCTTCGGCTGGACCCAGTCCCGGCAGATCGTCCCCGGCTGGTACGGCGTCGGCTCCGGCCTCAAGGCCCTGCGCGAAACCGGACTCGACACCGTCCTGGACGAAATGCACGAAAAGTGGCACTTCTTCCAGAACTTCATCTCCAACGTCGAGATGACCCTCGCCAAGACCGACCTGCGGATCGCCAGGCACTACGTCGACACCCTCGTGCCCGACGAACTCAAGCACGTCTACGCCGACATCGAAGCCGAACACGAACTCACCGTCCGGGAAGTACTGCGCATCACCGGCGGCCAGAAGCTGCTCGACTCGCACCCGGCGCTCCAGCAGACCTTCGGCATCCGCGACGCCTACCTGGACCCCATCTCGTACCTCCAGGTCTCCCTGCTCGCCCGCCAGCGCGCAGCGGCCGAACGCGGCGAGGAACCAGACCCGACACTCGCACGGGCCCTGCTGCTCACCGTCAACGGAGTCGCCGCAGGACTGCGCAACACCGGGTGACCCTCCGGTCGGGGGGCCCGGGCGCGCGTGTCGTGCCGGGCCCCCCCGGTCCCCGGGGACCGGCCCCGGAGGAACCGGTCAGCAACCGCCGGACGGGCCCGGGGAGTGCTCACAGCGCGACGAACGCCGCCACCAGCAGCCCCGCCCCCGCAACCCCCACCGCCCACGCCGTACGCGTCAGCCGCAGGCCGCCGCCGATCACCAGCGCCGCCAGCACCAGCGCACCGCCCAGCGGCACCCAGGCATGCAGCGCCCCCGCCCAGCCCGTCCTGATCGCCTCGTCACTGCCCGGGCGGACCACCACCGGCAGCCGCTCACCCTTCTCCGCCGCCGTCGACCTGTCGATGACCAGCCCGCCGTGCGCAGCCGAACCAGCCGACGGCACGAACGGCCCCGAACACGTATCACCCGCACACGAAGCCACCGTCAGAGTCCCGTGATCACGGCCCTTCGCGAGAATCACATGCTGCGCCGTGCCCCACGACGACCAGAAACCGGCCACCACGATCAGCACCGCCACACAGCCCATGGCTGCCCGGCACACGAACAGCAGGACGCCGCCACTCCGCTTCATGGGGCGCGATCCTTGGCCATCGGACCACGCCGGGTCAACCCACCAGGAGCCGGCCCGGTAGCCGCATCAGGAGTTGTACGTGGTCTGCGCCCGGTCAAGACCCTCGATGATCAGTGCCTCCACCGCATCCGCCGCCCGGTCCACCAAGTACCCGAGCTCCTTGCGCTCGGCCGACGAGAAGTCCTTCAGGACGAAATCGGCGACCTGCATCCGGCCCGGCGGACGGCCGATACCGAACCGGACCCTGTGGTAGTCGGGACCCAGCGACCTGGTCATCGACTTCAGACCGTTGTGACCGTTGTCCCCGCCGCCCAGCTTCAGCCGCAGCGTCCCGTAATCGATGTCCAGCTCGTCATGGACAGCGACGATGTTCGCCGTCCCCACCTTGTAGAAATCACGCAGCGCCGTGACCGGGCCGCCGGAGAGATTCATGTACGACATCGGCTTGGCCAGCACCACCCGCCGGTTCGCCGGCCCCGGCGGACCCAGCCTGCCCTCCACCACCTGAGCACGCGCCTTGTGCGCCTTGAACCGGCCCCCGATGCGCTCAGCGAGCAGATCGGCCACCATGAAGCCCACATTGTGACGGTTGGCCGCATAGTCCGGGCCGGGATTTCCGAGGCCCACGACGAGCCAGGGAGCGGTCGGGTCGGGCGTCGTCATCTGCACGTCTCCCTCTACGTGTCCGGCCGCACGTCGTCATGAGAGCAGCCGGTAAAGCCGGTGAACAGCCAGCCGCCGCCCGCGCCTTGCGGCACGGACGGCGGATTCAGGCACACTCCGGGACAACAGGACCCGGACCGCCGGACCAGCCGGCGGAAATCAGCGCGAGGCTCAGGCCTCGGCACCCTCGGTCGCCTCGTCGGCGTCCGCGGCCGGCTCCTCGGCCTGCGCGGCCACGACCTGGATGACCACGGCCTCCTCGTCGATGGCGAGCGTCGTACCGGACGGCAGCGGAACATCCTTCGCCAGGATCGAGTCGCCAGCGTCCATACCCGCGACGGAGACCGTCACCGACTCGGGGATGTGCGTGGCCTCGGCCTCGACGGTCAGGGTGTTCAGCACGTACTCCAGCAGGTTGGCGCCCGGCGCCAGGTCGCCCTCGGCGTGCACCGAGACCTCGACCGTGACCTTCTCGCCCAGCTTGACCGCGAGCAGGTCGACGTGGGTCAGGTTGCGCTTGATGGCGTCACGCTGGATCGCCTTGGGGATGACGAGCTCGGTACGGCCCTCGATGTCCAGGCGGAGCAGCGCGTTGGCGGTCTTGAGCGCCATCATGAGCTCGTGGCCCGGAAGGGTGATGTGCACCGTGTCGGCGCCGTGACCGTAAATGACCGCCGGAACCTTGTTCTCGCGACGGATCTGGCGGGCAGCGCCCTTGCCGAACTCGGTACGGACTTCAGCGGTGAGCTTGACCTCAGCCATGTGGCACTCCTCGGAGGTGACGAAAACGGATGGGTCACCCGGCCACGTATCGCGGCCTGCTACGAAGAGCGCGTCGATAACGGAGTCCCGTACCCATGAGTACGGCCTCCCTCGCCGAGCAACTCCGTGAGTCTACC
This sequence comes from Streptomyces sp. NBC_01471, assembly GCF_041438865.1. NCBI lineage: Bacteria > Bacillati > Actinomycetota > Actinomycetes > Kitasatosporales > Streptomycetaceae > Streptomyces > Streptomyces sp. NBC_01471. The sequence goes on from NZ_CP109450.1 coordinate 4,810,296, forward strand.
CGGCGGGGAGGCCGTCCCAGAAATCGATCTTTCAGACCGCTGCTACGCCTGCTCCTCGAAGAGGCTGGTGACCGAGCCGTCCTCGAAGACCTCGCGCACCGCGCGGGCGATCGTCGGTGCCATCGACAGCACCGTGATCTTGTCGAGCTCCAGGTTGTCCGGGTCCGGCAGCGTGTTCGTGAAGACGAACTCACTCACCTTGGAGTTCTTCAGACGGTCCGCGGCCGGACCCGAGAGCACACCGTGCGTCGCCGTCACGATGACGTCCTCGGCGCCGTTCGCGAACAGCGCGTCCGCGGCGGCGACGATCGTGCCACCCGTGTCGATCATGTCGTCGACCAGGACGCAGACACGGCCCTCCACCTCACCCACGACCTCGTGGACGGTGACCTGGTTGGCGACGTCCTTGTCACGGCGCTTGTGCACGATCGCCAGCGGCGCACCGAGCCGGTCGCACCAGCGGTCCGCGACCCGCACCCGGCCCGCGTCCGGCGACACGATGGTCAGCTTCGAGCGGTCCACCTTGGCACCCACGTAGTCCGCGAGTATCGGAAGCGCGAAGAGGTGGTCCACCGGGCCGTCGAAGAAGCCCTGGATCTGGTCGGTGTGCAGATCGACCGTGAGGATGCGGTCCGCACCCGCCGTCTTCATCAGGTCCGCGATCAGACGGGCCGAGATCGGCTCACGGCCGCGGTGCTTCTTGTCCTGCCGCGCGTAACCGTAGAACGGCACGATCACGGTGATGCTCCTGGCCGAGGCCCGCTTCAGAGCGTCGATCATGATCAGCTGTTCCATGATCCACTGGTTGATGGGAGCCGTGTGGCTCTGCATCAGGAAGCAGTCCGCACCGCGGGCCGACTCCTGGAAGCGGACGTAGATCTCGCCGTTCGCGAAGTCGAAAGCCTTAGTCGGCACCAGGTCGACCCCCAGCTGGGACGCGACCTCCTCGGCCAGCTCGGGGTGGGCGCGGCCGGAGAAGAGCATCAGCTTCTTCTCGCCGGTCGTCTTGATCCCGGTCACAGCACAGTCTCCTCAGACGTGTTGATTGCTGCTGGGCGAGCCAGCCGGAGGTATGGACCGGGGCGTACCCCGGAGTCCCGGCCCGTAAGCCGAGCATGCGTCTATCACGGTACGCGCAGATGAACGCACGTGTTTCCGGTCAGCTTTCGCCACCGGGCTTCTCGGACGCGGCCTGAGCGGCCCGCGCAGCCGCGCTTTCCGGCCGCTTCCTGGCCACCCAACCCTCGATATTCCTTTGCTGGCCCCGGGCGACGGCCAGCGCACCGGCCGGCACGCTCTTCGTGATCACCGACCCGGCGGCGGTGTAGACACCGTCCCCGACCGTGATGGGAGCCACAAACATGTTGTCCGAACCGGTGCGGCAGTGCGACCCGATCGTCGTGTGGTGTTTGTCCTGTCCGTCATAGTTCACGAAGACGCTCGCAGCACCGATGTTGCTGAACTCACCGATCGTCGCGTCACCGACGTACGACAGATGCGGCACCTTCGAACCCTCACCGATGGTCGCGTTCTTCGTCTCCACGTACGTCCCGATCTTGCCCCGCGTACCGAGCCGGGTACCGGGCCGCAGATAGGCGTACGGACCCACGGTGGCGTGCTCGCCGACCTCCGCGCCGTCCGCCACGGTGTTGTCCACCCGGGCGAACGGACCCACCACGGTGTCCTTCAGCCGGGAGTTGGGGCCGACCTCCGCACCCTCGGCCAGATGCGTCGTACCCAGCAGCTGTGTACCGGGATGGACCACCGAGTCCGGCTCGAACGTCACCGTCACGTCGATGAAGACCGACGCCGGGTCGATCACGCTCACCCCGGCGAGCATCGCCCGCTCCAGCAGCCGGGCGTTCAGCAGCGCGCGCGCCTGCGCCAGCTGCACCCGGTTGTTGATCCCGACGATCTCCCGGTGATCACCGGCGACGGCCGCCCCGACCCGGTGACCGGCCGCCCGCAGAATGCCGAGCACATCGGTCAGGTACTCCTCGCCCTGGCTGTTGTCGGTGCGCACCTTGCCCAGGGCATCCGCCAGCAGTCGCCCGTCGAAGGCGAACACCCCCGAGTTGATCTCCCGGATGGCCAACTCCGCCTCGGACGCGTCCTTGTGCTCGACGATCGAGATCACCGCACCGGTGGCGTGGTCGCGCACGATCCGTCCGTACCCCGTGGCGTCGGGGACCTCGGCGGTCAGCACGGTGACGGCGTTGCCGTCGGTGGTGTGGGTGGCGGCGAGCGCGGCGAGGGTCGCCCCGGTGAGCAGCGGGGTGTCGCCGCACACGACGAGAACGGTCCCTTCGGGGGCCGCGCCCAGCTCTTCGAGGGCGGTACGGACGGCGTGCCCGGTGCCGTTCTGTTCGAGCTGCACGGCGGTGCGTACGCCCGCGTCGGTCTCCGCGAGATGGGCCTGGACCTTCTCGCGCTCGTGCCCGACGACCACGACGAGCTGCTCGGGCTCCAGCTCACGGGAGGCGGCGATGACATGTCCGACGAGCGAACGCCCGCTGACCTCGTGCAGGACCTTCGGAGTGGCCGACTTCATCCGGGTGCCCGCACCCGCGGCGAGAACGACGACGGCGGCGGCCAAGGGAGCCTCTCCCCCTGTACGCGCGGATCCGAGACCTTGGGGGGGATTGGCGCTCACGGTGGTGCCCTTCGGGTGCGGGTGGTGGACGTCCGCAGAATACCGGGGGGCCGGGGGGTGGAAATGGGGGCGGGTCCCGACCGCGGAGGTCAGGACCCGAACGACTCAGTGCTCCGCCGCTAGGACTCGAACCTAGACCGAACATCTCCAAAGGATGCCGTGCTGCCGATTACACTACGGCGGAACGCGCGTCAGCCGGGCAAGGAACGCCCGCTGACCAAAACGCTGGCATCCACTATGCCGTACCACCAGCCCTCGATGCGACGGTAAAGATCAGCGCTTCTCTGAACCTGGACGATGAGGCAGCCGTGATAGTCGGCGCCGACGTTCTTGCGCACTGTCTTCGCGTTGTGTTTCTTGAGAGTGGTCCTGCCGAACGACGAGGTGTCGCTCCCCACGAGCCCTGCCCAGTACTCCTCGGCAGCGAGCACGTCGGCCGACTCGTGAATGGACACGTGGAACCGGAGTAGCTCGCGGTCCACTCCGAGGAGATCCAGCCAGGCCAGGAACACCTGAATCATGCTGGGGTCACTGTTGACGAATGCCACGCTCTCGCGTCGGGCGTGAGGCTTGTCCTTGGTCCCTTCGGCCCAGTAGAGCGCGGCCCCCACGATCATGAGTTCCCGCTCGGACAGCGTCCCGATCTCGTCCTTGGCCGCCTGCTTGGTCTGCCGGCGTTCCTCCTCCCGCCGCTGGAGTGTCGCCTCCCAGCCGCGCTTCGCGATGGCCGAGGCTTCCTCCCGGGTGCGCCGGGGAGGCTTCGGCAGGTCCCGCACCCACAGGGAGATCGAACTCTTCGAGCACCCCAGCTCCACCTGTATCCGGTCGTACGTCATGCCCTGCAGCCGGAGTTCGCGGGCCTTCGCGCGGAGGTCGTCCTTCGCGTTCGGGCGCCGGGTCCAGTCCGGCGCGGGCTCGCCGTCCAGCAGGCGGTTGAGGATGTCGTTGTTGTCGACGAGGAGCCGGTCGCGGATCTGGCGGCGGCTGAGTCCCTCCCGGCGCAGGGTGATGGCTTGTTCGCGCAGGTCTTCGAAGTCGGCGTACTTGCTGTCCCGGCTGTTTCTGCTGCGGATATCGGTCATGGGAACAGGTTCGTCCGGAATGCGGACGTCCGGTTCGAAAGTCTGATCGATTCACTGGATCGAGTGATCAGGGCGTATTGCGCGTAACCTCCCACATCGAAATTCGTGGGGCAGGGGTGCGCCCGCCCGTACGCTGGTTGCCATGACCGCAACGGGGGCGCACGACGCCACGGCCACGGGGCTGACCACCCGTGGCTGGTGGTGGTGGGATCGGCGGCGAAGTGCCGTGCTGGATGTGGGGCTGGGCGTCGTCTCGGCTCTTGAGTGTGCAGGGGAGGGTGTCGACTTCTCCGGGCAGGCCGGGCTTCCCGTGCCGTTCGGGGTGGTGTTCGGGCTGTTGGCCGGTTTCGTACTGGTGCTGAGGCGGCGGTGGCCGATAGCGGTGGTGCTGGTGTCGATCGCCACCACGCCCGCTCATATGGGTTTCCTGATGGGGATCGTCGGGCTCTACACGCTCGCCGCGTCCGATGTGCCGCGCCGGCTGACCGGTGCGCTGACCGTGATGGCGACGCTCGGCACGCTCATCGTGACGTTCGTACGGCTGCGGCACGGTGTGGGCGCCGAGGACGGGAGCCCGGGGCCGGTGTTCGTCGTGCTCGGGTCCGTCTTCATGTCGCTGGGGCTGACGGCCCCGCCCGTGCTGTTCGGGCTGTACATAGGGGCGCGCCGTCGGCTCATGGAGAGCCTGCGGGAGCGGGCCGACAGTCTGGAGCGGGAGCTGTCGCTGCTGGCGGACCGGGCGGAGGAGCGGGCCGAGTGGGCGCGGACGGAGGAGCGGACGCGGATCGCGCGGGAGATGCACGATGTGGTGGCGCACCGGGTGAGTCTGATGGTGGTGCATGCGGCGGCTCTGCAGGCGGTGGCGTTGAAGGATCCCGCGAAGGCGTCCAGGAACGCGGCGTTGGTGGGGGACATGGGGCGGCAGGCGCTGACCGAGTTGCGGGAGATGCTCGGGGTGTTGCGCTCGGGGGAGTCGGTGCGGGCTCCGGCGGCGGTGCCGTTGGCGGCCGTGGGGGTGGCGGCTGCGGCTGCTGCCGCTGCGGCGGTGGAGGACGGGCCGTGTCTGGATGAGCTGGATGTGCTGGTGGGGCAGTCACGGGCGGCGGGGATGGTGGTGGAGCTGCTGGTGGAGGGTGTGGCCGCGCCGTACGACGCGCTGGTCGAGCGGACGGCGTACCGGGTGGTCCAGGAGGCGCTGACCAATGTGCACAAGCATGCTGCGGGGGCGAAGGCGCGGGTGCGGCTCGCGCACCGGGGGAGCGAGGTGGCGCTGCAGATCGAGAACGGTCCGTCGGATGCGGGTGCGGCGGACGCGGGGCTGCCGAGCGGGGGGAACGGGCTGCTGGGGATGCGGGAGCGGGTGACGGCTTTGGGCGGGGTGTTCGTCTCGGGGCCGACGGAGGCCGGTGGGTTCCGGGTGTCGGCGGTGTTGCCGGAGCAAAGGCCCGCCGGACAGGTGTGAGCCCCCCCGACGGGGGTTGCTTCGTTACCCCGAGCCCAGTCTGGCCGGCTGGAGTCCGGTGATGAGGGTCGTGAGGCCTTGGTCGATGTCGTGGCCGAGGTACCAGTCGCCGGTGTGGTCGATGCTGTAGATGCGGCCTTCGGTGTCGATCGCGAGCAGGGCCCGGCCGTCTCCTTCGTCGCCGAGCGGGGCGATCTCGGTGTCGAGTGCGCGGCCCAGGTCGGCGAGGGTGCGGGCGAGGTGCAGGCCGCTGAGCGGGTCGATGGTGACCGGGGCGGGGGCTGTCTGGCGGCCGGGTGCGGGGCCGGTGATGCGCAGTCCGCCGAATTCGGCCCAGGCTTCGACGGCGGCGGGGAAGACCGCGTGCTGGTGGCCGGCGGGGGAGATGTGGGCGCGCAGGGTGTCGGCCCATTGTTCGGCGCCCCGGATGTCCCAGCGGCCGGGGAGCCAGCCCGCTTCGCGCAGCGCGGCGTCCACGGTTTCGGGGAAGCGGGTGCTGGGGGCGGTGGGTGCGTCCGGTGCGTCCTGCGGGTGCGGCGGCATCGGGGGTGGTTCAGCCCTTCTCGGTGGTCGGGTCGACTGCGCGTACGCCGAAGTGGGCGAGCATCGCCGTACAGGAGCGGCAGGGGGGTGCGTAGGTGCCGTGGAGGGGGTCGCCGTCCTCGCGGATGTGGCGGGCGGTGATTTTGGCGTGTCTGAGGGTGCGGCGGGCTTCGCCGTTGGTGAGGGGTTTGCGGGAGGCCCGTTTGGAGCGGGTGCTTTCCACGGCGGTGAGGTGGCGGGAGAGCAGGATCGCTTCGGGGCAGCGTCCGGTGAACCGTTCACGCTGGCCGCTGGTGAGGGTGGTGAGGAAGTCGTGGACCAGCGGGTGGAGCGTGGGTGGCTGGTCGGCCTTGCCCGCGGTGGAGGTGAGGGTGTCCGCTCCGCGGACGGAGAGTGCCGCGGCGACTGTGGGGAGGATGCCGTCCCTGCGGTGGCGGAGTGCGGGCGGGCGGGATTCGGTGCTGCTCCAGCGCAGGCGTGGGTCGCCCGTCGGCGCGGTCTGCGGTGACGGTGCTGCCTGTTGTGTCGGTGCAGTCTGTGGTGACGGCGCCGCCTGTGGTGACGGTGTTGCGTGTGGTGTGTGTGGTGTCTGTGCGGTGTGCATGGTCGTGCTACCCCTCCCACCCCGCGGCGGCTGCCGCCGGTGTCGCGCCCCCGTGTTGCGGGGTCAGCCTGCCAAATGGGGCACCGGGTGGGGAAGCTGGGGCCTGTGATCGGGGTGTTGCATCGGCTGCGGGTCACTCGAACGTGACCGTCCGTTACTCGGCGCAGGGGGGCCAGGACTGTGCGGTGATGGGGCGGGACCGCCTCTTGCACCACCGCATAGGCTGTCGTTCCAAGCCATTCGCAGCAGGGGGCAACCGCCATGACGACAGGTCGGCTCGGGCAGCAAGCCGCGCCACCGAACGCGGCCTACGCCGGGCAGCTCGTGAGCTTCCCGGACCCGGTCCGGGCCGCGCGCCATCCCCGCGGTGTGCGGGTGGACGGGAACGGATTCCCGGATTTCTCGCCGTACGCGCGCGCGGCCGCGGAGATCGCGGATCCCCCGGAGGGGTTCGGCGTCGATGAGTTGCGGCTCACGGACTACGTGTCGGCGAATGCCGCGCTGGCGGCGTCGGGGCACGAGCTGTGGGACACGATCCCGGCTGTTGCCACGCCGCACGGCTGGACCTGGCACCACGTGCCCGGTACGCGCCGGCTGGAGCTCGTGCCGGTCGAGGTCAAGGCGCTGCTGCGGCATCACGGCGGGCTCGCGATGGCGGCCGTCGACCAGGACAAGCGGGGTACGCGTCCGCTGCAGGACACCCGGCCGGCCCATTTCGGGCTGCCGAGGGGTGCGGTGGCGGTGGGTGAGCAGCTTGTCCTGGGTGCCGAGGAGGACCTGGGGTACCGGCTGCCTGCCGCGTACCGGTCGTTCCTGAAGGCGGCGGGTGGCTGTGCACCGGTCGGTACGGCGCTGGACGCGGAGTTGGGCCTGCTGGTGGACCAGCCGTTCTTCACGGTGCGCGACGAGGCCGCTGTCAATGACCTGGTGTACGTGAACAAGTGCCTGCGGGACCATCTGACGAAGGACTATCTGGGCGTCGGTTTCGTCCAGGGCGGGATCGTCGCCGTGAAGGTCAAGGGCGGTGGTGTCGGCACGGTCTGGTTCTGTGCGTACGACGATGCCCGGGACCGGGACGCGTGGCCGCCGCCGGAGCGGGTGGAGCGGCTGCTGCTGCCGTGCGGTGATGATTTCGATGCGTTCCTGGAGCGGCTGGCGGGGAATCCGCCGGAGCTGGAGACAGTGGCGAACCTGATGGTGGACGGCGGCTTCGCGCAGGCCGTCCCGGTCTCGGCCGAGGGGTGAAGAGCCGATGGTGACCTTTGCGCAGGCGCAGGAGCGCGCGGAAGAGTGGGTCAACGGGGACGTTCCCCCGTATCAGCACCGCGAGGTGCGGGTACGGGAGTTCGAGCTCGGTTTCGTGGTGTGGGCGGAGGACCGCGCGGCGGGTCCTTCGGGTGGTGGCGGCCGTCAGCGGCTGGTGATCGCGCGGGACGGCGGCGAGGCGACGCTGTGGCCCGGGTTGCCGGTCGGTGAGGTGGTGCGGCGGTACGAGGAGGAGTACGGGGCGGTGGGTGATGCGCCTGCGGCGCCGGAGCCGCCGCAGCGGATCGATCTGAATCAGACGTCGTTCCTGCTGACTCCGCCGGAGTGGCTGCAGGACGCGGCGGACAAGCTGGGGATCCCTGACCGGCGGTCGGGGGCCGGTGCGGACGCTGGATCTGGATCTGGATCGGGTGCCGGTGCGCCTGTCGCGGGCGGTAGTTGGGGTACGTCGGGTGGGACCCCGTCGGCCGACAGCGGGGACCACGAGCCCACGGCGAATGAGGGCGTTCCCGCGGACGGGACCCCGTGGGCCGGGACCGACACCAATGCGTTGTCGGACGGCCAGGACGGTTCGGTTCCGCTGCCCGTGACCGTGTTCGCGCCGCCACTGGCCGGTTCGGACGACGAGGGGGCCCCGCCGCCCGGTGCGGCGCCCGAGGCCAAGACGGCGCTGATGTCCGCCGGCAGCGGGCTGCCCCGGACGACCGTCGCGCCCGCCCTGGACGGTTCCCAGCAGCCGCAGCCGCAGCCGCAGCCGCAGCCGCAGCAGTTCCAGCAGCCGTCACAGCCGTCCCAGCAGCAGCCGGTGGGTCAGCAGCCCCCGCAGTCATTGCCGCAGCCCCCGTCCCAGACGCCTCCGCCGCTGCCGGGTCCCGGTGCACCCCTGCCGCCCGTCGCCGGACAGGTCCCGGGCGCCGCTGACATCGCCGATGCCGCGACCAGCAAGGCCACGGTGCCCCCGCGGTCGGCGCGCGGCAGTGGTGCGACCACGCCGCCCCCGCCCGGAGCGCCGGGCACCCCGGGAGCGCGGCCCGATGCCGCCCCGCCGCTGCCGCCGGGTGTTCCGGCCGGTGGTTACGTACGGACGCAGATGGTCTCGCCCCTAGGCCCTGACGGCTCGCAGCCGCCCGGCCCGCCCGGTGTCCCGGGTGCGCCGCAGCCTTCAGGTCAGCGGGTTCCCGGTCAGCAGCCGCCCGGTCAGCAGCCGCCCGGTCCGCCGGCGCCTCCGCCGCCCGGTGGAAGCTCCGGCGGGAGCATGGGTGGCGGTGTGCACCACGCGGCGACGATGCTGGCCGGTCCGAGCCTGGGCGGTCAGGGCAGTCTCGGCGGTCCCAGGCCGGCCGGCCCGCCCGGTGCGCCGCAGCCGCCGGGTCCGCCCGGTGTTCCCGGTGCGGGTGCGCCGCAGCCTCCCGGTCCGCCCGGCCGCCCCGGCCAGGGTGGTCCTCCGCCGCCTCCGCCGCCCGGTGGGAGCATGGGCGGCGATGTGCACCACGCGGCCACGATGCTGGCCGGTCCCGGCGTCGGTACGCCGCCGCCCGGCCGGATGCCGCCTCCCGGTCCGGTGCAGCCGCCCGGTCCCGTACCGCCGCCGCAGGGCGCCGCGTACGGGTATCCGCAGCAGCCCCCCAGCGGGCTGCCGACGGTGGGTCCCGGCTACCAGGCCGTGCTGCGTTACCGCGCGCAGGACGGCTCCGAGCAGCAGCTCATCCGCCGTTCCGCGCCCGGCACCCCGCACCCCGAGTGGCAGATGCTGCACGAGCTGCGGGCCATGAACGTGCCGCCGCAGCAGGTCATCGAGCTGCACACGGAGCTGGAGTCGTGCGAGCTGCCCGGTGGGTACTGTGCGCGGATGATCCGGGAGACCTGGCCGCAGGTCCGGATCACCAGCGTCGCTCCGTACGGCAGGGATCACGCCAGCCGCCAGCAGGGGATGCAGCATCTGCTGACCCACCAGGGTGAGCTGCACCAGGTCGCGGACGGCCCGGCGCGGCCGGCTCCGGTGCGGGCCCCGCTGCCGGCGGTGCAGCCGGTGCCGCCGATCCCGCCGCAGGGTGTCGCGCACGAACTGGCGCAGGCCTTCGGGCCGCAGGGCGTTTTCCGTTTCGACCAGCGGGCGGTGTCCCGGCAGGGTGTGCCGGACATCGTGGCGCAGACGCTGGTGTGGGCGGGGCTGCCGGTCGATTTCGGCCCGTTCTTCTGGGCGCAGGCGGTGCCGGGCCAGCCCGTTCCGACGCTGGCCGAGCTGGCCGCGCAGCGCCAGGTGCAGCCCGCGTCCGACGCGGCGTCGTATCTGGTGATGGGTTCCGACTTCGGGCGGGCGATCTGTGTGCAGTACGGCACGGCGAACATCGTGGCCGTGCCGGTGGAGGCGGGGCCAGGCGGTCAGCCGGTGGCGCCGCAGTTCGTGAACTCGGGGCTGCCCGAGTTCGTACGGTCATTGGCGCTGCTGGGCCGGATGTGGCGGCTCCGCTTCGGTCTCACTCCGGAGCAGGCCGGCCGGTGGACGGTCGACTTCCAGGCGCAGCTGATGATGCTGGATCCGGCGGCGCTCGGTTCGCCGGAGAGCTGGTGGTCGGTGCTGCTGGAGCAGATGTGGGACGGGCTGCTCTGACGTAGCCCCGGCACGACCCCTTGCACGCCGTACGAGGCGCCCGACCGCGATCCGCGGCCGGGCGCCTCTGCTGTGTGGGCCCATCCGTGGGGTCCGTCACGTCGTCGGGTTCTGTCCGTGTGCGGGGTCCGGAATCAGCCGTCTCGGACGGCGGTGCCGACTTCGTCCGCCGGGTGACGCATCCTGGGTGGATGGGATGGGTGGAGTGTCGCGGTATGGGCACTTCGCGATGATCTACCAAGATGTGCGCCGGGACGCGTGGGGCGGCCCGTCGCGCATCGTGTTCGAAGAGGGGCTTGACGGATGAGTTCAGCAGCTGTGTCACCTCATGGCTTCACGGGCGTGCGGGGCCGTGGGTACCGGCCCGAGCAGGTCGACCGGTTTGTCGCGGATCTCTCGGACGAACGCGACGGGGCCTGGGAGCGTGCGGCGCGGCTGACGGTCCTGACGAAGGAGATGGCGGCCACGTCCGCCGCGCTGGCCGAGCAGGTGGCCGGGCTGGCCCCGCAGACGTACGAGACGCTGGGCGAGCGGGCCCGGACGCTGATCGCGCTGGTCACGGAGGAGGCTGCCGGGCTGCACAGCGAGGCGCTCGCGGTGGCTCAGCGGCTCCACGACGAGGCGGGCGTGGCGGAGCGGGGGCTGCGGGACGCGGCGCGGGCGGACGCGGACGCGGTGCTGGCCGCGGCCGAGGCGCACGCCCAGCAGGTGCTGGGCGCTGCGCAGGCTGCGTGCGACGAGCTGCGGATCGGTTCGCGCCAGGACGCGAAGCGGTGGCGCGGTGAGGCGCTGGGTGTGCTGCGGGAGATGCGGGAGCGTACGGCGGCGGCGCTGGCGGAGCTGGAGAAGGAGCACGGCGAGCGCGCCGATGCGGCTGAGCGGGAACTGGCCGCAAGGGAGGCCGACTTCGACGCCCGGCACACGGAGCTGATCGCCCGGGCCGAGGCCCGCCTGGCGGAGGCGCAGCGGGCGCTGTCGGCGACGGAGGAGTCGGTGCGGCACGGCCAGGAGGACGCGGAGGCGCAGGCGGCGGAGCTGGTGGCGCAGGCCTGGGTCCGTGCGGAGCGTACGGAACGGGAGACGGAGCGGGTGCTGGCGGAGAACGGCGAGGCGCAGGAGGAGCTGCGGGCGCACATGTCGCACGTACGGAGCAGCCTGGCCGGGCTGACGGGAAGGACCCCGGCCACGGAAGGCAGCTGACCGGCGGTCCTGCCTCTCCGCCCGCTCCCGAGCGGTGCGGGCGGAGGGCAGTGGCCAGGGCCAGGGGGGGGCAGTTCAGGCGTGCGGGTTCAGGGGTGCAGGAAGAGTTCGGCGGCCGCGCCGACGCTCCAGGCCCGGTCCAGCCAGTCGGTGAGCGTGGCGAGATCCGTGCACGCGGTGATGCGGGCCCGTGTCGCGGGGGACACGGCGAGACCACGCCGTTCCAGCACCATCAGCACCGCCCCGGCCTGAGCTTCCGCGCGGCCTTCCTGTAGCCCTTCCTCGCGCCCTTCCTCGCGGACCTGCTGGGCGGCCTCGGACTGGAAGAAGTAACTCAGGGTGGTCATCAATTCCCTCCAGATCTGTCGTGCCCGGGTGTTCCCCAGGCCGACCTCGGTGAACTCGGCGAAGATCATTCCGGGAAGGGGACGTCCAGCAGGCGTTGGAACGCTCTGATGAAGAGCCCTGTGTCCTCCTGGAAGACCCTGTGCAGTGCTTCATGTGAGGAACTGACCATGCGCCGGACGCTATGACGCAGGCATGTGCCAATGCCTCTTTCCTGGCTCCCCTTCACCCCAACGGGTCGCACCACAAGCCGAGTTGACGCAGGCCGGCCCCGCGGAAGCTTTCCCCGTACACCGTGTCCGTTCCGGTGGTCGCCCCTTGCGTCTTCGGTGGCGTCAGGGTTCAGCCGTCCCTGAGAGGCGGTCCTCTCCGGGGTGGAAAGCCCCTAGGGACCGACCCCTACAGATGGCCCGGGAGCGTTCGTCCCGCCGGAGGACGTGACGGGGCGGGCCGTTCCTTAGCGTTTGTTTATGGCCGCCCGCAGCGGCGGGGGTGGGGAAAACCCCAGGGCGTATGCGGCTACGTGCACCAGTGTGCCGCGCACCCCGGATCGACAGACTTCAACCATGCCCGCTGACAAGCGGGGCAGGACCGACATAGGAGATTTACCGTGACAACGGCTGTGACCATTCCCAGGCACGGGGGTACTGGAGGGCGTACGGCCGTTGCGGCGCGAGCGCGGCAGGTCGTCAAGGCGTACGGATCGGGGGAGACGCGGGTCGTCGCCCTCGACCACGTCGATGTGGACATCGCCCGTGGCCGGTTCACCGCGATCATGGGCCCCTCGGGCTCCGGCAAGTCCACGCTGATGCACTGCCTCGCCGGACTCGACACGGTGAGCGGCGGCCAGATCCATCTGGACGAGACGGAGATCACCGGGCTCAAGGACAAGAAGCTCACCCAGCTGCGCCGGGACCGTATCGGCTTCATCTTCCAGGCCTTCAACCTGCTGCCCACGCTCAACGCCATCGAGAACATCACGCTCCCGATGGACATCGCGGGGCGCAGGCCGGACGCGCAGTGGCTGCGGCAGGTGGTGGAGACCGTGGGGCTCGCGGACCGGCTCAAGCACCGGCCGACACAGCTTTCCGGCGGTCAGCAGCAGCGGGTCGCCGTGGCGCGCGCCCTGGCCGCGCGGCCGGAGATCATCTTCGGTGACGAGCCGACCGGGAACCTCGACTCCCGGGCGGGAGCGGAGGTGCTGGGCTTCCTGCGCAAATCGGTCTCCGAGCTGGGCCAGACCATCGTGATGGTCACGCACGACCCGGTGGCCGCCTCGTACGCGGACCGGGTGCTCTACCTCGCGGACGGCAGGATCGTGGACGAGATGTACGGCCCGACGGCCGACCAGGTCCTCGACCGGATGAAGGACTTCGACGCGCGCGGGCGGACGTCATGACCGTCTGGAAGACCTCGATGCGCAACTTCTTCGCGCACAAGGGGCGGATGGCGCTCTCCGCCGTCGCGGTCCTGCTGTCGGTCGGCTTCGTGTGCGGCACGCTGGTCTTCACCGACACCATGAACACCACCTTCGACAAGCTCTTCGCGGCCACCGCCGCGGACGTCACGGTCAGCCCCAAGTCCGCCAAGGGCACCGACAACAGCACCCAGAACGGCAAGCCGGAGTCGCTGCCCGCCTCCGCGGTGCGGCAGGTCGAGAAGGCCGACGGGGTGCGGTCGGCGCGGGGCGGCGTCAGCAGCATGAGCGTGACGGTCGTCGACGGCCACAACAAGGACGTGGGTTCCAGCAGCGGCGCCCCGACGATCGCCGGCAACTGGACGCCCGGCGAGACCAAGTCGATGGAGATCACCTCCGGCCACGCGCCGCGCGGCCCCTCCGAGGTGATGGTCGACGCGGACACCGCGAAGAAGCACCACCTCACGCTGGGCGACGAGCTGCGCACGATCACCGTCAGCGGTGACATCAGGGCCCGGATAGCCGGTATCGCCACGTTCAAGGTGACCAACCCCGGTGCGGCCGTCGTGTACTTCGACACCGCCACCGCGCAGCACGAACTGCTGGGCGGCCCCGGCCTCTTCACGAGCATCTCCGTCAACGCCGAGCCGGGTGTGAGCGATGCCCGGTTGAAGCAGAACGTGGAAGCGGTGCTCCACGGCCCGTACACATTCGAGACGCAGAAGGAGAACGCGGACGCCAACCGTTCGGACGTCGGCTCGTTCCTCGACGTCATGAAGTACGCGATGCTCGGCTTCGCCGGAATCGCCTTCCTCGTCGGCATCTTCCTCATCATCAACACCTTCTCGATGCTGGTCGCCCAGCGGACCCGTGAGATCGGCCTGATGCGGGCCCTCGGCTCCAGCCGCAAGCAGGTCAACCGCTCGGTGCTGGTCGAGGCGCTGCTGCTCGGGATCTTCGGCTCCGTCCTCGGCGTCGGCGCCGGTGTCGGCCTCGCGGTCGGGCTGATGAAGGTGATGGGTTCCGTGGGCATGGATCTGTCCACGGAGGATCTGACGGTCAGGTGGACGACCCCGGCCGTCGGCATGCTGCTCGGCGTCATCGTGACGATCGTCGCCGCGTACGTCCCGGCCCGCCGGGCCGGGAAGATCTCCCCGATGGCCGCGCTGCGGGACTCCGGCATGCCGGCCGACGGCAGGGCGGGATGGCTCAGGGCGGCGATCGGCCTGGTGCTCACCGGTGCCGGTGGGGCCTCTCTGCTCGCCGCCGCCGCGGCGGACAAGTCGGGTCAGGGTTCGCTCTGGCTCGGGGTGGGCGTGGTGCTCACGCTCATCGGCTTCGTGGTCATCGGCCCGCTGCTCGCAGGGGTGCTGGTCCGGGGGATCAGCTCGGTCGTGCTGCGGATCTTCGGCCCGGTCGGACGGATGGCCGAGCGCAACGCGCTGCGCAACCCGCGGCGTACGGGAGCGACCGGCGCCGCCCTGATGATCGGGCTCGCGCTGGTGGCCTGTCTGTCGGTCGTCGGCTCCTCGATGGTGGCCTCGGCCACCGATGAGCTCGACAAGTCGGTCGGCGCGGACTTCATCGTCCAGAGCGGCAGCGGCCAGCTGATCGTGCCGCAGGCCCAGAAGGCCCTGGAGGCCGTGCCGGGCATCGAGCACGTCACCAACTACAAGGCGGTCGACTCCCGGCTGACCGCGCCCGACGGGACGCGCGAGGACGAGTCGGTCATCGCGGCCGATCCGACGTACGCACAGGACCTGCGGCGCGAGACCGTCTCGGGCGACCTCTCGGCGGCGTACGGCAAGGACGCCATGTCCGTCGGTGACGCCTACGCCAGGAAGCACCACGTCAAGGTCGGCGACACCCTGTCCGTGGCGTTCAAGGGAGGGCGGACGGCGAAGCTGAGGATCGCGGCCGTCACCTCCGACGACACGAGCGTCGACAAGGGCGCGATGTATCTGAACATCACGACGGCCGCCCGGTACGTGCCCGCTGCCAAGATGCCCCCGAACATCATCATGTTCGCCAAGGCCAGGGACGGCCAGGAGAAGGCCGCCTACGCCGGGCTGAAGAAGTCGCTGGCCAAGTACCCGCAGTACAAGGTGCAGGACCAGACCGACTTCAAGCAGGACCTCAAGGACCAGATCGGGCAGCTGCTCAACATCGTCTACGGGCTGCTGGCCCTCGCGATCATCGTCGCGGTGCTCGGCGTGGTGAACACGCTGGCCCTGTCGGTCGTCGAGCGGACCAGGGAGATCGGCCTGATGCGGGCGATCGGCCTCTCGCGGCGGCAGCTGCGCCGGATGATCCGGCTGGAGTCGGTGGTCATCGCGCTCTTCGGTGCGCTGCTCGGCCTGGGGCTCGGGATGGGCTGGGGAACGTCGGCCCAGAAGATCCTCGCCCTGGAGGGCATGGGGGTCCTGGAGATCCCGTGGCCGACGATCATCACGGTCTTCGTCGCCTCGGCGTTCGTGGGCCTGTTCGCCGCCCTGATCCCGGCGTTCCGGGCGGGCCGGATGAACGTACTGAACGCGATCGCGACGGACTGACGCGGTGCGTTTCTGTTCACTTCACGGCTCGGTACGCATGACTGTCCGGGATGACCGGGCCCGCTGACCGGGGGAGCGGGGGAGCGGGGGACAACGGGGGAGACTCAGCCCCGGTCGACGCCAGGTGCGTCGGCCGGGGCTGGGCCGTGTCCACCGCCACGAGCGGGCGTGCCGTCACCAGGTGGGCGGGGGCGACCACGGGGGCGAGGTGGCCGGGGCGGTGGGCTTCCCCCGCACCCTGCTGGTGCGCGTGGCGCCGGGCGGGCTGCCCGACGCGGGCGAGCCGGACTCGATGGACGGGGCGGCCGGGCTCGTACGCTCGCCGGCCGCGGAGTGCCGGGGGCTCGGCGGTGCGGCGGGGAGCGCGGGGGTGCTGGGCTGGAGCTGCAGCACGGCCGCCACGACACCGCTCGCCAGGACGCACACGGTGCCCGCGGCGGCCGACGCCAGGACCCGGCGCCTGCGGGTGGCGCCCCGCGCCGAGACCCACCCGGCCGGTGCGGGTGCGGCCGTGCGGCCCGCCGATTCGGCGGCCTGCTTCAGCGCACGGGCCAGGGCGCGGTCGGGTCCGTGACCGGACGGGTGATCGGACCCGCAGCCGGATGCGTACTCGGTCTCAGACACCGTGCTCCTCCTCGGAGAGATGCGGCGCGAGCGAGGCCCGGGCGCGGGAGAGATGGGTCTTGACGGTCCCCGCCGATATCCCCGTCTCGGCGGCCACCTGCTCGACGGTGAGGTCGCACACGTAGTGCAGGACCGCCACCCGCCGCTGCCGCTCGGTCAGCTGCCGCAGCGCCGAGACCATCGCGACGGTGTCCGGATCGGGCTCGGGCACGGTCGACGGGCGGGCGTCGCTGTGGCGGCGCCAGGCTTCCGCGCTCCGGCCCCGCCTGCGCCAGCGGCTCACGGCGAGCCGCCAGGCCACAGTCCGTATCCACGCCTCGGGGCCCGCGTCCCGGTACAGCGCGGAGCGCCGGCCCCAGGCCCGTACGAACGCCTCCTGCACCACGTCCTGGGCCTCATGGAGATCGCCGGTCATCAGATAGACCTGTCCCACCAGCTGTTTCGCGGAGTGAGCGTAGAACTCCTCGAACTCCTCGACAGTCATGCGGCTCCCCGGCGTGGACAGATCTCAGATGCGGACGGACCCGGGCACGGACGGATCCCGGGTGTGGGCAGGTCAGGGGACCTGGAAAAGGCCCCATGAGTGAATACGACGGGGAGGCCGGTCCGGTTGACATGGGACGCCGACTTCTTCGTGAAGTCGTACGCTGGAGAGCCCCCGGCCCGTGAGACGTGTCGGGCCCTTCGCGTTGCACACCGCACCACCCGCACCACCACCCCGGACGGAAAGCGTTCTTCATGAGCCTGCACGGTCTGCTCGATGCCGCCATCTCGGACCCCGCGCTCGCCGAAGCGGTGAAGGCCGCGGGCGACGGGCACCGGATGCATGTCGATCTGGTCGGCCCGCCCGCCGCCCGGCCCTTCGCCGTCGCCGCGCTGGCCCGCGAGACCCGCCGCACGGTGCTGGCGGTGACCGCCACCGGCCGCGAGGCCGAGGATCTGGCCGCCGCGCTGCGTTCGCTCTTCCCGGCGGACCAGGAGGACGCGGTGGTGGAGTACCCGTCGTGGGAGACGCTGCCGCACGAGCGGCTCTCGCCCCGGTCCGACACGGTGGGCCGGCGGATCGCGGTGCTGCGCAGGCTGGCGCACCCCCGCTCCGACGACCCGTCCGCCGGTCCCGTCAGCGTGGTCGTCGCGCCGATCAGGTCCGTACTCCAGCCGCAGGTCAAGGGGCTCGGAGACCTGGAGCCCGTGTCGCTGCGGCAGGGTTCGTCCGCCGATCTGATGGAGATCACCGAGGCGCTGGCGGCCGCCGCGTACGCGCGGGTGGAACTGGTCGAGAAGCGCGGCGAGTTCGCCGTCAGGGGTGGCATCCTCGACGTGTTCCCGCCGACCGAGGAGCACCCCCTGCGGGTGGAGTTCTGGGGCGACGAGGTCGAGGAGATCCGTTACTTCAAGGTCGCGGACCAGCGCTCCCTGGAGATCGCCGAGCACGGGCTGTGGGCGCCGCCCTGCCGGGAGCTGCTGCTGACCGAGGACGTACGGGAGCGGGCCGCCGCGCTGGCGCTGGCCCACCCGGAGCTGGGCGAGCTGCTCGACAAGATCGCCGAGGGGATCGCCGTCGAGGGCATGGAGTCCCTGGCCCCGGTCCTGGTCGACGACATGGAGCTGCTGATCGACGTCCTGCCGGCCGGTTCGATGGCCGTGGTCTGCGACCCGGAGCGGGTCCGCAGCCGGGCGGCCGACCTGGTGGCGACCTCGCAGGAGTTCCTCCAGGCGTCGTGGGCGGCCACCGCGGGCGGCGGGGACGCGCCCATCGATGTGGGCGCCGCGTCGCTCCGGGGCATCGCGGAGGTCCGCGACCGGGCGCGTGAGCTGGGCATGATGTGGTGGGCGGTGAGCCCGTTCGCCGCGGACGAGGACATCGCCGACGACATGATCAAGCTGGGGATGCACGCCCCGGAGACGTACCGCGGCGACACCGCGCGGGCCCTCGCCGACACCAAGGGCTGGATCGCCGACGGCTGGCGCACGGTGTATCTCACGGAGGGCCACGGCCCGGCGAGCCGCACGGTCGAGGTCCTCGGCGGCGAGGGCATCGCGGCCCGGCTCGACGCCGATCTGGGCGAGCTGACGCCCTCGGTCGTGCATGTCTCGTGCGGTTCGGTCGACCACGGGTTCATCGACCCGGCGATCAAGCTCGCGGTGCTCTCCGAGACCGACCTCACAGGACAGCGGACCGCCTCCAAGGACCTGGGCCGGATGCCGGTCCGGCGCAGGAAGACCATCGACCCGCTGACCCTGGAGACGGGCGACTTCATCGTCCACGAGCAGCACGGCGTGGGCCGCTACATCGAGATGGTGCAGCGCACAGTGCAGGGCGCGACCCGTGAGTACCTCCTGGTCGAGTACGCCCCGGCCAAGCGCGGCCAGCCCGGCGACCGGCTGTACATCCCCACCGACCAGCTGGAGCAGGTCACCAAGTACGTGGGCGGCGAGGCCCCGACGCTGCACCGGCTCGGCGGTTCCGACTGGACGAAGACCAAGGCGCGCGCCAAGAAGGCGGTCAAGGAGATCGCCGGGGACCTCATCAAGCTCTACTCGGCGCGGATGGCGGCGCCCGGCCACTCCTTCGCCCAGGACACCCCCTGGCAGCGCGAGCTGGAGGACGCCTTCCCGTACGTGGAGACGCCCGACCAGCTCTCCACGATCGCCGAGGTCAAGGAGGACATGGAGAAGACGGTCCCGATGGACCGGCTGATCTGCGGCGACGTCGGGTACGGCAAGACCGAGATCGCGGTGCGCGCCGCCTTCAAGGCCGTCCAGGACGGCAAGCAGGTCGCGGTCCTCGTGCCGACGACGCTCCTCGTGCAGCAGCACTTCGGCACGTTCACCGAGCGGTACGCGCAGTTCCCGGTGGTCGTGCGGGCGCTGAGCCGCTTCCAGTCGGACACCGAGGCGAAGGCGACCCTGGAGGGCCTGCGGGACGGCTCGGTCGACATGGTCATCGGCACGCACCGGCTCTTCTCGTCGGAGACGAAGTTCAAGGACCTCGGGCTCGTCATCGTCGACGAGGAGCAGCGGTTCGGTGTCGAGCACAAGGAGCAGCTGAAGAAGCTGCGCGCCAACGTCGACGTCCTGACGATGTCCGCGACGCCCATCCCCCGTACGCTCGAAATGGCGGTGACCGGCATCCGGGAGATGTCGACGATCACCACGCCCCCGGAGGAGCGGCACCCGGTGCTGACCTTCGTCGGCCCGTACGAGGAGAAGCAGATCGGCGCCGCCGTCCGCCGTGAACTGCTCCGTGAGGGGCAGGTCTTCTACATCCACAACCGGGTCGACTCGATCGACCGGGCCGCCGCCCGGCTGCGGGAGATCGTCCCGGAGGCGCGCATCCAGACCGCGCACGGGCAGATGGGCGAGAGCGCCCTGGAGCAGGTCGTGGTCGACTTCTGGGAGAAGAAGTTCGACGTGCTGGTCTCCACGACGATCGTGGAGTCCGGGATCGACATCGCGAACGCCAACACGCTGATCGTGGAGCGCGGCGACAACTTCGGCCTCTCGCAGCTGCACCAGCTGCGCGGCCGGGTGGGCCGTGGCCGCGACCGCGGGTACGCGTACTTCCTGTACCCGCCGGAGAAGCCGCTGACGGAGACCGCGCACGAGCGGCTCGCGACGATCGCCCAGCACACCGAGATGGGCGCGGGCATGTACGTCGCGATGAAGGACCTGGAGATCCGCGGCGCGGGCAACATGCTCGGCGGCGAGCAGTCCGGCCACATCGCGGGTGTCGGCTTCGACCTGTACATCCGGATGGTCGGCGAGGCGGTGGCCGACTACCGCACGGCGGTCGACGGGGGAGTCGAGGAGGAGCAGCCGCTGGAGGTCAAGATCGAGCTGCCGGTCGACGCGCACGTCCCGCACGAGTACGCGCCCGGTGAGCGGCTGCGCCTCCAGGCGTACCGCTCGATCGCGTCCGCCACCACGGACGAGGACATCAGGGCGGTGCGCGAGGAACTCACCGACCGGTACGGCAAGCTGCCCGAGCAGGTCGAGAACCTGCTGCTCGTGGCGGGCCTGCGGATGCTGGCGCGCGCCTGCGGGGTCGGCGAGATCGTCCTCCAGGGGCCCAACATCCGGTTCGCGCCGGTGGAGCTGAGGGAGTCCCAGGAGCTGCGGCTCAAGCGGCTCTACCCCCGTACGGTCATCAAGGCGGCGGCCCACCAGATCCTGGTGCCGCGTCCGACAGCCGGGAAGATCGGCGGGAAGCCGGTGGTGGGGCGTGAACTCCTGTCGTGGACCGGGGAGTTCCTGGCGTCGATCCTGGGGTCGTGAGTACGGGGCCGGGTGTTTCCCCGCGCGGAGAGACGGCCCGACCCGGTGCTGGGACGCGACCCGTCCGTGACGCCACGTCATGCCGGGGCGGTCCGGAGATGTGTTCGCCAGGTGTGACGGCGGGGGCCCGGGGCAGCCGTATCTAGGATTGTGCGGTCACGACCCCTATCCGCCAGGACGGCTCTCCTTGATACGTACGCGCTCCGCCCTCCCCGCAGCCATGGCCGTCGCCGCCGCACTCGCCCTCGGCGGCTGCAAGAGCGGCGACCTGGGCGCTTCCGGTTCGTCCGACGCTCCCGCCGGACCGGCGGGGAAGGCGGCGCACGGCTCCGCGCTCGCCGCCGCCGACGCCCTGACCGTCAAGGGGCGCGCACCGAAGACGGGTTACGCGCGCAAGGAGTTCGGCAGCGCGTGGTCGGACACCGACCACAACCACTGCCCGACCCGGGACGACGTGCTCAAGCGCGATCTGCGGAGCGTCCGGTACACGAGCGGCGACTGCCAGATCGCGTCGGGGACGCTGGTCAAGGACCCCTACACCGGGACGACGATCGCGTTCGTACGCGGCCACAGCAAGGTCGACATAGACCATGTGGTGGCGCTCTCCGACGCCTGGCAGAAGGGCGCGCAGCAGTGGGACAGGGCGAAGCGGACCGCCCTCGCGAACGATCCGCTGAACCTGCT
This sequence comes from Streptomyces sp. NBC_01471, assembly GCF_041438865.1. Lineage (NCBI taxonomy): Bacteria > Bacillati > Actinomycetota > Actinomycetes > Kitasatosporales > Streptomycetaceae > Streptomyces > Streptomyces sp. NBC_01471. The sequence goes on from NZ_CP109450.1 coordinate 4,831,617, forward strand.
GGCCGTCGACTCCTCCACCAACCGCAGCAAGGGCGACGGTGACACGGCGACCTGGCTGCCCGCGTACAAGCCGGCGCGGTGCGGCTATGTCGCACGGCAGGTGGCGGTGAAGAAGAAGTACGCGCTGTGGGTGACGGCCGCGGAGAAGAACGCGATGAAGCGGGTCCTCTCCGGCTGCCCGGCCGAGAAGCTGCCCACCGGCTGACGCGAGCCCCCAGGCGGAGCACTCCCGGCTGATACGACCGTCCCGCTGACGGGTCCCGCCCAGGCGGACCCGCCAGCCGTGGGGGTGGTTCGGGGGCGGGCTGCCGGGCAGGCCCGTTCCGTCAGTTCTCGGCCACCGGCACCCAGCGGATCCGGGTGGCGCACACCGAGACCAGGAGGGCCGCGGCCGCCACGGCGCCCATGCCCCACACCAGACCGCCGGCGTTCGCGATGAAGCCGATCATCGCCGGTCCGGCCAGCAGGCCGACGGTCCCCATCGCGGCGACCAGCGCCAGCGCCTCCGGTCCCTGCCGCGCGGCGGCGACGTACACACAGGGCGTCACGGCCGCCACCCCCAGGCCGACGCAGGCGAACCCGATGAGCGCCGGGACCACGCCACCGGCCAGCAGTGCGAGCGCGAGGCCCGCGCCGGCCAGCACGCTGCCGGTCAGCACGACCCGCCGGTCGCCCCAGCGGGTGCGCCAGCTGTCGGCGAACACCCGGGCCAGCACCATCATCACCGAGACGACGGCGATACCCAGCGGGGCCACCGACGCCGCCGCCTTGAGCACGTCCTTCATGTAGAGCGCCGACCAGTCGTTCATGGCGCCCTCGGTCACGGTGCCGAACGCCATCGCGCACCCCATCCACAGCGTCATGCGCGACGGTACGGACAGCCGCCGGCGGGTCCGGCTCTTCGCCGCGGGCCGCTGATCCTCCGTCAGCAGCCCGGTCTGGGCGAACCCGACCAGCAGGAGCAGGATCGCGGCCGCCACACCGAAGTGGGCGGCCAGCGACGGGGTCAGCGTGTTCACCCCGGACGCCAGCAGCGCGGCGCCCAGCGACCCGGCGCTGAACGTCGCGTGCAGCCTGGCCATGGCCGTACGCCCGTACGTGGTTTCGAGCGCGGCTCCCTGTGCGTTCATGGCCACGTTCAGACAGCCGACGGCGATCCCGTCGCAGCCCACGATGACCATCGCGACCGGATAGTTGGGCACCACGGACAGCGCGAGCAGCAGCAGCCCGAGGCAGAGCGCGGACAGTGAGGCGAGGTGGCGCGATCCCAGGCGCCGCATCAGCACGGTGACGAGCGGGAACGAGATCGCCGCACCCGCGCCGCAGGCCATCAGCAGCAGGCCGAGTTCCGCCTCGGACAGGTGCAGTTGAGCCTTGAGGGTGGGCAGCCGCGAGGCCCAGGTGCCGTACTGGAAGCCGAGGAAGCAGAACAGCGCGGCGATCGCCAGCTGTGCCCGGCGGAACGGATCCCGGACCCGGGCGCCCTGTGCGGTCGTGTCCTGTGGGGTCGTGTCTTGGTGGGTCACTTCATACCGCCTTGGACATGTACACCGCGTTCGTTCCGTAACTTCCCGGGAGGGCGATGTCACGATGGGCCGCATATCCGTTGGCCGACCAGAAGGTCTCGCTGCCCGCGACGGATATGAGGGAGATGCGTTCGTGCGTCGTCGATCTGGCGGTCGCCGTGAGGTGGTGCAGCAGACGCTTCGCCAGCCCTCTGCCGCGGTGGCGTTCGGCGATGACGATGTCGTGCAGATGTAGGTTGGTCGAGCGGAAGACGGTCTTCTCCGCCCGGCCCAGGTCGGGGTACTGCCACAGCGGGTAGGGCAGTGCCAGCAGATAGCCCGCCGTCCGGCGGTCGAGGCGCAGCACGAAGCAGGTGGCGGGCGACGGGCGGGCCCTCGACTCCAGCGCGGCCCGCCCCTCCGAGAGGTCGCTGGCGGAGTACGCGCTGGCTTCCAGCTCCGCGATGCCGTGCCAGTCGTCGGCGGTGATGTTCCGTATCTGAACGTCCTGGCCCATTACGGCAGACCCTTCATGGCTGTCCCGCCTGTCGGTGTCCCGGCGCCGGACGGCAGCCCGCGGATCACGGTGTACGGAAGCGGGCTGAAGCCGTTGAAGCCCTGCGTCGCGTAACTGGTGGCGTAGGCACCGGACGAGAGGACCCAGACCGGGTCCCCCGACGCGACGCCTTCGGGAACCTGGACGAGGCGGTGCTCATGGGCGTAGGCGTCGTCGCTGTCGCAGGTGGGGCCCGCGACCACGGCCGGTACGGAGGGCGCCCCCGGGTGGGTGGGAAAGACCAGCCGGTACTGGAGCTGGTCCATCTCGTACAGGCCGTTGAACTTGCCGCAGCTCAGATACAGCCAGTGCTGGCGTTCACCGTTCAGCTGCTCCCTCGTGGACAGCCGCGCCACATGGGCCCGGATCGCGCCGTGGTCGGCGACCAGGTGGCGGCCCGGCTCCACGACGAAGTCGAGCGGGGTGCCGGACACCGCCCGCAGCTGCCGCATGCCCTCCCGGATCGCGGCGAAGATCTTGTCCAGCGGGGGATCCAGCGGTGTGCCCCGGCTGTCGAGATATCCGAGTGCGGGCAGTCCGCCGCCGAGATTGACGTGGTCGAGGTGGATGCCCCGGTCCCGCAGGTCCACGAGTACGGCGGCGAGGCTCGCGAACGCGCTCTCCCAGGCCTCCGCCGTCATCTGCTGGGAGCCGACGTGCACGGACAGCCCGGCAGGTGTCAGCCCTGCCGCCCGGGCCGCCTCCAGCACGCGTACGGCGTCGGTACCCGAGCAGCCGAACTTCTTGCTGAGACCCCAGAGGGCGCCCTCGCCGCTGGTGGCCAGCCGGCAGAAGACCCGTGCGCCGGGGGCATGGGCGGCGATGGCCGCCACGTCCTCCACGCTGTCGGTGGCGAAGTCCCGGACGCCGAGCCGGTACGCGTCGCTGATGTTCCGGTCGGACTTGATGGTGTTGCCGTAGTGGATCCGGCCGACCGGCACGCCCGTGCTGAGGGCCCGCTCGATCTCGTGGGGGCCCGCCGCGTCGAACCCGGCCCCCCGCTCCGCCAGACAGGCGAGCACCTCGTCCACCGGGCAGGCCTTCATCGCGAACCGGACGGCGACGCCCGGCAGTTCCCAGGTCAGCGTCTCGTACTGGTCCCGGATGCCGCCGAGATCGAAGACGATCCGGTCATCGGAAGCCGCCGCCAGGGCCTCGTGCAGGGGGGTGTTCAGCTGCCTAGTGCTCATGGATACCCGCTTCTCTGCTCACCCGCATCAGTGGTTCCCACGCCTCGATCAGGAGCGCGAAATCCTCCATGTCCCGCTGGGCCTCGTTGAGCAGCCGGTCGCCGCGGGCCGCCAGGACGTCGGCGAACTCGGCGTATCGGCCGCCGAGTTTCCGGTAGGACCGGTCGATGACGCGCAGCCGCTCCTCGTTCTCCTCCCGGTCCAGCCAGCTGCTGTCCCGGACGAATGCGGCCACCGGGTCCGCCCGGAGGCGCAGCCGGTCGTCGAGCAGGGCACCGCCGGCCGCCGCCATCCGCCCGTACACGGAATTGAAATAGAGCATCGACAGGAAGAACTTCACCAGCCGCAGCTGGTACGCCATGAATCCGGCGTCGGTGCGCCGCTCCCCGGTGTAGAAGTTCACGATGTGGCGGTTGTGGAGGACGCCGGGCAGCCCCGCGTCGTGGACCAGGTGCAGCAGGAAGTAGTCGCTGCCGATGGTGTCGGTCGCGGGCGGCAGCGGCACGCGCTCGTACACCTCGCGGTGGAAGCTGACGTTGCACATGTCCACCCGCATGGGGTCCACCGGGCCGACCGCCGACCGGTCGCCGGTGAAGGGGTCGGTGCCCGCCCCCGTGAAGGCCTCGGCGACCAGCTGCCGCTTCGCCTCGTCCGGCCACTCGCGAGGGGCCCACAGGCTGACGACGTCGTGGTAGACGGCAGGGTCGAGCCGCTGGATCTCGCTGATGTCCACGGACAGTTCGCCCACGAAGGAGCTGCCCACCAGGGACACCGTCCGCTGTGCGTGGGCCGGGTCGAGACGGGTCTCGGACACGCCGTCCACCGCGTCGATCGCGTGTTTCCCGAGCGACAGCAGTTCGTGGTGGACGGGGAACACCGGCTCGCCGTCCAGGACCTGATAGGTGCTGTCCGAATCCCTGCGGTGCAGGGATTCGCAGCCGAGCGCGGCGGCGAACAGGAAGGCACGGTTCGTGCAGGCGCCGTACGAGACCCCGGAAGGCAGCATGAGGTCGAGCAGCAGATCGGGCTTGGGAACGTCGGCGCCGCTGATGAACTGCCGCAGTAAGGTGCGCTGTTCGGCTTCGCCCAGGTGGTGGACGATCACCTGTGGTGTTCCGGTGGCCTCGCCGGCGACTTTCGCGTGCTCCGCGAAATCCTGCTCGCCGGACGAGTCCAGGATCAGCAGACGCACCTCGACGCCGAAGTGCTCGGCCGCGTACTGTGCCTCGGCGCGCAGGGCCGAAATCGTCGCCGCGCAGGCCCTGTTGGTGGGAAGGGTCAGACAGATTCGCTGCATGCCAGTTCTCCGGTTGACCGCTCGGTGTTCCGGTCGCCGTTCCAGGATTCGAGTCCAAGAAGCTTCGCGCCGAGGCCGCTCAGCTCTGCGGCGCCGTACCTGAGGGATTCGTGCCGGTCCGCGTCGCCGACCAGCGTCTTGTTCCAGTCCGGTGTGGAGAGGGTGCGCCAGGATTCGATCCGGGACTTCCGCATCTCCTGGTGGGACTCCAGCGCGGGCATCATCGAGAGGTACTGGACCGCGCGGACGCCGCTCTCCGAGATGTTGCGGGCGACGCCGTGGGCGAGCAGGCCGTTCCAGATCAGCAGATCGCCGGCCTGGAGTTCCGGCTGGACGACGGGGAACTCGGCGCGGTCGGTGCCGGGCCTGATCGGGTCCCGGCCGGCGGGCTGGGAGAGCTTCCACCGGTCGAACTGGCGGAACAGCTCCGGTGAGCACTGGAATCCGCCCCGCTCGGGCTCGGTGTCGTTCAGCGCGATGATCCCCTGGACGCGCTGGGGCAGCACACTGAGCGTGCTGTCGACGTCCCAGTGCAGCTCGATGTCGAACCCCTTGTCCGTGGGCGCGATCAGCGCGCGGTCACGGTTCTTGATGTTCGGCGGGTTCAGGTTGAGCCGGTCCAGGGTCACCCACAGCTCCTCGCAGTCCCACACGTCGGCGAACGCGTCATGCACGCGCTGCGCCTGGCGGCTGTCCCAGATGAGCTGGTGGTGGTACGCCTCCACGAAACCGTAGATGTGCAGTTCGCGGTCCAGGTCCGACCGGAACTCCCGGTCCGTGTACCAGGTGTCGGGCCGGTCCGGGTCCAGGCCCTGGAAGTCCCAGGTGAAGTCCAGCAGGCGCTGCGCCGCGGCGGCGGGTATCGCCTCCTTCACGACGACGTAGCCGTAGGTCTGCCAGAAGGCGAAGTCCTCTTCCGACAGCACGCGCAGCGGCTGCGACTTCTTGATGTCCCGCAGCGGTGTCTGCGCCAGGTACATCTCTCCGTCCGTACTGAAATAGGGGATGTCCGATGCGGCTCGATACAGATAGGGGTCGGACGTCGGCATGCAACCACTCCAGGTATGAAGGTGCTGGATCTGAACGGATCGGGCGCGGCCGTCCGGGGGCGCGGCGCGCGCGGCCGGACTGTGGGCGGCCGGGCCGCGGAAGGGCGCCGTCGGCGGACCGTGGCCCGGCGGGACGGCTGCGGGGGTGAGGAGTTCACCCGTGTGACGGCGGATGCGGCGGCGTTGCCGCGTACGCGCTCCGGGCCCGCACCGCACGGCGGGAGGAGCCCGCGGTGCGGTGGGTGCCGGGATGTGGGTGTGCGTGGGTGCGGGTGGGAGATGGTGAGCAGGGGCGTTGCTGGACTTGGGTCTGTGGGTCTGTGGGGTGGTGGGTGCGGTCAGCCGGCCAGTGCCTCGGCCGCGGCCACACCCGAGGCGGTGGTGGCCCCGTAGGTCGCGATGTGCACCGCTCCCTGGGTCTCGGCGGCCGGCAGGCCCATCTCGATCACGACGGAGTCGGGCCGGGCGCTCAGCAGGTGCTTGAGGGAATCCGTCATCCAGGTGTGGCGGCAGGCGTCGCGGACCACGACGACCAGGGGCCGGTCGGCAGCGGGTTCCAGCGCGTACTGGTCGAGTACGGCCAGGTCCGCCGCCACGTCCTCCTCGTGGATTCCGACCGAGGTCGTTCCGGCCAGCCGCTCGCGCAGCGGGGCGGCGACGCCCCAGGGCGTCTCCTTGGCGATGGCGAGGTTCATCGTCGGGATGAGCTCCACGACGTGGGGTGCCGAGCCGAGCGGCAGGGAGCCGCCGTCCGCCACGGTCGTGCACAGGGCACGCCGGGCGGCCACGAAGCCGATGTCCGACTTGATCCGGTGGGGTGGTGCGGCGTGGTAGATACCGTTCGACCAGGCCGAGAACTCCTCGACCCGCGCCACCGCTTCTCTGAGCCGCTCCTCGGGCAGTTCACCGTTGCGGACGGCGGACACCAGGGCCGCACTCAGCAGGCCGACCACCTCCGGATCGGCGCTCTCACCGCCGACACACACCGCGTCGGCGCCGCCCGCCACCGCCCGCACCGTGGCGCCGTCGATTCCGTAGAGGCCGCTGACGGCCCCCATCTCGATGGCGTCGGTGATGACCAGACCGTCGAAGCCCATCTCCTTGCGCAGCAGGTCGACGAGGAGGCGCGGACTCAGCGTGGCGGGGAGGCCGGCGTCGTAGGCCGGGACGAGCAGATGGCCGCTCATGACCGCCCGTACGCCGCTGTCCATGGCCGCCCGGAACGGCGGAAGCGCCTGCTCCCTGATCTCGTCCGCGGTCGCGTCGTAGCGGGGCAGCCCGAGATGGGAGTCCACCTCGGTGTCGCCGTGTCCGGGGAAGTGCTTGGCGCAGGCCGCCACTCCGGCGGACTGGAGACCGCGGATCCAGGCGCCGGTGTGGCGGGCCACCAGGTCCGGCGTCGAGCCGAACGATCTGACCCCGATGACAGGGTTGTTCGGGTTCGAGTTGACGTCCGCGCTGGGCGCGTAGGTCAGGCTGATGCCGGCGGAGCGCAGCTCGTGGCCGATGTCCCGGCCGACCGCTGCCGTCAGGTCCGTGTCGTCGATCGCGCCCAGCGCCAGGTTTCCCGGGCGGGTGCTGCCGGTCAGCGACTCGATCCTGGTGACGTCTCCGGCCTCCTCGTCGATGGCGATGATGAGGTCCGGGTTCTCCGCGCGCAGCTGCCGGGTCAGCCGGATCAGCTGACCCGGGTTGGCGATGTTGCGCGAGAAGAGAACGACGCTCGACAGGCCCTCACCGATCCGGCGGAGCAGCCAGTCCGGTGCCTCGGTGCCCTTGAAGCCAGGCTGGAGGATCTTGAGGGCGAGGTGCGTCAGTTCACTGCTGGGTGTGCTGGGCAAGGTCAGCCGGGCCTTCCTGGCGTGCCGATAGGGGACCGAGCCGCCACGCGCTTGGTCCAGACCAATTGGATATTGGCCTGGACCAAGCGTCACGTCAAGTGCCGTGATGCGGCGCGCTCGCCCCTGTTCGCCCGAAATGATTACCCGTCAGTACCCGCCCATCTCAACCGAAATGGGACCACGCGGCCCGGTCCGTGAGTGCCTGAGCGAGGAGCTCGGGCCCCCGCTGCGGAACCGGAACGGATCCGAACTCGGTTGGTACGGCGGGAAGTTCATGCTGTGTTCACGAAGCCGGGAAGGCGTCGCCCGCTACTCGCCGCGCCCCCGGACGATCTCCTTCACCTTGGCCACCGCGAAGCCCAGACCCTGCTCGACGGTCGGCTTGGCCGGGACGGCGATCTCGTCCGGGTTCGTCAGGACGTCCAGCAGGACGGGTCCCGGCGTACTGAAGGCGCGCTGTACGGCGTCCTCCAGATCGGCGGGGTCGGTCACCCGGATCCCGGTGATGCCCATCGCGGTGGCGACGGCGGCGAAGTCCGGGTTGTCGAGCACCGTGCCGAACTCCGGCAGGCCCACCTGCTCCTGCTCCAGCTTGACCATGCCGAGGCGGCGGTTGTCGAACACCACCAGCTTGACCGGGAGTTCGTTGCTCTTGAGCGTCATCAGATCGCCGAGCAGCATGCTCAGACCGCCGTCACCGCAGAACGCGACCACCTGCCGCCCCCGGTCCAGGCACTGCGCGCCGAGCGCATGGGGCATGGCGTTGGCCATGGAGCCCAGGTTGTACGAGCCGAGCAGCCGCCGAGCCCCGCGCATCTCGACGAAGCGCGACAGCCACACGGTGGCCATCCCGGTGTCGGAGGTGAAGACCGCGTCGTCGGCGGCGAGCCGGTCCACCGTGGCGGCCAGCGCCTCCGGCCGGATCCCGTGCTCCGGATTGTCCAGGGCCGAACGGGCCCGCCCGGCCGCCTTCTTGTCGTGTTCCGGGTCGGCCAGCCGGGCCTGGCCCTCGCGCCAGCTCTCGAAGTGCTTGCGCGCGTGGTCCAGATGGCCACGGTGGCGGTCGTCCCCGGCACCGAGATGCTTGAGCAGGTCCCGCACGGTGGCGCCCACGTCGCCGACCAGGCCGGCCTCGACCGGGACACGGCGACCAATGTGCGTGGGCTCGGTGTCCACCTGGATGACGGTCTTCCCCTCCGGATACCACTCGCGGTACGGGAAGTCCGTACCCAGGAGCAGCAGCGTGTCGGCGTCGTGCAGCGCCGAAGCGGCCGCCGGGTTGCCGATCAGCCCGGTCTGCCCGACCTGGAACGGGTTGTCCGCGCCTTCGAAGCCCTCCTTCGCCTTGAGCGTGAGCACCATCGGCGCGGCGAGCCGGTCCGCCAGGGCCAGCACATCGGTACGGGACGCGCGGGCACCCTGTCCGACGAGCAGGGTGACCCGTTCCGCGCGGTCGAGCAGCCCCGCCGCGTCGCGCGTAGCCGACTCCTCGGGCCGGGTCACCGCCGGGCTGAGCGAGAAGCGTGCCGTGCGGTCGGTGCTCAGCTTCCGGTCCCCGACGTCGGCGGGCACGGTGAGCACGGCGACGCCCTTGTGCCCGATGGCGTTCCGGACGGCCGTCTCCAGCATCTGCGGCAGCTGGTCCGGTGAGGAGACGGTCGCCCGGAAGACCGCCACGTCGCTGAAGAGGGCGTCGTTGTCGACCTCCTGGAAGGCGTTGCTGCCGATGTCGGCCAGCGGCACCTGACCCGCGATCACCAGGACCGGGGTGCGGCTCTTGGCCGCGTCGTACAGACCGTTCAGCAGATGCACGGAGCCGGGGCCGACCGTGCCCATGCAGACACCGAGGCGGCCGGAGAGCTGGGACTGGGCGCTCGCGGCGAAGGCCGCCGCCTCCTCGTGGCGGCACCCCACCCATTCCACGCCTTCGGTGGTACGGATGGCCTCGGTCACGGGATTGAGCGCGTCCCCGACGACGCCGAACACCTGGTGGACGTTCAGTTCGCTCAGGGCGTCCACGATGACGCGGGCAACGGTGCGGGTCACAAAAGCCTCCAGTTCGGGCGGGCGGAAACGGGATCGGAAAGGCTGAGGCGGTCTCAGACGGTGAAGCGGTCGGGGTCGGCGGCCTGCCAGTCGGCGGCCCAGGACTCGGGCGCCTCCGCGAGCAACTGCCCGGGGGCCAGCCACTCGTACATCTCCTCGTACGAGCGCACGGTGAACGGGTCGACGCGGCGCCGCAGCATGTGCGGGCGCAGGCCGGCCGGTTCCGTCACGCCCATGCTGGCCATGATCTGCTGGGCACTCGCCACGGTGGCCTGCTGGAGCCGCTGGACCCGGATCGTCTTGTCCCCGACGTCCAGCGCGCGGGCGCGCCGGGGGTCCTGGGTGGTGACACCGGTGGGGCAGGTGTTGGTGTGGCAGCGCTGGGCCTGGATGCAGCCCACGGCGAACATCATCGCGCGCGCCGCGTTGCCGTAGTCCGCGCCCTGCAGCAGCCGCTTGACCAGATCGGCGCCGGTGGCGATCTTGCCGCTGGCCCCGATCCTGATCCGGTCGCGCAGGCCGGTGCCGATGAGGGCGTTGTGGACGGTGAGCAGGCCGTCGGTGAGCGGGGTGCCGAGCTGGTCGGCGAATTCCAGCGGGGCCGCGCCGGTGCCGCCCTCCGCGCCGTCCACGATGATGAAGTCCGGTGCGGTGCCCTCCTCCAGCATGGCCTTGCAGACGGAGAGGAACTGGCGCCGCGAGCCGGGGCAGAGCTTGAAGCCGGTGGGCTTGCCGCCGGACAGCTCCCGCATCCGCGCGATGAAGCGGACCAGTTCGCGTGGGGTGGAGAACTCCCGGTGGTACGGGGGCGAGATGACGGTCTCGCCCTGTGGCACCTCGCGCACCCGGGCGATCTCGGCGTTCACCTTGGCCCCCGGCAGCACCCCGCCGATGCCCGGCTTGGCGCCCTGCGACAGCTTCAGCGAGACGCACTTCACCTGGTCGTGCGCCGCCTTCTCGGCGAACTCCGCCGGATTGAACGCGCCGTCGTCGGTGCGGCAGCCGAAGTACCCGGTGCCGATCTCCCAGACGAGGTCGCCGCCCGGCCGCAGATGGTATTCCGACAGGCCGCCCTCACCCGTGTCATGGGCGAAACCACCGGCCGCGGCGCCGCCGTTGAGCGCCAGGACCGCGTTGGCCGACAGGGAACCGAAGCTCATCGCCGACACGTTCAGCAGCGCCATGTCGTACGGGCGGGTGCAGTCGGGCCCGCCGATCCGTATCCGGGGCGGGGTCTGCGGCACCGGGCGGGGCGCCATCGAGGGCACCAGGAACTCGTAGCCCGTCTCGTAGACGTCGCGCTCGGTCCCGAACGGCTCCTCGGCGGCCGTGCCCTTCGCACGTTCGTAGACGATGCTGCGGGTGTCACGGTCGAAGGGGCGCCCGTCGTAGTTCCGTTCCACGAAGTACTGCTGCAACTCGGGGCGTATGCGCTCCAGAAGGAAGCGGGCGTGCCCGAGGACCGGGTAGTTGCGCAGCACCGAGTGCTTGCGCTGGGCCAGGTCCCACACTCCGAGCAGCCCGACCAGGGTCAGCGGCACAGCGGCGCACAGCCACCACCACGACACCCACCCGGCGGCTCCCCACGCGGCGAGAGCCGCGAAAACCGTCAAACCAACACAACCGATTCGTATCACTCAGGACGGCTTGCCCCGTTCGGGTGTTCCACACCTCGGGGCGCCCCAAAGGACTCTCAAGGATCAGGTGCGCTACGCCTCACCGGCCCTGCGGGCCACCGCGGCTTTTCTCCTGTGAAGGGCAGGATCTGATCGCTGTTCACCATTCAATTGAAGCCTTGAGGACCCGGATTCCTGGCTCCCTTTGCGTGCGGGCCATTAGTGGGTTTGACTGGAACAGCAAGGAACGAATCCCCCCATAAGGATGGGAAGCGTCATGAACTCCACTGAACCGCTGACCGACCGCCTGGCGACGGACCTCGATGAGGATGTCGAGGCCGCACTCAACCCGGGCGAGGCCGAAGGCGTCTTCCGCGACTCGCGTGAATGCGCGAGCCTCGCGCTGATCGGCGGGACGGGCGCGTTGCTGCTCTCGCCGCCGACTCCGCGCCCGAAGAAGGCGTAAGCAGTCGCACATGGACCAGTCAAGTGCGTCCTCCCGCATCGCGGGAGCTGTGCGTGACCTGGCGTCCGAGGTGGTCTTCGCTCTGCAGAGCGAAGACCACCTCTCCACGGTCTGCGGTGCCGCCGGAATCGGCGAGGACGACAGAGCGGGGATCGCCGCGGTCAGGGTGATCGGGGCCGATCTGCTGCTGCCGAGCCTGCTGTACGGACGTGATCCGCACCCCGGTGACGTGGCGGTGCTGCAGCGTGCCGTCATCGACTTCCCGCCGCGTGCGGGCGCCCCGGCGGCGACCGCCTGGAGCCACTGGGCGATGGAGTCGGCGCTCGGTGCGCCCCGGCCCGGCGCCACGGTGGCGGAACCCGACGCCGTGTGGCTCGACCAGGCGCCCTGGCAGGCGTTCACCCACCAGCTCTCCCTGCTCGCGCCGCTCGCCCGGCCCGCTTCCGCCTCGGCGGTCAACCGGGTCGCGAGCCACCGGCCGGTCGACGTGGCCCGCGGATTCGTCCGAGCCGTACGGCGCCGCGACTGGCTCCAGGCGGCCGGCGCCGGCCGCTGGCTGGCCACGCTCGACGGGGTGCCCGACACCCTGGGCCTGGCAGCCGGTCTGGACTTCATCCAGCTCATGGGCGGTCAGGACCCCCGGGTGGCCCTCCATCTGCGCGCGGCCGGACTGATCAGGTCCGGAGCGGCGCGGTGACGGCCGCCCCCGAAGCACGAACGCATCCTCCCGGCACCGGACTTGTGCACGGGGTCGCGGGCGCCGCGCTGGACTGGGTGCGGGACAACCGCTCCGGGTTCGTGCTGCCCGACGACGTCCTGGAGCCCCACACGGACGTCAACCGCACGATGAAGCCCCTCGGCGAGCTGGCGCAGCTGTGCACCACGGTCCGCCGCCGCACCCGCCCCGGCGACCCGCACCACGCGGCCGCTGCCGCGCTCGTACGGTTCGCCTGGGAGCAGGTCCGCGAGGGGGAACTGCTCCTCGACCTGGCCCGCAACGAGCCGTTCGCCACGTACCCCTTCGAGATCTACGCGGCCTTCGCCGGAGAGGGCCTGCGCCACGAGGGCTTCGAACGCCTCGCCTCCGTCGTCGCCGGCACCCGCGGCTGGGCGCTCACCGAGCAGCACGCCAACCGCGAGCTGGGGCTGCTCAACTCCGAGCGGCGGATCGGCGTCCCCCCGCACTCGGAGGCGGAGCCGGTCCTGCGCCGCACCTGGCTCGGCGGGCTGCCCGAGCCGTGGACCTTCGAACGCGCTTCCGGGTACGCCCTGACGCATGTGGTGTTCCACGTCACCGACTGGGGTACCGCCCCGCACCGCATGCCGCACGACGTCGCCGGGTATCTCGGCACCTGGCTCCCGGCGTGGATCGACGGCTGCTTCGAGAACGGGCAGTGGGACCTGGGCGGCGAGCTGCTCGCCGTCGCCGCCTGTCTCCCCGACCCGCCGCCGGTGGCGCTGGTGGAGACCTGCTGGCCGGTGCTCGCCGCCGTACAGGACAGCACGGGCGCCGTCCCGGAGACGGGCCCGCCCCTCGTACGGGGCGGGGGAGGGCCGCAGGACGGCGGCGGCTCCGACGAGTCCACCGGGGCCCGTGAGGCCCCGCGTGAGTTCCTGAACTGCTACCACTCGACGCTGGTGACGGCCTTCGCGGCCGCCCTGACCCTGGCCCGGAACGGCACGGCGGGAATGGACTCCGGCGCAGGAGGCTCCGTATGAACGACAACCCGCAGACGGAGAACGGCACTGCCGCTGCCGGTACCGGCGCGGGCATCCGGCAGATCCACGACGTCGGGTCGCGCGCCCTGGAGTGGCTGTACACCCACCGGGACGGCTTCCGGCTTGAGGACGACCCCGGCCCCGAGACCGGGATGCTGGACCGCTTCAAGCCGCTCGGCGAGCTGGCCCTCATCGGGAAGGTCATCTTCCGCGAGGGCGTCGCGGGCTCGCAGCAGGCCGCGACCGCGCACAAGCTGCTGGACCACGCCTGGCACGAACTGCTGGCGTCCGGGGCCAGGCTCGCCGAGGGCCAGACCCATGAACCGCTGTCGCCGGTGCCCTTCGAGGTCTACGTGCCGTTCAAGGAGCTCGGCTACAGCAATCCCCAGGTCGAGGCCGCGGCCCGGCTCAACCACCGGCTCGTCAGCCGGCAGGCCCTGGAGGTGCTGCCGGTCCGCCGGCTCGGGCTCTCCGCCATGGAGCGCCGTTTCGGACTCCCGCCCGCCGTGCCCGAGGACGAGGCCACCGCGCGCACCTGGCTCGCCCAGCGCCCGGAGCCGTGGACCGTGGAGGGCCACGTCGGCTACGACATCACGCACACGGTCTTCCACCTGACCGACTGGGGTGAGAACCCGTCCGGTCTGCCCCCCGCCGTCGCCGACTACCTGGCCACCTGGCTGCCGGTCTGGCTGGACGACTGGCTGGACCTCGGACGGTGGGACCTGCTCGGCGAGCTGCTCGTCGTGGACGCCTGCCTGCCGGAGCCGACACTGGATCCGGCGGCCTGGCGCGGCTTCGCCGCCGCCCAGCAGCCCGACGGCGCGATGCCGGTCCTGGGGCCGATGCCCGAGGGCGACGCGGAGTACGTCTTCGATCTCGTCTACCACCCGACCCTGGTGGCCGCCTTCGCCTCCGCGCTGGCCGTCTCCCGCGCCATGGCCGACCTGACCGCACCGGCCTCCTCATGACGGGGGCCGAGCCGGGTGCGGGTGCCGGCTCCGGGCCGGGGACGGCGGGGGGGACGCGCATCCGGACCCGGGCCCGGACAGGACCGGCGAGCCGCCTGGCCGCCGCCGCGCAGGCCGTCGACGCCCCCGGCATCGTCATCGCGGTCAGCGACCGGGGCCGGCGCACGGTCCACTGCGGGGGAAGCGCGCCGCCGCCGGCCGTCCCGCGCGACCGGCAGCGGTACGAGATCGGCTCGGCGTCGAAGACGTTCACCGGCCTCCTCCTCGCGGAACTCGTCCGTACCGGCCGCCTCTCCTACGACGAGGTGGCGGCCCGTTACCTGGCACCCGGCCGGGCGCCGGAGGCCGCACGGAGGAACCCGGCGACCCTGCGCCACCTGATCACGCACACCGCCGGGCTGCCCGCGCTGCCGGCCGACTTCTACCCGCAGGCACTCCGGCACTGGTCGACCTGCCCGTACGGGGGCTACCCGGCCGAACGCGTCGTGGCCGCCTTCCTCCGTGCCCGGCCGCGCCACCGCCCCGGCTCCCGCTGGCACTACTCCAACTTCGGCGCCTCGGTCCTGGGCCACACGCTCGCCGCCGCCACGGCCACCCCGTGGGAGGAACTGATCACCCACCACGTGCTGTCCCCGCTCGGCCTGACCGGCACCCGGCTGCATCCGGAGGGCACGGGAGCCGGCGTCACGGCAACGGGCACCATCGGCCCCGGCACCGAGGGGCCGGGCACCGACGGGCCCGGATCCGACGCCCCGGGGCACCGCCCGAACGGAATCACTCCCGTACCGGGTCTGGTCATGGGCGGCTTCCAGCCCGCGGGCGCCGTGCGCGCGACCCCCGGCGATCTCCTCACCTATCTGGAAGCGCACCTGGACCCGTCCGGCAGTCCGCTGGAGACCGCCCTGCAATCGGTCCTCAGCCCCGTGCTGCGACGGGGGCTGGGCCACCGCCACACCCACACCCTCACCTGGTTCCAGCACCCCTCGCCCCAGGGCCCGTTGTACTTCCACGCGGGCGCCACCACCGGCCAGCAGGCCTTCCTCGGCTTCCGCCCGGCCACGCACACGGCGGTGGTGGCCGTCGCCACCCGCCGTATCCGCCTCCGGGACACCTTCGTCGCGACGGCCTACGCGCTGCTCAGCGAGGATCCCGGCTGAGGGACGCCCATGGCCGGGGCGCAGGGGGTGCGGGCAAACGCGTTGCGCGGCCGGCCGGGCGCCTGGCATGGTGCTGGTTTCGGTCACTTTCGCGAGGTTTGTATGGCGATCCACTTCTACGGTTCCGACGACGTCCCCTACGGATGCTTCTCGAACTTCTCCGACCACGGCCTGGACCTCGACGGGCACTGGTGGCCGACCTCGGAGCACTACTTCCAGGCACAGAAGTTCGCCGGAACCCGCCATGCCGATCTCATCCGCCGCGCCCGCACACCGCTGCGCGCCGCCGAGCTGGGCCGGGATCGGTCCAAGCCGCTGCGGCGGGACTGGGAGCGGGTCAAGGACGAGGTGATGCGCCGCGCGGTGGCGGCCAAGTTCGCCGCACACGACGACATTCGCGCCACTCTGCTGTCCACGGGGGACGAGGAGATCGTCGAGGACACCGGCACCGATCACTACTGGGGCCGGGGCAGGACCGGGACCGGCAAAAACAGGCTCGGCCGGATCCTGGTGCGCACCCGCGGCCGGTTCCGCGCCGAGCTCGCCGCAGCTGCTGGAGCGGGCGGTGAACGAGACGCAGGGGACCGGCTATTCGGCGGACGGGATCGGTAACGAATCCCGGAAGCGGGCGGGTTGAAGAACGTCGGTATTCGGCCGATCGCGAAGACCGCGAAGACCGCGAAGACCGCGAAGACGCCAAGGCGCGAAGACGCGCGGTCCGCGCGGGAATGGCAGATCAACTGCGGGTGATTTCTGATCCCCCAAGAGATCCAGAATCCCGCCCTTCGCTATCGGATCATCCGTGAACAGGTCCGCACACTCACGAATCGCTGGTCTGCACCAAGAATTACCTGCGTGAGACATGAGAACTGCCGGTGGAGACGGTGCAAGTGGGGCTACGGCGCTGGTGACAGGCGGGGAGTGCGGGAGAGCCGCCCCTTCCCTGATCACGTATTCGCGCTCCCGGGGTCGCAACCTCCACCATGCGGAGGTTACTTTCCGAACTCGCGGCCTCACGTGTAGTGTTTGCCGCGCCGCTATCGACGCGGCGTCTTACGTGAACGTCTGCTCTGCACGCCCCGATGGGAATGAGTAGCCAATGTCCACAGGCACTTTCACAGCACACGGTCCCGATAGGACTGGATGGCACACGGTGTCGGGTCGGCCTCCAACTGACCCGGCGGTGACCGTCGAACCGATTTCCCGCGGGCGATGGATGCTCGCGGCTCAGGGGTATGTCCCCGTCTCGGTGCGCCAGACATCCTCCGAGGTTCATCTCGTGTTTGCGCCCTCTCCGGAGCCGGAGGCCATTCCCGGTCGCGTGGCCGAAAGAGCCGAAACGGCCGCGCCGACCGAACACCTTCAGGACCCCGTCCAGGTCGACCACGATGCCCGCACGGTGCACGTCGCGGGGCGTCAACTCGAACTGCCCAAGCTGGAGTTCGACCTGCTTGCCTATTTCATTTCCCGTCCGATGTACGTCCACGCGCGCCATCAGCTCATCGCGGCGCTCTGGCCGGACACATCCGGCAGCGAGCGCACGGTGGACGTCCATGTCGCCCGTCTGCGCCGGCGTCTCGGCCCGCAGTACCGAAAGGCCATCGCGACGGTCGTCGGTGTGGGCTACAAGTACGTTCCGTCCCTCGCGGGGTAGTCGGGGACCGGGCGGGCTCGCCCCGACCGCGGCCCTACCCGCGCCGCCTCGCGGATGTCGCCGCCTTCGTGAGGAAGGGCGGCAGGACGTTCTCCGTGAACCGGCGCAGCGCCGGGTGGCCGCCGGGTGTCCCGGCCGGGCCGGGTGTGCGGGAGGCCGCGGTCCGAGGTGGTGCGGGGTGGCGGGACACGGGTTGTCGCGGAAGCCGGGCCTTCTTGCCGCTGATGCGGATGAGCGGTTCGCCCGCGACGGACTCCTCGCCGTGCCACAGGTCCGTACGGGTCGCGAGCCAGGCCGCCAGTTCGGTGCGCAGGGCGGTGGGGTCGCCCCAGGTCCCGTACAGCTTGGTGCCGGTGATGCAGATGACATGCAGGCCCCCGCTGGTCACCGCCTGCCAGGCAGCTGCGGCGACGCCGGGGCAGTGTTCGGCGCGGAAGTCGTCCAGGACGACGACGCCGTACGGCTTCAGTGCCGCACGGGCCGTCGCGATGTCCGCGTGGACGTGTGCGTACAGATGTGAGGCGTCGACGTGGACGAAGCGGCAACTGCCCTCGGCCACCTGGCCGGAGACCATCGATGACAGGCCCTGCAGGACCGTCGGCAGCGCGTCGTGGAAGGACAGGTAGTTCGCCTCGAACGCCCGCCGGGTGAGCGTGGAGTACGACTTGGCCATCTCGGCGCCGTTCGCGGAGTCGTCGGCGGGCGCGTCGAACAGATCGCAGACGGTGAAGCGCTCACCGGGGCGGAGATAGGAGCCGGTGAAGATCGCGCTCTTCCCCAGGTACGTGCCCACTTCCAGCAGATCGCCGGACTCGGCGAGGCCCTTCTGCCGGGTCAGGAGCCAGTCGAAGAGCAACTGGTCCGCCGCGAAGAACCACCCCTTCACGTCGTCCAGCGCGGCGGGGGCCGGAAGCTGCTCGGTGCCGGCCGGGGAGAGGCTGTTCGCGGGCGCGCCGCCGGAAGGTGTCGCGCCGGGTGTGCTGCTGGTCATGAGGGATCCGTTCGGAGATCGCTGAACCCGCCAGTACGTGTGCGCCGGGCGCTGGACACGCCGCGCTGTGGGTTCGGCGGGCCGCGCCGGTTACCGGAGAGCCTGGTGGGCCCCGGTGTCGACGCGGTGAGATCCACCCGTCGGCTCCGTGAACGGGCGGTGCGAGGCCGGGCCACGCCGCCCGTCTGCCCCGCGCCGCACCCTCCGTACGATCGCCGCCCCCACCAGCACCGCGAGGGCCAGGCCGCCCACCGCCGACCCGAGCCGGAGGCCCGGTGGGCGGAAGGTGCAGCTCACGCTTGTCGTGCTGCCGGTCAGCGGCACCGCCACCAGGCCCAGATACGAGCGGGCCGGCCGGTCGGCGCCCCGGCCTGCGCGGCACTGCCAGCCGGAGATGCGGGGCATCGCGAACACCGCCGTTCCCCTGGAGCCCGGCGGGAGTTGGGCCCGTACCGCGTCGTCCGTGACCTGGACCGACCGCGCGCCCGTCCTCGTCAGGTGGGCCACCGCCGTGGCCAGTCCCGTGCGGGACAGGCAGCCCGTCCTGCCGTGCGGGTGCGGGGTGACCGCCGCGCCGCCCGGTGCCCTGCCCATCGGCTGCATCGCCGCGCGCCGGCCCCGCTGTCCGCCGCGCAGCTCCACCGGCGCGCCGCCGCCCAGCCGGGCGACGCCCGTGAAGTCCGGTGCCGAGTAGAAGACGTCGGTGCCGGCCGGGCACGTGTCCGCGTACGTATATACGTGCGCGCCCAGCAGCAGTTCCTGGTTCCGGAACGGGGAGCGCCCGAAGTGCGGCACCGGGCCGGGCGGCCGTACGGTCACCAGCGGGGGAGCGGCCGTCCGCGTCACCGTCACGGCGCCCTTTCCGTCCGGCGCCGACCGGACCCGTGCGCCCACCGAGAAGATCGCGTCCGTCACCGGGTTGTCCAGCGACTGCATGCTCCGGCCGCGCGAGGTCCAGCCGTCCCCGAGCGCGGCCATCGTCCGGGTGTACGGGTCCGGCGTCATGCTGCTGTAGTACGAGCCGCCCTCCCCGCCGACCAGCAACGGGTCGTTCCCGGTGGTCTGCCCACGCCCCGGATCGGTGCGGTAGCGCGGCCACGCGTCGGCTCCGGCGACCGCTGCCGCCTCCTCGTCCAGGTGGCGGCCCCACGGCGCGTAGTCGTCGAGCCGGTGGATCTTGACCCGGTCCGCGTACGCCGTCGTCGCGGCCGCCTGGCCCGCCTGCGCCCCCACCAGCAGCAGCGCGGCGGCAACCGGCTGCCAGCGGCGCACCCGCACCCGGGCCGGCGACCGGGCACTGTCCGCAGGCCCGGTGCGCTCCGCCCCCCGGACACCCCCGGCCCGCTCCCCGCTCTCCGCCGGTGTCCGCCCCGCTCTCCCCAGCAGCACCAGTCCGCCCGCCACCGCGGCCAGGCCGAGACCGAAGAGCGGATACGTATATACGGTCACCGTCCGCGAGAAGGCGGCGCAGACCGCCCCCGCCGCGAGCACCCCCGCCCCGCCGGCCAGTGCCCGGCCGCCCGGCACCCCGTACGAGAGCGCCGTCCAGGCCGCGATCACCAGCAGGCCGCTCAGGACGAACGTCTGCCGGTACGGGCTGCCGTTCGGCGTCGCGAACACATGCCAGAACAGATGCGTGGGCTTCCACTGGATCGACAGCGCGACCAGCACCACGAGCCCCGCCCAGCCGAACCGTTCGCGGCGCGGCACCGCCCGGTGGAAGGCCAGCGCGCAGGCGAGCAGCAGGGTGCCCGTGCCGAGGAAGAGCGCGGGCGTGGAGAAGCTGTACGTGGCGGGGAGCGTCCGGGCGAACACATCCGTCCAGGGGGCGGGTGCGAAGTTCCGGGACCAGCCGGGGTACGCGTGCCGGGTGCCGAGAAAGACCGTGAAGAGGAGGGGCGCGGCGAGACCGACGCCGAGCAGGACGGTTGCGGCCGCCCGGAGCAGCACCCGGATCCGGTGGCCCGCCCTCGTCGGCCCTCCGGTCGTCAGCAGCCGGACGAGGAGCACCAGCGCCGCCCCGATGGTCGCCATGTACGCCGTGTAGAAGTTCGCGGTCCAGGCGAGTGCGACCACCACCGGCCCGAGCAGTGGCCTGCGTCCGCCCCGCACCCACTCGCCGACCAGGCACAGCAGCGGGAAGGCGATCAGCCCGTCCAGCCACATCAGGTTGTAGGACGCCTCCAGGACCGACCAGCCGCAGAGCGCGTACGAGGCGCCGAGCAGCCCGGCGGCCCACCAGCGGCCGGGCCGCAGCGCGAGGAGCAGCGAGGCCATCGCCGCCGCGGCCGCCGCCATCTTGAGCAGCGTGACCAGATACACCGCGAGGTCGATCCGGTCCTTCGGGAAGGCCGCCACCAGCAGCGCGAAGGGGCTGCTCAGATACGTCCCCAGATCCGGCAGGAAGGATGTGCCGTACCCCGACTGCCAGTTGAGCAGCAGCCCGCCGTGCGCCCTGCCGTGCAGCAGGTCCTGGAGGTGGGCGTGGAAGGGGATGTACTGGTTGCCCAGGTCGCTGATGCTGCGGTGCCGCGGCCCGTAGGGGTAGATGCGGGCGGCGGCGTCCCCGGTGCACACGGCCAGTACGGTGAGCAGCGCGGCCAGTACGGTGGCACGGAGACGGGTCGTCACGGCCGGACGGCGGGGTTTCATGCCCCGAATATGGCAGTGAATCAGCGGAATTGGCCTGGAATATGGTGAGTTCACTCAGCCGTCGCCGGAACTTCACCGAGGACCGGACAGGACCCGGACAGGATCCGGACAGGATCCGAGCGGCGGGGCCGTCGGCCCGTGTCCCCGCCGCCCACCCCTCCCGCTTTCAGGAGCGCGCTCGCAGATGAACACCGCACGGTTGGCCCCAACGGCGAAGCTGGGCCAGCTGGTCCGCTTCGCTCTCGTCGGCGTGGTGAACACCGCCACGTACTACGGCTGTTACCTGCTTCTGCTCACGCGGCTCCCGTATCTCGCCGCGCACACCCTCGCCTTCTGCCTCAGTATGGTCGGCTCCTTCTTCATGAACGCCCGGTTCACCTACCGGATCCGGCCGACCTGGCGGAAGTTCCTCCTCTTCCCGCTGACCAACGCGGCCAACTTCGTGATCACCACCGGCGGGGTGTACCTGCTGGTGGACGTGGCCCGCTTCAGCGCCCACTGGGCGCCACTGGCCGCGGCGGCGGCAGCCATTCCGCTCACTTTCGTCATCTCACGGACGATCATGCTGCGCCCCGACAACCGGGAAGCCCCCGAATCGTTGGTCGAACCAGTGGCCCCCGCCACGCCAAGTGCCTAACATCGATCAACGCAAGGCCTTGTGCACCGAAGCACAAACTCGCCGCCAGGAGGCTCCTTTGCACCGCCGCCGTCGCACTGCGCTCTCCGTATCCGCCGCGCTCGTCGCCGCAGCCCCGCTTCTCGCCGCCTGCGGCAGCCAGCCCCATCCGGGCGCCGCGGCCGTCGTGGGCAAGGACCGGATCACGGTCGCCGCCCTCCAGACGCAGGTGAACGACGTACGCGCGGCGCAGAACAAGTCCCCGCAGGCCGCCGACCTGATCAGGAGCAGCAACAACCTCAGCGGGATGAAGCTCGGCAACATGATCTTCGACCGGGTGCTGGCGAAGGCAGCGGCGGACGCCGGGGCGAAGGTCACCCGCAAGGACATCCAGGACGCGCGCGCCCAGCTGGTCCGGCAGGCGGGCAGCGAGCAGCGGCTCCAGCAGGTCTACCTCCAGCAGAACGGCATCGCCCCCGGCCAGATCGACCAGGCGCTCCAGGAGCAGGTCACCGCCACGAAGCTGGCCGAGAAGCTGGGCGCCTCGCTCGGCACTCCGCAGGGCCAGAGCGCCGTGCTCCAGGCGATGATGAAGACGTCCAGGGCGCTGGGCGTGGACGTCAATCCGCGCTACGGGGTCTGGGACGCGAAGAAGAGCCAGCTCGGTGCGTACAAGGCGCCGTGGATCACCCAGGTCACCAAGGAGCAGGCCGCGCCGGCCGCCGGGACCGGAGCCTAGACCGACCGGCAATCGGGCGGGGCGCTTTCGGCGGCGGGGTATTTTCGACGGGTGACCGCTGAAAACACCCCTCACGCCGCCGCCCCCGCGCCCGCCGCCGTTCCCGAGGCCCTCGACGCCCCCGGCCGGGTCGTGCTGCTCACCACCAGCCACCGGGTCGCGCCGGGGCTGCTGTCCTGGCCGGCCTGGCAGCTGCTGCACACGGCGGACCGGGTGCTCTCCGCGGACGGTGACCACCCGCAGCTGCCCTATCTGCGCGAGGCGGGCGTGACGGTCGAGCACGCGGAGCCCGACGCGCACCAGCTGATCGAGGCGTGCACGGGCGGCCGCACGGTCGTCGTCCTCCCCTCGGGCGAGGGCGACCGCCGGCTGACCGACGGACTGGCACGGCTCGCGGGCAGCGGCCGGGTGCGGATGCCGGACCTGGAGCTGCTGCCCGGTTCGTACGATCTGCCGGGCGCCCGCCTGCTCGACCTGGTGCAGGTGATGGACCGGGTGCGGCGCGCATGCCCGTGGACCTCCCAGCAGACCCACCAGGGGCTCGCCAAGTACCTGATCGAGGAGGCGTACGAACTCGTCGAGGCGATCGAGGACGGCGACCGCGACGAACTGCGCGAGGAGCTGGGGGACGTACTGCTCCAGGTCGTCTTCCACGCGCGGATCGCGCAGGAGGGCACCGGGGAGGAAGGGGACGAGCCGTTCTCCATCGACGACGTCGCGGGCGGCCTGGTCGAGAAGCTGATCCACCGCCACCCGCACGTGTTCGGGGACGAGACGGCGGAGACCGCCGAGGACGTCCACGCCCACTGGAACCGCACCAAGGCGATCGAGAAGCAGCGCGCGTCGGTGACGGACGGCGTCCCGGTCGGCCAGCCGGCCCTCGCGCTCGCCGCGAAGCTGGCCTCCCGGGTGCGGGGCTCGGAACTCGACGTACCGCTCCCGGCGGGGGAGGGCGTCGGCTACCGGCTGCTCGCCCTGGCCGCGAGCGCGGAGGAGGCCGGCACCGACCCGGAGTCCGCGCTGCGCGCCGCGGCGCGGGCCTACCGGGACGCGATCCGGGCCGCGGAGAGCGCGACAGCCGGTGCGGCTACCGTCGAGGAGTGACCGACAACAGCACCGCAGGCCCGGCCCCCGCCCTTTTCACCTGGGAGTTCGCGACCGACCCGTACCCCGCGTACGCCTGGCTCCGCGAGAACGCGCCCGTCCACAGGACCGCGCTCCCCAGCGGGGTGGAGGCCTGGCTGGTGACGCGGTACGCGGATGCGCGGACGGCGCTCGCGGAGCCCCGGCTGTCGAAGAACCCCGCGCACCACGCGGAGTCCCCGCACGCCAAGGGCAAGACCGGCATTCCGGGTGAGCGCAAGGCGGAGCTGATGACGCATCTGCTGAACATCGACCCGCCGGACCACACCCGGCTGCGGCGTCTGGTCTCCAAGGCGTTCACCCCGCGCACCGTCGCGCTCTTCGCACCGCGCGTGCAGGAGCTGACGGACCAGCTGATCGACGCCTTCGTGGCGAACGGGCAGGCCGACCTCATCCACGACTTCGCCTTTCCGCTCCCCATCTATGCCATCTGCGACCTGCTCGGCGTCCCGCGCGAGGACCAGGACGACTTCCGCGACTGGGCGGGCATGATGATCCGTCACGGCGGCGGGCCGCGCGGCGGGGTCGCACGGTCGGTCAAGAAGATGCGGAACTACCTCGCCGAACTCATCCACCGCAAGCGGGAGACCCCCGGCGACGACCTCATCTCCGGGCTCATCAGGGCCAGCGACGACGGCGAGCACCTGACCGAGAACGAAGCCGCGGCGATGGCGTTCATCCTCCTCTTCGCCGGGTTCGAGACGACGGTCAACCTCATCGGCAACGGGATGTACGCGCTGCTCCGCAACCCGGACCAGCGCGAACGCCTGGAGGCCTCACTGGCCGCGGGGGAGACCGGCCTCCTCGCCACCGGGGTCGAGGAACTTCTGCGGTACGACGGGCCGGTGGAGCTGGCGACCTGGCGGTTCGCCACCGAGGCGCTGACCCTGGGCGGGGAGTCCATCGCGGAGGGCGATCCCGTACTCGTCGTGCTGGCCGCCGCCGACCGCGATCCCGCGCGCTTCACCGAGCCCGGCACGCTCGACCTCTCACGCACCGACAACCAGCATCTCGGGTACGGGCACGGCATTCACTACTGCCTCGGCGCGCCCCTCGCCCGGCTGGAGGCGCAGACCGCCCTCGCCACACTGCTGCGCCGCCTGCCGGAGCTGCGGCTTGCGGCGGAACCTGGCGATCTGCGCTGGCGCGGCGGGCTCATCATGCGGGGATTGCGCACGCTTCCGGTGGAGTTCGGTACCCGGTCCAGCGCACCACCGAACTGACGGCCTGACCGGTGCATGACTGACGGCCAGTCAAGAATGTGACTTTCATGTGATCTCCGCTGCATCGACTTGTGACTGGTGTTCGAGTGCGGCTACGTTCACCCCTCGACTCATCCGTCACACGGAAGGCCACCGCATGCGCACCGGGAACGGTCGGCACCGCCGCCCCCGTCAGGCTCCAGCTCTTGTCGTAGCGGCAGGAGTTACGGGCTCGGCCATCGCCCTTCCGCTGCTGGCGTCGACCGGCGCCCACGCGGCCGACGCCACGACCTGGGACCGGGTGGCGCTGTGTGAGAGCGGCGGCATCTGGAGCGCCGACCTGGGCAACGGGCACTACGGCGGCCTCCAGTTCTCGCAGGCCACCTGGGACAAGTACGGCGGCGGGGAGTATGCGGCCCGCCCCGACCTGGCCAGCCGCTCGCAGCAGATAGCCGTGGCCCAGAAGGCGTACGTGGCCGAGGGTGCGACCCCCTGGGCCAGTTGTGCGGCCATCGCCGGACTGACGAAGGGCGACGCGGCCACGGCGTCCGTGGATCCGGGCTCCCCGGACACCGCGAGCCCCGGTTCCGCGAAGCCGACCGGCTCCGCCAAGGACCCGGCGGACGCGGACACGGACGCGGATGCGGACGGCGGGAAGGGGGTGCCCTCCGAGGGGGCGCCGTCCGGGCAGGCGCCGTCGGGGCGGACGAGTCCGGGCCCTTCCGGTTCCCCCTCGGGTTCCCCCGCCGGATCGTCCACGCCGTCAGCGCACTCATCTCCGACATCTGACCCCTCATCGGATACTTCGGACTCTTCCGGCGATTCGGGCACTTCGGGCTCCCGGTCATCCGACACGCCCGGGCCGTCCGACTCCGCGTCATCCAGACCCTCGGACCCGGCGGCATCCGCGGACTCCCCTTCCGGCTCGCCGTCCTCCCCGGGGAGTGACGGGCCCGGCAGACACCGGGGCGGCAAGGCTGCCGACGGCACCGGTACGAGCCGCGACGAGACCGGTCGGCACGCCTCGCGCGGCGGCGCGGCGTCCCGCAATGACGCCCGTACGGACGGCAGCTACACGGTCCGCGCGGGTGACAACCTCTGGGCCATCGCGGAGGCGCACGATCTGCCCGGCGGATGGCCCGCGCTCTATGCGGCGAACCATCGGACCGTCGGAGGCGATCCGGACTTCATCGTTCCTGGCCAGAGCCTTGATCTCGACCAGAAACAGGGGTAGTTCGAGACCGTATGTCCGCTTCTGTTCGAGTGAGACATGGCTCTCGTCGGAGCGGCTGAATGTCCAGACTGTCCGCCCGGCGTACGCCGTCCCTCACCTGCGAAAACGGGTCAGGCGTGGTCGTAAACCAGGGATTTACCCGCCGATGTTCATCTTTGAATATCGGGGGGTCCTGTGATTACGGTCAGACCGCTCGCACCGCGGGCCTCTTCGATCGCCACGCCGAATCCTGCCATCGGTCGAAGGGAAGCAGTTGACGCTAAGAAGCGCCGCAGGCAGGAGCGGGGGACCCAGGTAAGCGCCGGGGCCGGCCGTCCGTTCTGAGTTTCGGAGAACGGCACGAACCGGGACCGGCTTGGGGTGAAGCTGCGCGCTAGGCCGCGCAGCCGGGCAACTCATTGGCCCGAACCCGACAGCTCACCTCGTAGGCGTCGGTGAGGAGATTCTTCATGCTGTTTTCCAGCAAGTCCAAGCACCGCCGCCCCTCGAAGGCCGTCCGTGTCGCCACGCTCGCCGGTGTCGCTGGTGCGGCCGTGGCCGTGCCGCTGATCGGTGCCACCTCCGCCTCCGCCGCCTCGGTCTCCACCTGGGACGCCGTCGCGCAGTGCGAGTCCGGTGGCAACTGGTCCACCAACACCGGCAACGGTTACTACGGTGGCCTCCAGTTCAACAACTCCAGCTGGGCCGCCGCCGGCGGTACGCAGTACGCCCCGCGCGCCGACCTCGCCACCAAGGGCCAGCAGATCGCCACCGCCGAGAAGCTTCTCGCCATGCAGGGTCCGGGCGCCTGGTCCTGTGCCGGTGCCGGCAACCTGACCAGCGGTGGCCCCAGCCCGGACGTCTCCACCGGCTCCTCCTCGTCGAGCGCCGGCCAGCAGAGCAGCCACAGCGACCAGCAGGCCGCTTCGCGCAGCGAGGCCCGCACCAGTGCGCCGGCCGCTCCGAAGCACGCCGCTCCCCGGCACGCCGCGCCCACCACGATCCAGAAGGGCGACGGCGAGTACAAGGTCAAGTCCGGCGACACCCTGGCCACGATCGCCAAGGCCGAGCACGTCAAGGGTGGCTGGAAGAAGGTCTTCGACCTGAACAAGGGCATCGTGAAGGACGCCGACCTGATCTTCCCCGGTCAGCAGCTCCACCTGAGCTGATATCAGCTCTCCCTCAGCACCCCCGGCCCGGCGCGACTCCCCCGTACGCGCCGGGCCGGGGGTCTCTCCGCCGGGAGCCGCGTCCCCGTTCGGGAGCCGGTCCGGCCGGGGCGACGGGGGCAGTGATCTGGTTACCGTCTAGTAGTTTTGCTGTCTTTCATTCCGTCATACGATCTTTTGGGCCCTTTTTCGTCCCAGGGTCCGGGCGCCCTGCCGGCTGATGCCCCCGAGCCGGTTAGGCTCTTGGCGCAAGGCCAAGAGACCCTGCGCCCATAGCGTCACATCCCAGAAGGAGATGCTAGTGCCGTCCATCGACGTCGTCGTAGCCCGGGAAATCCTGGACTCCCGAGGCAACCCCACGGTCGAGGTCGAGGTCGGCCTCGACGACGGCAGCACGGGCCGTGCCGCCGTTCCGTCCGGCGCCTCCACCGGTGCGTTCGAGGCCATCGAGCTCCGCGACGGTGACCCCAACCGCTACCACGGCAAGGGCGTCGAGAAGGCGGTCCTCGCCGTCATCGAGCAGATCGGCCCGGAGCTCGTCGGCTACGACGCCACCGAGCAGCGCCTGATCGACCAGGCGATGTTCGACCTGGACGCGACCGAGAACAAGGGCTCGCTCGGCGCCAACGCCATCCTCGGCGTCTCGCTCGCCGTGGCACACGCCGCCTCCGAGGCGTCCGACCTCCCGCTCTTCCGCTACCTGGGCGGCCCGAACGCGCACCTGCTGCCCGTTCCGATGATGAACATCCTGAACGGCGGGTCGCACGCCGACTCCAACGTCGACATCCAGGAGTTCATGATCGCGCCGATCGGTGCGGAGTCCTTCTCGGAGGCGCTGCGCTGGGGCGCCGAGGTCTACCACACCCTCAAGAAGGTCCTGAAGACCAAGGGTCTGTCGACCGGCCTCGGCGACGAGGGCGGCTTCGCGCCGAACCTGGAGTCGAACCGCGCCGCCCTCGACCTGATCCTTGAGGCCATCAAGGAGGCCGGTTACGCGCCGGGCAAGGACATCGCGCTCGCGCTCGACGTCGCCGCCTCGGAGTTCTACAAGGACGGCAAGTACGAGTTCGAGGGCGCGTCCCGCTCGGCCGCCGAGATGACCGAGTACTACGAGGACCTCGTCGCCTCGTACCCGCTCGTCTCCATCGAGGACCCGCTGTACGAGGACGACTGGGCCGGCTGGCAGGTCATCACCGAGAAGCTGGGCGCCAAGGTCCAGATCGTCGGCGACGACCTCTTCGTCACCAACCCGGAGCGTCTGGCCCGCGGCATCGAGGAGGGCTCCGCCAACGCCCTGCTCGTCAAGGTCAACCAGATCGGTTCGCTGACCGAGACCCTGGACGCCGTCGAGCTCGCTCAGCGCAACGGCTTCAAGTGCATGATGTCGCACCGCTCCGGCGAGACCGAGGACGTCACCATCGCGGACCTCGCGGTCGCCGTGAACTGCGGCCAGATCAAGACCGGCGCCCCGGCCCGCTCGGACCGCGTCGCCAAGTACAACCAGCTGCTGCGCATCGAGGAGATCCTCGACGACGCCGCGGTGTACGCGGGCCGTTCGGCGTTCCCGCGCTTCCGCGCCAGCTGACACAGCCGAAGAACAGGCGAAACGGCCGAAGAGCGAACGAAACGGCCGAAAGCGGCCGACACGGCCGAAGAACTGAATAAAGAGCTGAATCAGCTGAATCAGCAGCAAAGGCGCAGCCACGCGCAGCCGTCCCCGTACCCGGTCCCGTACCGTGTCCGGGGACGGACGTGCGTGTGTAACGGGGAGGCGGCATGGCAGGGAACCGGGACCGGTTCTCCACCGCGACCAGACTCAAGGTGCTCGGTGAGCAGACCGCGGCCCGTGTCTACCGCTCCCAGTCCAGGCGCCAGGCGCGCAGGCCCCGGCTCACCGGCCGGGCGGCGATACTGCTGATGGTGCTCTGCACCCTGGTGGTGGCACTCGCGTATCCGATGCGGCAGTACGTCTCGCAGCGTGGCGACATCGCCGACCAGCGGCGCCAGGTCAGCGAAGCGAAGGCGCGCGTCGAGGAGCTGCGGGACGAGAAGGCACGCCTCCAGGACAACGCGTACGTGGAGCGGCTGGCCCGAGAACAACTGCACTACGTGCGGCCGGGGGAGACCAGCTACACCATGATCGACCCCGACGCCCGCACCCAGCGCTCCGGCGGCAACGGCGCGGCGGACCGGCCGTGGTACTCGAACCTGTGGGACGGCGTGGACAGCGCGGACCGCACCAAGGCCCCCTAGCCCGGACAGCGCCACCCGCCCCCACCGCCACCCGCCCCACCGCCACCCGCGTCACAGTCACTCACTTCACACGCACTCACTTCACACGCACTCAGATCCAAGGCAGGCATGGAAACGCCCCCTCCGCAGACCGACCGCACCGAGCCCACCGACGCGGACATCAGCGCGTTCAAGGAGCAGCTCGGCCGACCGCCCCGCGGGCTGCGCGCCATCGCGCACCGCTGCCCGTGCGGCAACCCGGACGTCGTCGAGACGGCCCCGCGTCTGGAGGACGGCACGCCGTTCCCGACGACGTACTACCTGACCTGCCCGCGTGCGGCCTCCGCGATCGGCACGCTGGAGGCGAACGGCGTCATGAAGGGGATGACCGAGCGCCTGCGGACCGACCCCGAACTGGCCGCCGCCTACCGGGCCGCGCACGAGGACTACCTCGCGCGCCGCGATGCGATCGAGGTCCTGGAGGGCTTCCCGAGCGCGGGAGGCATGCCCGACCGGGTCAAGTGCCTGCACGTCCTGGTGGGGCACTCGCTGGCCGCAGGGCCGGGCGTCAACCCGCTGGGGGACGAGGCGCTCGCGATGCTGCCCGAGTGGTGGGCGAAGGGCCCGTGCGTGCCGCGCGCCCGGGACGGCGAGGGCTCCGCCCCGCTCGGCGACTGAAGATCCGGGCCGGGGCGGAACCCCCACCCCCTTTCACACACCGTGAGGAACCCATATGACCCGCGTCGCTGCCATTGACTGCGGCACGAACTCCATCCGTCTGCTCGTCGCGGACGCCGACCCCGCCACCGGTGAACTCGTCGACCTGGACCGGCGGATGACCATCGTCCGGCTCGGCCAGGACGTCGACCGGACGGGCCGGCTCGCCCCCGAGGCGCTGGAGCGGACCTTCGCGGCCTGTACGGAGTACGCCGAGGTCATCAAGGCCCACGGGGCCGAACACCTCCGCTTCGTCGCCACCTCCGCGTCCCGCGACGCCGAGAACCGCGACGACTTCGTCAGCGGGGTGCGCGACATCCTCGGCGTCGAACCCGAGGTGATCACCGGTGACCAGGAGGCCGAGTTCTCCTACACCGGCGCGACGAAGGAACTGGCCGGGCAGGGCGGTGAGTACCTGGTGGTGGACATCGGCGGCGGCTCCACCGAGTTCGTCGTCGGGGACGAGAACGTCAGGGCGGCCCGCTCCGTGAACATCGGCTGCGTACGGCTCACCGAGCGGCACGTCCGCCACGACCCGCCGACGCTCGGCGAGATCACGGCCATGCGCGCCGACATCGACGCCGCGCTGGACGAGGCCGCGGAGACGGTCCCGCTGTCCGGGAACCACACGCTCGTCGGTCTCGCCGGCTCGGTGACCACCGTCGCCGCGATCGCGCTGGGACTCGACGCCTACGACTCGACCGCGATCCACCACTCACGGATCACCGCGGCGCAGGTCGGCGAGATCGCCGGGACGCTGCTGATCTCGTCCCACGCCGAGCGAGCCGCGATCCCGGTGATGCATCAGGGACGGGTCGACGTCATCGGTGCGGGCGCGATGATCCTGCACTCGATCATGAAGCGGACGGGCGCCGGTGAGGTGGTCGTCAGCGAGCACGACATCCTCGACGGCATTGCTTGGCATGCCGCACTCGACGACGAGTGACCCTCTGCTGTGAGGCGGCCCGGAGTCTCAGGGCTCCGGGCCGCCTGATCTCAGATGTTGCGGTGGACGTCGCGCCGGTCGCCGATCTTGACGACGAGGATGATGAGCTCGCCGTCTTCGACCTGATAGGCGACCCGGTAGCTGTCGACCCGGAGCCGATAGAGGCCCGACGGGCCGGTGAGTTTCCTGATGTCGGCGTCCTCACGGTACGGATCGTCGCCGAGCGCGGTCAGCGCCGCCAGGATGCGCATGGCGGCAGGCCGGTCGATGGCCCGAAGTTGCCGCTGTGCGGCTGTGGTGAACCGGAACTCGTACTTCACGCCGCGTCGTCGGTGCGCTCGGTGAACAGGTCTGCCAGCAGCTCAGCCATAGGCACCGTCGGGCCGCCCTGGGCCAGGACCGCTTCCGCCTCCCGGGCCAGCAACACGTCGGCTGCTTCCTCCAGTGCGTTGAAGTCCGCGATCGGCACCACGGCCGCGACGGGCTCGCCGTTGCGGGTGATCACCGTAGGTGTGCCCTCCTCGGCACGATTGATGTGGTCCGCCAGGTGTGCGCGGGCTTCCCGTACAGTCACAGTGCTCTCGGCCATAAAGGAAGTGTACGCACGATCGTGTACACGTGCACGCCTCGGGAGTGAGTGACGCTTTGGAGGCGATGCCCGACGGGATCGCGTGGAGCCGCGCCCGCGACGTCGGGTAGCGCCGGGCGGGGCCGCTCGGGCGGCCCTCGCGGGGTCGGTCCCGGAGTCTCGATGACAGCGTTGTCAGGCTTCCGGGGCGCCTTCCGGCGCCGCCCGGGCGGCCGGTCGCGAGAAAGTTCGTGAAGTTCTTCACAAGGAATTGGGGCCTGTCGGCCGAAGTTCCGAGGACATGTGCCCCCGCAGGGTGCCCACAGGTCCCTGTTCCGCGTATCGCGGGCTGTGTCATACGTGTTGCGCGCGGATGTCGTCGGGCGGTGGTCCACTCGGCGCGACACCGTGAAGGGCAGCTCAAGAGGGGTGGACAACGTCCGCAGGGGGGTACTGGTTCCCTTGCGGAGGAGTGACCTCCGTCATGCGAGCCGCGCAGTGTAGCAGAGGTGCCCGTTGACCTTGTGAAGGGGCGCACGAGGTACCCCCTCCCAGGAGGTGGATACTCGTTGCCATGAGCACCACGGAGCGTCCCAGGATCCTCGTAGTTGGAGGCGGGTACGTAGGCCTGTACGCAGCTCGACGCATTCTCAAGAAGATGCGCTACGGCGAAGCGACCGTCACGGTCGTGGACCCGCGCTCGTACATGACGTACCAGCCCTTCCTCCCCGAAGCTGCTGCCGGCAGCATCTCGCCTCGGCATGTCGTCGTCCCGCTGCGACGCGTGCTGCCCAAGGCCGAGATCCTCACCGGCCGAGTCACCACGATCGACCAGGACCGCAAGGTCGCCACGGTCGCGCCGCTCGTCGGCGAGGCCTACGAGCTGCCCTTCGACTACCTGGTCATCGCGCTCGGCGCGGTCTCCCGCACCTTCCCGATCCCCGGCCTCGCCGAGCAGGGCATCGGCATGAAGGGCGTCGAGGAAGCGATCGGCCTGCGCAACCACGTCCTTGAGCAGCTCGACAAGGCCGACTCGACGACCGACGAGGACGTCCGCCGCAAGGCGCTCACCTTCGTCTTCGTCGGCGGTGGCTTCGCAGGCGCGGAGACCATCGGCGAGGTCGAGGACATGGCCAGGGACGCCGCGAAGTACTACACCAACGTCAAGCGCGAGGACATGCGCTTCCTGCTGGTCGACGTGGCGGACAAGATCCTTCCCGAGGTCGGGCCGAAGCTCGGCGCGTACGGCAAGGAGCACCTGGAGTCCCGCGGGGTCGAGGTCTACCTCAAGACCGGTATGGACTCCTGCGTCGACGGCCACGTGGTACTGAACAACGGCCTTGAGGTCGACGCCGACACGCTCGTCTGGACCGCCGGCGTCAAGCCCAACCCGGTCCTGGCGCGCTACGGTCTGCCGCTCGGCCCCCGCGGCCACGTGGACACCTCCGAGAAGCTCCAGGTGCAGGGCACTGACTACATCTGGGCCGCGGGCGACAACGCGCAGGTCCCGGACATGGCCGCCCGCAAGGCCGGTGTCGAGAACGCCTGGTGCCCGCCGAACGCCCAGCACGCGCTGCGCCAGGCCAAGGTGCTCGGCGACAACGTCATCTCGGGCATGCGCGGTTTCCCGCAGGGCGACTACGAGCACGCCAACAAGGGTGCGGTGGCGGGCCTCGGCCTCCACAAGGGCGTCGCGATGATCGTCATGGGCAAGATGAAGATCAAGCTCAAGGGGCGCCTCGCCTGGTACATGCACCGTGGCTACCACGGCCTCGCGGTGCCGACCTGGAACCGCAAGATCCGCGTCGTCGCCGACTGGACGCTCGCGATGTTCCTCAAGCGCGAGGTCGTATCGCTCGGCGCCATGGAGACTCCGCGCGAGGAGTTCTACGAGGCGGCCAAGCCGGCGCCCCGTCCCGCCGCGGCGAAGTCCGAAGCCGGGAAGCCGGAAGCCGCCACGAAGGCCGACGCCGAGAAGGCCAAGGCCTGACCCGGTAGCACAGCAGGTTCGTTCAGGTCCGAGGGGCCGCCCGCCATCCGTGGTGCGGGCGGCCCCTCCGACGTACCGGGACAGATGTACATGTATCCACCATGGATTTTACGCTCCCGTTACGTGGTATTGGGACTGTGGCGGCAGGCGTTCGGTGTTTACCTACTGCTGAGCCTTTTCCATCTGTACGGAGGTGTGCGCCATGGCCGACGCCGCGCTGCGGCTGACCACTCTCGCCGAGGAGCTGCTGGGAGCCCCGCTCCCGGTCCGCATCCGGGCCTGGGACGGCAGCGAGTCGGGGCCGCCGGGGACCCCCGTCCTGGTGATCCGTCACCGTCGCGCCCTGCGGCGGCTGTTGTGGAAGCCGGGGGAGCTCGGGCTGGCCCGGGCCTGGGTCGCCGGTGAGATCGATGTGGACGGCGATCTCTACGCGGCACTCGACCTGCTCGCCGGGCTGATCTGGGAGCGTGACGACCCGGCGGAGCTCAAGAAGGCGCGGCTGCCGGTGCTCGACCCGAAGCTGCGGGCCGCCGCCCGCGGCCTCCTCGACATCGGCGGGCTGCTGCCCCCGCCGCCCCCGCCCGCCGAGGAGATCAGACGCCGCCGGGGCCCGATCCACACCAAGCGCCGCGACCAGCAGGCCATCAGCCACCACTACGACGTCGGCAACGACTTCTACGAGCTGGTGCTCGGGCCCTCGATGGTCTACTCCTGCGCCTACTGGGCCGAGGACTCCACGCTGGAGAGCGCCCAGCGCGACAAACTCGACCTGGTCTGCCGGAAGCTCGCCCTCAAGGAGGGCATGCGGCTGCTCGACGTCGGCTGCGGCTGGGGCTCGATGGCCATCCACGCGGCCCGTGAGTACGGGGCGCGGGTCACCGGTGTCACCCTCTCCCGGGAGCAGGCCGCGTACGCACGCAAGCGCATCGCCGAGGAGGGGCTGACCGACCGGATCGAGATCCGCGTCCAGGACTACCGGGACGTCAAGGACGGGCCGTACGACGCGATTTCGTCGATCGGGATGGCCGAACACGTCGGTTCGGTCCGCTACCGGGAGTACGCGGACGACCTGTACGCCCTGCTCAAGCCGGGCGGCCGACTGCTCAACCACCAGATCGCCCGCCGCCCCGAGCGGGACGAATCGGCGTACGAGATCGACGCGTTCATCGACGCCTACGTCTTCCCGGACGGCGAGCTGTCACCGGTCGGCAAGACCGTGGAGCTGCTGG
Organism: Streptomyces sp. NBC_01471; assembly: GCF_041438865.1. NCBI lineage: Bacteria > Bacillati > Actinomycetota > Actinomycetes > Kitasatosporales > Streptomycetaceae > Streptomyces > Streptomyces sp. NBC_01471. The sequence goes on from NZ_CP109450.1 coordinate 4,866,088, forward strand.
AGGAGGCCGGTTTCGAGGCCCGTGACGTCGAGACGCTCCGCGAGCACTACGCGCTGACCCTGCGGGAGTGGGTGGCCAATCTGGAGGCGCGCTGGGCGGAGGCGGTCCGGCTGACGAGCCCGGGCCGGGCCCGCGTCTGGCGGCTCTACATGGCCGCGTCCGCGCTCGCCTTCGAGAACAACAGGATCGGCGTCAACCAGGTGCTGGCCGTGAAGACCCCGGAGGGCGGGGCCTCGGGGCTGCCGCGCCGGGCCCGCGACTGGCGCTGACGGGCCGCGCGGTACGCAGTACGGAGGCCCGGGACACTGTCGATGTCCCGGGCCTCCCCGTCTGCGTATGACCTGCCGCCGGCGGGCTACTCCGTCTTGATCGCCGTCAGCATGTTCAGCCGCGCCGCGCTGCGGGCCGGCCAGAGGGAGGCCACCACTCCGACGAACGCCGCGAGCACCAGGAAGAGGGCGATCCGGCCCCACGGCATGACCAGGACGTAGTGCGGGATGCTCGACTTGATGGTCTGGCCGACCGCCCAGGCCAGGAAGGTCCCCAGCGCGACCCCGACCACCGCGCCGAACAGCGAGATCACCACGGCCTCCAGCCGGATCATCCGCTTCACCTTGGCCCGGTCCAGGCCGATCGCCCGCAGCATCCCGATCTCCTGCTGACGCTCGAAGACCGACATCGCCAGGGTGTTGATGACGCCGAGCACCGCGATGATCAGGGCCATCGCCAGCAGTCCGTACATGATGTTGAGGGTGGTGTTGATCATGCCGCCCATGGCGTTGCGGATGTCCTGCTTGCCCAGGACGGAGATGGCCGGGTTGCCGCCCATCGCGTCCACCAGGGCCTGATCACCGGTGCCGCCGTGCGTCTTCACGAGGATCTGCTGGATCTCCGGCTTCTCCTCGTGCGCGGTGAGCACCGACATGGAGGCCAGGACGGGGGAGACGAACTGGTTCTCCTTGAAGACCGCGCCGACCGTCAGCGAGCCCTTCTTGTCGTCGAGGTACTTCGCCGACACCTTGCTGCCCGGCTTCCAGCCCTTCTTCTCCGCCGTCTTCTGCTCGACGGCGATCCGGCCGTCGGCGAGCGAGTCCAGCGAGCCCGAGACCACGGGGAGGCTGAGCACCTGCTGGATGTCGCCGGGCTTCACACCGGAGACCGCCTCGTCGCTGCCGTCGATGACGATCTGGCTGCCGGCCTGCGGGGAGACGGCGGCGACGCCCTTCGCCTTCTCCAGCGCGGTCACCGTGGAGGGGGTGAGCGACATGCCGTTGGCCATCTCGACCATGTAGTCGCCCTTGAAGTTGTCCGTGGTCACCCGGTCCACCGACTGGCCGACCGTGACACCGATCACCGTGAGCCCGGTGACCAGCGTCAGACCGATCGCGAGGGCGGAGGCGGTGGCCCCGGTGCGGCGCGGGTTACGGACCGCGTTCTGGCCCGCGAGCTTGCCCGACACCCCGAACACCCGGGTCAGCAGCGGCCGTACGAGCGCGATGACCGGCCGGGAGAGCAGCGGGATCAGCACGATCACACCGATCAGGGCCAGGAAGGCACCGGCCCCGATCATCATCCGGCCGCCGGAGCCCGCCGACGCACCGGCCAGGATCACGGCGGCGCCGATCAGGGTGATGACGGCGCCGATCGAGTTCCGTACCACCAGGGACTTCGTCGTGGCGGGCAGATGCGCGCTGCCCATGGCCGCGACCGGCGGGATCTTCGCCGCCCGGCGGGCGGGCAGCCAGGCCGCGAGCATCGTGATCAGTACGCCGACGAGCAGCGCGGCCAGTGCGGTGCCCGGCGCCACGATCAGCGGACCGCCGGGCACTTTCGCCCCGAACGAGCCCATCGCGGACCGCAGCCCCACGGCCAGGCCGATGCCGAGCACGAAGCCGACCACGGATGCGACCGCGCCGACCACCAGCGCCTCGGCGAGCACCGAGCGGGTGACCTGCTTGCGGGACGCGCCGACGGCGCGCAGCAGGGCCAGCTCCTTGGTGCGCTGGGCGACGAGCATGGTGAAGGTGTTGGAGATCAGGAAGATCCCGACGAAGAGCGCGACCGCGGCGAAGCCCAGGAGCATCTGGCTCAGCCCCGACATCTCCCGCGTGATCTGCTTGGCCTGCTCGTCGCCGAGCTGCTTGCCGGTCTTCGCTTCGGCGTTGTCCGGGAGGAGCGGCTTGACCGAGGCGAGGAGCTTGGCCTCCGGCGTGCCGGGGGAGGCCGCGATGTTGACGTCCTCGTACCAGCCGGGCTGCAGATAGAGCTTCTGCGCGGCCGCGGTGTCGAAGAGGACCAGGCTGCCGCCCGCGCCGACCGCGCCGTCGTCGGTGGTGAAGATCCCGGAGAGGGTGTAGGTGCGCACCGGCCCGTTCGTCGCGACCCGCACGGTGTCACCGACGTGGTAGCCGCCCTTGTCCGCGGTGTCCCGGTCCAGCGCGATCTGGCCGCTCCGGGCCGGGCCCGAGCCGTCGGTGAAGGCGTACTGGTCGTCCTTGCCGTGGGCGCCGGGGGAGAAGTTGCCGCCCTTGTTGGACCAGCCGTTGCCGATCAGCTTGCCCTTCTGGTCGGCGACGCCGGCGAACCCGGAGATGCGCCCGGTGGCCGAGGTGACACCGTCCAGGCCCCTGATCCGGTCCAGGGTCTTCGCGCTGACCCCGGGGGCTTCCTTGGGGTGGTCCGAGTCGGAGTACGAGGTGACCGCGACGGCCACGTCGGAGTAGTTCTTGGCGGACTGGTTGCGGAAGGCGTGGCCGAGGGTGTCGGTGAAGACCAGGGTGCCGGAGACGAAGGCCACGCCGAGCAGGACGGCGAGGACGGTCATCAGCAGCCTGGCCTTGTGCGAGAGCACATTGCGCAGGGCGGTACGGAACATGGTGGGTGTCAGTCCTGAGGTGAGGAGCAGGCGGGACGGGCGGAGTCGCTGGTACGGGGCGGGGGCCGGCCGGTGAGGGTCAGCTGGTCCGGCCCCGGGCGTCGAACTCCTTCATCCGGTCCAGTACGGCGTCGGCGCCGGGCGACAGCATCTCGTCGACGATCCGGCCGTCGGCGAGGAAGATGACCCGGTCCGCGTAGGCGGCGGCCATCGCGTCATGGGTCACCATGACGACGGTCTGGCCCAGCTCCCGTACGGAGTTGCGCAGGAAGCCGAGCACCTCGGCGCCCGAGCGCGAGTCCAGGTTCCCGGTCGGCTCGTCGCCGAAGATGATCTCGGGCCGCGAGGCCAGCGCACGGGCCACGGCGACGCGCTGCTGCTGGCCGCCGGAGAGCTGGGTGGGCCGGTGGCTGAGCCGGTCCTTGAGCCCCACCATCTCGATGACGTTCGCCAGCCACGCCTGGTCGGGCTTGCGGCCCGCGATGTCCATCGGCAGCGTGATGTTCTCGGCCGCGGTCAGCGTGGGCAGCAGGTTGAAGGCCTGGAAGATGAAGCCGATCTTGTCCCGGCGCAACTGCGTGAGCTGCTTGTCCTTGAGGGTGCTCAGCTCGGTCTCACCGATGCGCGCGGACCCCGACGTGAAGGTGTCGAGACCCGCGACGCAGTGCATCAGCGTCGACTTCCCGGAACCGGACGGGCCCATGATCGCGGTGAACTCGCCCTGCCGGAAGGCCACGGAGACGCCGTCCAGGGCGACCACCTGGGTCTCCCCCTGGCCGTACACCTTGGAGAGGTCGGTGGCGCGGGCAGCCACCGCGGTGGCGCGGCGGGCGGTGGTGGTCGAGGTCACGTGGGGCTCCTGTTCGGAACGGGATGCGGGGACCTCTTCATCCTGTCGGCCGCCCGGCGCCGGATCGTCCCTCCGCATGCCCGTTCCTCCGGCCGCCTTGAGAGTGACCGGGAGGGCGCCGCCTCCTCCTCCGGTATGACACCGCCCCCGAGACCCGTCCCCCTCAGGTGCCCCGGCCCGGCGGCGGGCCGTGACGGAGGGCCGCGACAGGCGACTTTCCGTCAATCCCGTACCCCCCGGTACGGGGCCGCCACCACGTGCGGCATGTGCCGATGGCGCATCCACTGGCTGACGCACCTTCAGGCATCAATAAAATAAGACAACATCGGGTTAAGGGTCCCCTGCCCGGGCGGCCCGTCCGGATAGTCTCTGAATCGCGAATGCGGTGCCGCGCGTCGTGCCCGGATGGTGGAATGCAGACACGGCGAGCTTAAACCTCGCTGCCCCTCGGGGGCGTACCGGTTCAAGTCCGGTTCCGGGCACCTCCGCCAGGCGCCGGGCGCGGCCGGTGCCGGGATCGCGGAAAGATCCTTCCCAGGCAGTACACCCTTCTCTTTGCTGTCCCATTACTCTGGTCACGAGGCCACGCACCGTGGCCACTGAGGAGTGAGATGAGGAGCAGCAACCCGGTCTTCTCGCGACGGGGCTTCAGCCGCGACAACGGCTACGCGGGATTCAACGCGGCGCCGCAGGCCGGGGGCCCAGCGGCAGGGGCCAACCCGTACGCGCAGGACCCGTCCGGCCAGAACCCCTACGCCGCCGGCCCCCACGCGCCCGGCCCGTACGCGACGAATCCGTACGTGACGGACCCCTACGGCCCGCAGGCGCCCGCCCGCGCCGGCGCCATGACGATGGACGACGTCGTCTCGCGCACGGCCCTCACGCTCGGCACGGCCGCCGTCGGCGCCGCTCTGGCCTGGGTGCTGCTGCCGATCTCCTCGACCAGCTACGGACTGGCCGTCGGCTCCGCGCTGGTGGCCTTCGTGCTGGCGATGGTGCAGTCCTTCAAGCGCACACCGGCACCCGCGCTGATCCTCGGTTACGCGTTCTTCGAGGGCATCTTCCTCGGCGTCCTCAGCGAGATGTACAACAGCCAGTGGTCGGGCGCGCCCTTCCAGGCGGTGCTGGGCACGATGGCGGTGTCGGCCGCGAGCCTGCTGGCGTACAAGCAGCGCTGGATCCGGGTCACCGCGCGGTACGTCCGCATCGGCATGACGATCGCCATGGCGTTCCTCATGGTGATGGTGGTCAATCTGCTGCTGGTCGTCTTCGGCATCGCCGGCGACGGCGGGCTGCGCGACTTCGGCCCGCTCGGCGCGCTCGTCGGGGTGCTGGCGATCCTGATCGGCTGCTTCTTCCTGACGCTGGACTTCAAGCAGATCGAGGACGGCATCGCCTACGGCGCCCCGCGCCAGGAGTCGTGGCTCGCGGCGTTCGGCCTGACCACGTCGCTCGTCTGGATCTACCTGGAGATGCTGCGGCTGGTCGCGATCTTCAGCGGCAACGACTAGTGCTGCGGCTGATGGCCCGGGGGCCGTCAGCGAGTCGGCGAGGGGCCCGTCCGGAGGTGTTCCGGGCGGGCCCCTTCGCGTTCCCGGGAGGTGCCTAGAGCAGCCGCCGCGCGGCTCGTCTCAGGTCGTACTCGTGGATGATCGCCTTGGCGTGACCGTAGGCGAGCCGGTGTTCGGTCCTGAGCCAGCTGACCTTCTCGTCGAAGCGGACGAGGGTGGGGCCTTCGTCGACGGCGCGGAGCCAGTCGGACACTTCACGGCCCGTGCACTCGGGGATGCGGGAGAGCAGGTTGCGGTGGGTCTCTTCGGAGAAGACTTGGGACATCGGCGCCTCCGGAGGCATTGCGCTGAGTCGGTGTTGCTGTTGCCTTCACTGCACCGTGCCTCAGCGTCGGCCCGTTGGCAACAGTCCGGGACGGGCGCGTAGGGTCGCGGCGTGCTCGATACGACGCCTCTCACCGCCGCAGCGGACCGCTTCGCCGACCGGCTGCGCTCCGCCCCGCAGAGCCGGCTCCAGCGCGGCGCGGCCGCCGCCGGGCTGACGCTGGCCAGGGAACTGTCGTCGTGGGCCCAGCGCCTGGAGTCCCCGGACGCCGCCGGGCGGATCATGCCGGACGCCGGGATGTTCGCCGTCGCCGACCAACTCGCCGTCGCGGCGCACGATCTGGCCGAGGAACTGCGAACGGCCCCGTCCGCGGATCTGGACGAGGCCGTGAAGTCGGTGGAGGCGGCCGAGGCCGGATCGGGGCTGTGAGGGGCCGCTGACCGGCGCCCATCGGTGCTGTGAACGGCACCGACCGGCGGTGTGCGGGACGTGAGGGGCGCTACAGCGACGCTATGACGCGGTCCGCGAGGATGTAGACGTTCTCCTCGCCGCAGGTGAAGGTCAGCGCGTACGCACCGGAGATGCCGGAACCGCCCAGCAGGACCGGGTTGTCGCCCGCACGCAGGGCTTCGGAGAGCCGCTCGGCGGTCTCCCGGTGACCCGGCGTCATACAGAGCGTGGTGCCGTCCGTGAAGACGTACACATCGAGCGTCCCGAGCGGACCCGGGCGGACGTCGGTGAGCGCGGTGCGGGTCTCGGCGAGCGCTTCGAGGCGGGTCACCATGCGCTCGTGCTCGGTCCCCACGGGGGTCTGCACGGGGACGAAGTCGGGGTGCGAGGGGTGCCTGCGGCGGGCCGCGGCCAGTTCGGCGCTGTCAGCCGGGTACTCGTCCGGGCCCGGCTCGTCGTCCGCGTCGAGGCCCGGCTCCACGGCCGGTTCCAGTTCCGCGCCGAAGCCGGTCTCGAAGGCCGGGTCGACGCCGGTGAAGTCGGTCTGGCGCGGCAGGAAGAACGCGGCGTCCTCGCCGAGTCCGGCCAGGCCGCCCAGCAGGGACGGTGCGTCCGCCGCGTCACGGGACTCCTGCGCGGCCCAGAAGGCACGCGCCTCGGCCAGCTCGCGTTCGCGCTCCTCGGCCAGTGCTTCCGCGACGGCCGCCCGTATCTCGGCCGCCGGGGTCTCGCGCGCGGCCGGTACGGTCGCGCCCCGCTCGCTGCCGCCGGGCGGGCCGGCGAGATCGTCGCGCAGAGCGGCGATCTGGCGGCGCAGGCCGTGTGCGGCATGCAGGGACGCAGCGCCGACGGCCGTGGCGGTGGCCGTCGTCAGCAGCAGGGCAATCGACAAAGTGCTCACTGACTTACTCCCGGATTCAATCGTTCCCCGACTTCCTACATCAGCTTGTCGTGAGAGTGCGTCCGTCGGCAGTGCATTACGTCATGAATTGGACAGGTCTTTGGGCCCTGGTTTTCCTTCTGCTGCCGCCGTGACCTGCGGGAATGAAGTGGCCTCGGGAGATAGGTCACATCCTGGGGGAGATTCGGTCACGACTGGGTGGCGAGAGGCTTGAGCAGAGGGGAGTTGTGACAGTGGCGTCATCAAACATGCCTCTGGGTAGCGGAGTTGAGAGCGCCCCGACCCTCCGGTGGGAGGGATCGGGGCGCTGTGTTCGACGCGGTGTCATCGGTTGGACGCTCTGCGTGCGGATCTGTGCTGGAGCTGTGTGGCTGGGGGCTGTGGGGCTGTGGAGCTGTGGAGCCGGGGGGGGGGCCGGCGGGATCAGCTGAGGCGCTCGATGACCATGGCCATGCCCTGGCCGCCGCCCACGCACATCGTCTCCAGGCCGAACTGCTTGTCGTGGAACTGAAGGCTGTTGATCAGCGTGCCGGTGATGCGCGCGCCCGTCATGCCGAAGGGGTGGCCGACCGCGATGGCGCCGCCGTTCACGTTCACCTTGTCCAGGTCGAGGCCCAGGTCCCGGTAGGACGGGATGACCTGGGCGGCGAACGCCTCGTTCAGCTCGGCCAGGTCGATGTCGCCGATCGTCAGGCCCGCCCGCTTCAGTGCCTGCTTGGACGCCTCGACGGGGCCGTACCCCATGATCTCGGGGGAGAGGCCGGTGACGCCGGTCGAGACGATCCGGGCCAGCGGGGTCAGGCCCAGCTCGCGCGCCTTGGTGTCACTCATGATCACCAGGGCCGCCGCGCCGTCGTTGAGCGGGCAGCAGTTGCCCGCGGTGATGCGGCCGTCGGGGCGGAAGACCGGCTTCAGGCCCTGTACGCCTTCGAGGGTCACACCGGCCCGCGGGCCGTCGTCCGCGGAGACGACCGTGCCGTTGGGGAGCGTGACCGGGGTGATCTCGCGGGCCCAGAAGCCGTTCTTGATCGCTGCTTCGGCGAGGTTCTGCGACCGCACGCCGAACTCGTCCATGTCCTGCCGGGTGATGCCCTTGATCCCGGCCAGGTTCTCGGCGGTCTGGCCCATCGCGATGTACGCGTCCGGGACGAGGCCGTCCTCGCGGGGGTCGTGCCAGGAGGCGCCCTCGCTCTTGGCCACGGCCTCGGTGCGCGCCTCGGCCTCGGCGAAGAGCGGGTTGTGCGTGTCGGGCAGGCTGTCGGAGTTGCCCTTCACGAACCGCGACACCATCTCGACACCGGCCGAGATGAAGACGTCGCCCTCGCCCGCCTTGATGGCGTGCAGCGCCATCCGCGAGGTCTGGAGGGACGACGAGCAGTAGCGGGTGACCGTACAGCCGGGGAGGTGGTCCATCCCCATGGCGACGCTGACGATGCGGCCCAGGTTGTTGCCCTGCTCGCCGCCCGGCAGCCCGCAGCCCAGCATCAGGTCGTCGATGTCGCGGGGATCCAGCTCGGGCACCTTGGCGAGGGCGGCCTGGATGATGGTGGCGGTGAGGTCGTCCGCCCGCAGGTCCTTCAGCGAACCCTTGAAGGCGCGGCCGATGGGGGAGCGGGCGGTTGAGACGATCACGGCTTCGGGCATCACGGCTCCATGGGGCTGAGACGGGGCTGGGCGGCAGGGCTGGTCGGGCGGCGGTGCTGGTTGGCGGCAGGGCTGATTGGAAGTTACCCGTACGTACCGCCGAGGTCACCGGGGGCGGTGTGTGATGCGGGACTCTTTTCTAAGCGACCGCTCAGGATGGCGGTGCCGGGGGCCGCGCGACCCCCGGCCCCCGGTCCTGCTCCGGGCCGGGAGCGACGGGCGGCTGCTCGCCGCCCGGCAGGTCCCCGGCCGGCTCCTCCTCGGGCGGGCGGTTCCCGGCCGGCTGCTGTCCGTGCGCGTGGTCCCCGGGCGGCTGCTGTCCGTCCGGATGGCTCCCGGTCGGCGGCCGGCCGTGCCGCCGCTGCCCGTGCCGCTGCTCCCCGGGTGGTGCGGCGTGCGCCGCCTCCGGTGTCTCCGGCAGGCGCCGCCGCCTGCGGTGCTTCAGCAGGGCCCAGGGCGCGCGGACCCCTGTGACCTCGGTGCCCGCCTCGGACGCTGCGGCCGACGCGGCCTTGGCCACCGGCAGCATGTCCTCGTCGCGGGTGGCGTCCAGGTGGTCGGTCTCCGGCCACAGGCCCAGCACCGCGCAGAGCGTGGGCAGCACCGCCATCGCGGCCGTCGCATACCCCTCGGCGGACGGGTGGTAGTTGTCCGGGCCGAACAGCTCACGGGGGTTCGCCGCGAACTCCGGGCCGAGCATCTCGCCCAGCGACACCGTCCGCCCGCCCTGTTCGACCACCCCGATCGTCTGGGCCGCCGCCAGCTGCCGGGAGACCCGCCGCGCCAGCCACCGCAGCGGCTGGTAGACGGGCTCGACCGTGCCCAGGTCGGGGCAGGTACCGACGACGACCTCGGCCCCCGCCGTCCGCAGTCTGCGGACGGCGGTCGCCAGATGCCGTACGGACTGAGTGGCCGGCATCCGGTGGGTCACGTCGTTCGCGCCGATCATGATCACGCAGACCTCGGGCAGCCGCCCCGGATCGGCGAGCACCAGCCCCACCTGCCGGTCCAGATCGTCCGACATCGCGCCGGGCAGGGCGACGTTCCGCAGGTCCACCGGCCGCTCGGCCACCGCTGCGAGCCCGGAGGCCAGCAGCGCGGCCGGGGTCTGACCGGCCCGCCACACGCCCTGGCCCGCCGCCGTCGAGTCGCCGAGCATGGCCAGCCGTAACGGCTCCAGATGCCCCGTGCGGCCCGCGAACGCCAGCCCGTACCGCCCGTCCGCGCTCGGTGCCGTAGGGGCCCGCCCGCCGCCCACGGAACGCTTCGCCAGCTGGACCTCCGCGAGCAGCACCCCCACCGCGGCCGCTCCGACCAGCCCGATGCTTCCGCCTCCGTATGCCGCGCCCGCGGCGATCCGTCGCGCCACCCTCGCCCTCGACACTGCCACCTCCTGATAGCCGTACACGTGCCGGCCGCTGTCCGCCGACCGGGCCGGACACCATCCGGGCGGTGGCCGGTCGATCGGGCCGTACCTCACCTAACTGCCCGGAGACCGGTGCAGCCCAATCTTGTCCAATACGCTGACCGCCATGGTGCACTTCCACGACTCGATGATCAGCCTCGTCGGCAACACCCCGCTGGTGAGGCTCAACAACGTGACCGCAGGGATCAGGGCGACCGTCCTGGCCAAGGTCGAATACTTCAATCCGGGCGGCTCCGTGAAGGACCGTATCGCCGTGCGCATGATCGAGGCGGCCGCGGAGAGCGGCGAGCTGCTCCCCGGCGGCACGATCGTGGAGCCGACCAGTGGGAACACTGGTGTCGGGCTGGCGATCGTTGCCCAGCAGAAGGGTTACAAGTGCATCTTCGTCTGCCCGGACAAGGTGTCCACTGACAAGATCAACGTGCTGCGGGCGTACGGGGCCGACGTCGTCGTCTGCCCCACCGCCGTCGACCCCGACCACCCCGACTCGTACTACAACGTCTCCGACCGCCTGGTCAGGGAGACGCCGGGCGCGTGGAAGCCCGACCAGTACAGCAACCCGAACAACCCGCGCTCGCACTACGAGACCACGGGGCCCGAGCTGTGGGAGCAGACGGAGGGACGGATCACGCACTTCGTCGCGGGCGTCGGCACGGGCGGCACGATCAGCGGGACCGGCCGGTACCTCAAGGACGCGTCCGACGGCCGGGTCAAGGTCATCGGCGCCGACCCGGAGGGTTCCGTGTACTCGGGAGGCTCGGGACGGCCCTACCTGGTCGAGGGCGTCGGTGAGGACTTCTGGCCGTCCGCGTACGACCGGACGGTCACCGACGGCATCGTCGCGGTGTCCGACAAGGACTCCTTCCAGATGACGCGCAGGCTCGCCAAGGAGGAGGGCCTGCTGGTCGGGGGCTCCTGCGGGATGGCGGTCGTGGCGGCGCTGCGGGTGGCCGAGGACCTCGGGCCCGACGACATCGTGGTCGTGCTGCTGCCGGACAGCGGACGCGGCTACCTCTCGAAGATCTTCAACGACGAGTGGATGAACGACTACGGGTTCCTGGAGCAGCCCGGCACCGAGCCGCGCGTCTCCGACGTGCTGCTGGGCAAGGAGGACGGCATCCCCCACCTGGTGCACATGCACCCGGAGGAGACCGTCGGCGACGCGATCGACGTGCTGCGCGAGTACGGCGTGTCCCAGATGCCCATCGTGAAGCCGGGGGCCGGGCACCCGGACGTGATGGCCGCCGAGGTCATCGGTTCGGTGGTGGAGCGCGAATTGCTCGACGCGCTGTTCGCCCAGCGGGCCTCGCTGGGTGACGCGCTGGAGAAGCACATGTCGGCGCCGCTCCCGCTGGTCGGTTCGGGCGAGCCGGTGGCCGATCTGATGGCGGTCCTGGGCAAGGCGGACGCGGCGATCGTGCTGGTGGAGGGGAAGCCGACGGGTGTGGTCAGCCGCCAGGACCTGCTGACGTATCTGGCCCGCGCGGCACGCGCCGCCTAGTACGGATCCCGCCCGGCCAGGTCCTGCCCGGCCAGGATCTGGCCGGGCGGTGTGCGGTGGCCCTCCCTCCGTGTATTCCGTACGCGGGGGAGGGGCGCCGCACAGCCGCCGGGCCCTACGGCTTCGCGGCTGCCTGCCGACGGGAGGGCATGATCCGGGGGTCAGGCGCCCGCGACCAAGGCCTTGAGTTCGGCGAGTGACTCCCTGATGATCTGCGACAGGTCTCGCTCACCGCTTCCGTTGATCCAGCTCTCGAAAGCGATCCGGAAGACGGCGACCCCCGCCTCGGCGGCCAGGCTCGCGGCCGGCTCCCCGGCACCGCGCTCCCGCAGCGCCTCGGCCAGCGCGGAGGCGAGTGAGGCGAACTTGATCAGCTCGCGCTCCCGAAGCTCCGCGTTCGCGGCGACGACGCTCTGGCGCAGCCGGGCGTACTCACGGCGCTCATGGAAATGGGCGCCCAGCGGTTCGAGTGCTGCGGCGATCGCGTCGATCGGTGTGGCCGAAGCGGGGGCGTCGGTCAGATGGCCCACGAGGAAGTCCTGCAGTTCGCCCGCGCCTCCGAACAGCACCTCGCGCTTGTCGGCGAAGTGCCGGAAGAACGTGCGCTCCGTGAGCCCGGCCCGCTTGGCGATCTCCGCCACCGTGGTCTGTTCGTATCCCCGCTCGACGTAGAGCTCCAGTGCGGCCTGCGCCAGCCGGCCGCGCCCGTTCGGCTCCCATCGACTCATGCCGCGGATTCTACGTGATGGCAGTGACTGACGTCAGGTGTTAAGGTCGATGACAGTCACTGACATCGCTAGTCCCGGTTGCGGCCCTGAACCCGGGACGTCGATCATCCGGAGGTTTTCCCATGCGTGTTTTCGTCACCGGCGCGTCCGGCTTCATCGGCTCGGCCGTCGTCCCCGAACTCATCGGCGCCGGGCATCAGGTCGTCGGGCTCGCCCGGTCGGACGCCTCGGCTGCCGCCCTGACCGCCGCCGGGGCCGAGGTGCACCGCGGAGACCTGGAGGACCTCGACAGCCTGCGCGCCGGGGCCGACGCCTCGGACGGGGTCATCCACCTCGCGTTCATCCATGACTTCTCGCGGTTCGAGAACGCGGCCCGTGTCGACCTGCGCGCCGTCGAGACGCTCGGCTCCGCGCTCGACGGGACCGGGCGGCCGTTCGTCATCGCCTCCGGCACGCTCGGGCTGGCTCCGGGGCGGTTGGCGACGGAGAAGGACATGCCGGAATCGGGGTCGCTCCGCGCCGCCGCCGCGGAAGCGGCGCTCTCCTTCGCCTCGCGCGGTGTCCGTTCGTCCGTCGTGCGGCTCGCCCCCACGGTGCACGGGGAGGGGGACCACGGCTTCGTACCGGTGCTGATCGCCACCGCGCGGGAGAAGGGCGTCTCCGGATACGTCGGCGACGGGGCCAACCAGTGGCCGACGGTGCACCGGCTCGACGCCGCGCGGCTGTTCCGCCTGGCGCTGGAGAAGGCTCCGGCCGGGTCCGTGCTGCACGCGACCGACGAGGAGGGTGTGCCGGTCCGCGTCATCGCCGAGGAGATCGGCCGGCATCTCGGTCTCCCGGTGGCCTCCGTCGCACCCGGGGACGCGGGCGGGCACTTCGGCTGGCCGGGAACCGCCCTGGCGGCCGACGTCCCGGTCTCCAGCGCCCTGACCCGCGAACTGCTGGGCTGGCAGCCGGTCGGCCCCGGGCTCGTGGCCGACCTGGACGAGGGGCACTACTTCGGCGTCCCGTCCGAGTGACGCCCCGTGCCGGGACGTGACGGCGGGGCCTGCGGCCGGGCGGCCGGGAAGAGTCGGGGAGTCGGGCCTGGGGCGGCCGGTCCTGTGGTCGCCCCCGGGCTTCGCCCAAGTGGTACACGGGTGACACGCCCGCGCAGCACCGGCTTAACACGGCTGCGGCAGATTGGTGGATGCCGGAAGGGAGACCCGCCGGCACCACGAACGGCGTCACGGACCTCCGGAGCGGCTCCCGGCCTCCAGGACGCCATGGACGCGGCACCCCGGCCCTGACCCGGACCCGCGTCCCTCGCGGGGACCGCCGTCGTCCCGCCCCCCGGCCCGCCGGGGGTGCGGCGGTCCTCGCGATCACCCGTGTGTGGCGGGCCCCCGCCTCAGTCCTCCCAGCCCGGTTCGGACGAGGACTTCGACCGTGAGCGCAGGTGCCGGAAGAGGCCGCCGTCGCGCGCGGCGTGGACCACGTTGACGCCCACGATCCCCACCCACGTCACGATGAGGCCGGCCAGCCCCGCGTTGACCACCCCGATCGCCGACAGCGGAACGGCGAGGATCATCGTCACGATCCCGAACCCGAACCGTTCGCCGAACCCGCCTTCGGGCTGCTGCGGGCGGCTGCTGTTCCGGGCGACGGCCATCTGCTGTTCGGCCATCTGCCGGCGCATCCGCCGGTCCACTGTGCCGTCGAGCCGCTGCTCGACCTTCTCCAGGAACGATTCGACCAGGGCCGATTCGTAATCCTCGCCCAGGTCCCTGCGGGCATGCAGGGCGGCGTCGAGTTCCTTCTTCAACTCCGGGTCGCTGGCTTCCATGGGTCTCACGGTACGAATCCGGGACGTGGTGAGCAGTGGGGCTATCCCCCCAATCCGGTGGGGTACTTCCACCCGCCCCGGCCTCGCCGGCCTCCCCGGCACCTCAGGGGGACGGCACCTGCTCCGGTACGGGCTCGGGAGCCGGGGCCAGGATGGTGGCCGCCGGGATGTGCGAGGTGTTCCGCCGCGCCAGGACCCAGTACAGCGCCGCCGGGACCACGAGCCCCACGATCCAGGAGATGTCCGCGCCGCCCAGGTGGCCGACCAGCGGTCCGGTGTAGAAGGACGTGGCCAGGAAGGGGAACTGGGCCACCAGGCCGATCCCGTAGACCAGCAGGGCGTCCCAGCGCCAGGCGCCGTAACGGCCCTTCGGGTCGGAGAGGGCCGGGATGTCGTAGCGCTCGCGGGAGATCAGGTAGTAGTCCACCAGGTTGATCGCCGACCACGGGGTGAAGAAGGCCAGCAGGAAGAGCAGGAAGTCCTTGAAGGAGTCGAGGAAGCTGTCCTTGCCCGCGAGGGCCACCACCGTGCCGGCCACCATGATGACCAGGATGTAGAGCGTACGGCCGCGCGGGGAGAGGGTCTTCTGGCCGCGGAAACCGCTGATGCTCGTCACCATCGACATGAATCCGCCGTAGGTGTTGAGCACGTTGATCGTGAGCTTGCCCAGGGCGATGACGAAGTAGAGGACCGAGGCCATCAGGCCCGTGCCGCCGAGGCCGACCACGTAGCCGACCTGGCTGTTCAGGAAGGCGTCGCCCGCCGTGGCCGCCACCAGGACGCCGAAGGTCATCGACCACTGCGAGCCGAGCGCCGTGCCGCCGAGCGTCCACCAGAACGTGGCGCGGCCGCTGGTCGTACGGGGCAGATAGCGCGAGTAGTCCGCCACGTACGGGCCGAACGCCAGCTGCCAGGAGGCCGAGAGCGAGACCGCGAGCAGGAACAGCGGGAAGGAGAAGCTGTGGTCGTGCAGGACCGTGCCCAGGTCGATGCGGTCGAGCAGCCGGATCCCGAGGTAGATGAAGGCGATGGCGCAGATGACGCTCGCCACCCGGCCGAGCGTGTGGATCACCCGGTAGCCGATGACGGCCACCGCCGCGGTGATCACGGCGAAGATGACGATCCCGGTGCTGTCGCCGAGGTGGGTCAGCTTGCCCACCGCCTGGCCCGCCAGGACGGTGCCACTGGCGAAGAACCCGACGTACATCAGGATCACCAGGGCCAGCGGGACCACCGCGCCCTTGACGCCGAACTGCGCACGGGACGAGATCATCTGCGGCAGCCCGAGCCGCGGGCCCTGCGCCGAGTGGAGGGCCATCACCGCCCCGCCCAGCAGATTGCCGAGCAGCAGCCCGACGATCGACCAGAGCGCGCCGCCGCCGAAGACCACGGCGAGCGCGCCCGTCACGACCGCGGTGATGTGGAGGTTCGCGCCCACCCAGAGGGTGAACTGCGAGAAGGCGCTGCCGTGGCGCTCCTCGTCGGGGACGACATCGATCGACCGCTGTTCCACCAGGCCTGCCACCGGACTGCCTCCCTCTCACCACTGCGCTGCCCTCGCCGGCCGATGCGTGCGCCGTCCGGCAATGTATCGATCTATGCAGAGTGTGTCGTGATGAATGGAAGGTCAATAGGTGCAGGTCAATTTGCTGCTTCTTCAGGCCGCCGGGCTGTCCATTGGGCGAAGTTCGTCCGCATATGAGACGGAAATCCGGCGCATCAGGCCATCGTCGCTGATGTCGTACTGGCCGAGCCGCCAGAGCGGCGGCGAGTACGCGTGGATCGAGACCGCGTCGTCCGTCGCCCCGGTCAGGCGGTGGATGTGGTCCGGACCGAAGCAGAAGGAGGTGTCGGCGCCGACGGCCGTCGCGAGGTGCTTGCCGCCGATGCGCGGGTTCGACTCGGTCAGTACGCCCTGGACCACCCGGACCGCGCCCGACGAGATGTCGTGGTCGTGCCAGCCGGTGTCGTTCTGCCGGGTCCAGCAGAGCAGCCAGATGTCGACGTACTCGTCACGGTGCAGCGAGGCGTAGTGCCGGTCGGTGTCCGAGAAGGCGACCTCGGAGCGCCACAGCTCCGGACGGGTGGCCAGATCGTCGACCAGTGAACGGAGTTCACGCTTGTCGAGAGTGCGGTCGGGCAGCGTGGCGTCGTACGTCACGGGGTTGCTCCTTTCAGGAGGCGGGCGGGGTTGGCGGTGCGGAGCGCGTGGGCGGCCGCTTCCGCGCCGAGGTCGGGGATGGCGGGCAGGGCGTACGGGCGGTCGCTGCCGGACACGACGACGTCGATGCCGACCGCCCGGACCAGGGCGTCCACCGCCCGGGTGCCGTACGAGGAGGTCTCGTAGAAGACGTCGAAGTCGACCGTGCCCCGGCCGCCGCCCCGGGCCGCGAGCCGCTCGCCGTGCAGCGGGGCGAGGCCCGCGAGGGCGGCGAAGCAGACCCGCAGCCGGGGGTGGCGCGGCCGGCCGAACGCGCGGAAGGCGAACCAGGTGGCGTGCAGCTGCTGGACGTACGGCACCAGTGCGGGCCACCAGGGCGGGGCGCCGTCGCCACTGGGCGGCGCCGCGCCCGGATGGACGAAGAGCGGCTTGCCGGCGCGGGCGAGTGTGTCGAGCAGTGGGGCGCAGTGCGCCCACCCCGCCTCGTCCAGCAGTGCGGTGGCGGGCAGTTGGAGCCCCACGCACCCCTGCTCCAGGGTGCGGGCGAGCGCTTCGGGGTCCGGCGCGACGAGTCCCGCCGACGCCCAGACGCCGAAGGGTGCGGGGAGGTCCAGTGCGCCGTCGTGGAACGCCGCCAGCAGCGGGGCCGCTTCGGCGGGCGGCAGGTACTCGATGCCGAGCGGGCTGGAGAGCGAGACGAGCGCCAGGCCGAGACCGTCGGTGTGGGCCAGTTCGGTGCGGGCCGCGACGTCGTGGTCGGCCGGGTCGACCGCGTACGGCGGCTCTCCTTGCAGGTGGAGCGTCCAGCCGTCGAGATACGGGGCGGTGGTGCGGGCGCGCAGCAACTCGGTGAAGGCCGGTGGCCAGAGGTGCTGGTGGACGTCTACGAGCAAGGTTCACCTTTGAGTTAAGCGATTCACTGACGCGCTTAAGTGAAGCGGTTAACCGAGCGAGGTGTCAAGGCGAGGTGTCAAGGCGAGGTGCCGAGGTGAAGGCGTCAGGGCGAGGTGTCGAGGCGAGGAGTCGGGCTGAGGTGCCGGGCCGGGCGCCCGGCCGGAAGGGGGAGAGCCGGTCGCGGGTCCGCCGTTCGGCACGGCGGGCTTTCGGTGGCGGCCGGTAGGCTTTCCCTCATGGCCAGGCCGAGCAAGCGCACCACCCTCCGCGAGGTGGCAGAGGCCACCGGCCTCTCCACTGCCGCCGTCTCGTACGCCCTGCGCGGCAAGCAGGTGTCCAAGGAGACCGAGGAGCGGGTCCGCAAGGCCGCCGCCGAGCTGGGATACGAGGCCGACCCCATCGCCCGCGCCCTCGCCAGCGGCCGTACGAGCATGGTCGGGGTCCTCGCGGGTGACCTCCAGGACCTCTGGCAGCAGCAGTTGATGGCGGCCATAGGTCGCGAACTCCTGGCGGGGGACCGCTATGCGCTGATCCTCGACGCGGGCGGCGATCCCGCACGGGAGCTGGTCCTCGCCAAGCAGCTCCGCGACCAGCGGGTGGACGGTCTGCTCGTCTCGCCCGTCGACCCCTCGGCCGAGGGCTGGGCGAAGATCGCCGACGCGGTGCCGGTGGTCTCCATCGGTGACTCGCTCCAGCAGGCCAGGACCGCCGGGGAGGTGCTCTTCGACAATCGCGCCGGGATCGACGCGGTGCTCGCGTATCTGGCGCGGCTCGGGCACCGCCGGGTGACGGTGCTGACCCCGACCGGGCCCAGCACCCCCGACCGCCCGGCCGACGTCTATGTGCGCGAGGCCGCGGACCGGCTCGGCCTCGACGTCGAAGTGGTGCCGTGCGCACAGGAGTTGGGTGAGGCGACCGGGGTCGCACGCGGGGTGGTGGGCGGCCGTTCCACCGCGGTCTTCTGCTTCTCGGACTCGATCGCGTACGGCGTGTACGCGGCGGCCGCCGAGGCGGACCTGGCCATCGGCCGGGACCTGTCGGTGGTCGGCTTCGACGACCACCCGGTCTCCCGGGTCCTGACGCCCGCGCTGACGACCCTCGACTGGGGCCTCGCGGAGATCGCGGCGGAGGCGGCGCGGCTGGCGGTGGCGGCGATCGAGGGGCGGCGGGTGCGGCGCAAGCGGATTCTCTGTGCGCCGCGGCTGGTGGAGCGCGGGTCCGCCGCGGGGGCGCTACCCCCGGGCCCCCGGTCAGCAAGCACCGGACGGGCTTGAAGTCGGCATCGGGCGCCGGCCGGGCCGAGGTGTCCTCAAGCACCGGACGGGCTTGATCCGCCCCGGGGCGCCGGCCGGCGCCCCGGGGCAACAGCCTCGCTACGCCAGCACCTTGTGCTGCTTCAGCCACGCGTCCGCGACCCTGTCCGGGTCCTTCTTGTCCTTGTCGACCAGGCGGTTCAGCTTCGTCAGCTCCTCCGTCGTCAGCGCGTTGCCCAGCAGGGCCAGCGCCTTGCGGACCTTGCCGTCCGCCTTGCGGGCGGCGATCAGCGGGACGATGTGCTGCGCGGGCACCAGGTGCTTCGGGTCCTCCAGGACGACCCAGTGGTTCGCCGCGACATCCACGTCCGTGGTGAAGACGTTGGCGACGTCCACATCGCCCTTCTTCAGCGCGCCCTTGACCAGCGGGCCCGACGAGTCCAGCGCCTTGAACTCCTTGAACTCCACGCCGTACTGGTCCTTGAGCCCGACGACCCCCACGACCCGCTTCTGCATCTCGGCCGCCGCGCCGAACACGAGCTTGCCGTTGACCTTCTTCAGGTCGGCGAGGGACTTGAGGCCGTATTTGTCGGCCGTCTCGCGGGTCACCGCGAAACTGTCGCGGTCCTCGGCCGCCGCGTACGGCAGGACTTCGAGGCTCGCGGGCAGCACGGCGGCCAGCGCGTTCTGCATCGCGCCCGCCTCCGTCTCGGTGGCCTTCTTGTTCAGATAGAGCAGCAGACTGCCCTGGTACTCCGGGAGCAGATCGATGTCGCCCCCCTTCAGCGCGGGGACGATGATCTCGCGGGAGCCCAGGTTGGGCTTGACCGTGGACTTGATGCCCGCGGCCTTGAGCGCCCCCGCGTAGAGGTAGCCGAGTATCTGGTTCTCGGTGAAGTTGGCGGTGCCGATGACCAGCCCGCCGGAGCTGCTTCCGGCGTCGCCGCCGGAGCTGTCCCCGTCGAGGGACGTGATGCCGGACGAGCAGGCGGCGAGCACGGGCGCCGAAGCGCCGGCCAGCAGGGCGGTGAGTGCGGTACGTCGGTTCATCTCGGGTCTCCAGGAAGTCAGCGGGCGGTGTCGGGTCGGCCGCGCAGCAGCAGCCGCTGCACCCCGCCCAGGACGAGGTCGGCGAGGACGGCCAGGACGGCGACGAGCACCGCGCCGCCGAGTACCTGCACCAGGTCGCGCTGGGCGAGCCCGTCGAACACGTACCGGCCCAGCCCGCCGAAGCTGACATAGGCGGCGATGGTGGCGGTGGCCACGACCTGCACGGTCGCCAGCCGGATGCCGGTCATGATCAGGGGCAGCGCGAGCGGGAGTTCGACCTGCCAGAGGACCTGGTGGCCGCGGAGCCCCACGCCCTTCGCCGCGTCCTTGACCTCCGGGTCGACGGCGGCCATGCCCGCGTACGTATTGGTGATGATCACCGGCACGGCGAGGGCCACCAGCGAGATGTACACCGGCCAGATGGAGAGCCCGCCCGCGAGGAAGACCAGGGTCACCAGGCCGACGGTGGGCAGCGCGCGGCCGAAGGACGCCAGGTTGACCGCGATGAACGCGCCGCGCCCGGTGTGGCCGATCAGCATGCCGATGGGGAGCGCGATGACGGCCGCGATGACGGTGGCGAGCAGCGAGTACTGCAGGTGCTCGACCAGCCGGTGCGCGATGCCTTCCCGGCCGGACCACTGGGCGGAGCTGGTCAGCCAGGACGCGAGGTTCTTGAGGAGTTCCAGCATGGGTCAGGCGCCCCTCTTCATGGAATGGCGCTGCCTGGTCCAGGGCGTGCACAGCCACTGGACGGTGACGAGCAGCGCGTCGGCCACCAGGGCGAGCAGCAGGGTCAGGATCACACCGGCGACGACCGGGGTGGGGTAGTTGCGCTGGAAGCCGTCGGTGAAGAGCTGGCCGAGGCCGCCGTATCCGATGTAGCTGGCGACGCTCACCAGCGAGATGGACATCACGGTGGAGACCCGGATACCGGCCATGATCACCGGCAGCGCGAGCGGCAGTTCCACGGTGAGCAGGGTGCGCAGCGGCCGGGTGCCCATGGCGGTGGACGCCTCGCGCACCTTGGCGGGCACGGCGTCCAGGCCCTCGACGGTGTTCCGTACGAGCACCACCAGGGTGTACGCGGTCAGGCCGGTGATCGCCGTCGTCCGGGTGAGTCCGGTGATGGGCAGCAGCAGGACGAAGAAGGCCAGCGACGGGATCGTGTAGAGGATGTTGGAGAGGCCGAGTACGAAGCCGCGCAGCGCCCGTACCCGGTGGGCGAGGACTGCCAGCGGGAGCGCGATCAGCAGGCCGAGGAGGACGGCGGGCACCGCGGTGGAGAGATGGTCCGCGGTGAGGTGAGCCATCTCACCGGTGTGGTCGGGGAACCAGCCCCAGTCGATGGTCATGCGGCGGTACCGGACTTCGCGGGGGAGCCGACGGCTCCCGCGCTCGTGTGGGCCTCGCCCGCCCGGTCGTGGATGGCGTCGCGGGAGGTGACGCCGGTCAGTGAGCCGTCGGCGTCCACCCGGGCCACCAGGCCGGCCGGGGACGCGACGGACTCGTTGAGCGCGGAGAGCAGTGAGTCGGTGTCGCGCAGCGCCCGGACGGGCAGCAGCGGGGCGTCGCCCGCCGTACCGGCCGACGGGGCGGCGTCCGTGTCGAGCCAGCCGAGCGGCTTGTCGTCGGCCGACACCACCAGCCGCCAGCGGCCGGTTCGCTTCACCGCGGATATCTTTTCACCGGCGCGGACGACCGGGGCGGGCGTCCGGGGTATCCCCGCGAGCGTGGAGAGCGACAGCAGCTTCAGCCCGCGTTCGGCGCCCAGGAAGTCCGCGACGAAGTCGTCGGCGGGCCGGGCGAGCAGCTCGGCGGGCTCGGCGCACTGGACGAGATGGCCGCCGGTACGGAAGACCGCGATGCGGTCGCCGAGCCGGACGGCCTCGTCTATGTCGTGGGTGACGAAGACGATGGTCTTGTTCAGGTCCTTCTGCAGCCGCAGCAGCTCGTCCTGGAGCTGGGTGCGGACCACCGGGTCCACCGCGCCGAACGGCTCGTCCATCAGCAGTACCGGCGGGTCGGCCGCGAGCGCGCGGGCCACGCCGACGCGCTGCTGCTGGCCGCCGGAGAGCTGGTGCGGATAGCGCTTGCCGGTGTCGGCGGTCAGCCCGACCGTTTCGAGCAGCTCGGCGGCGCGGGCGCGGGCCTTCTTGCGGCCCCAGCCGAGGAGCAGCGGGACGGTGGCCACGTTGTCCAGGATCGTCCGGTGCGGGAAGAGCCCGGACTGCTGGATGACGTACCCGATGCCGCGCCGCAGCTCGGCGGCGTCCGCTTCGAGGATGTCCTTGCCCGCGAGGCGGATGGTCCCCGACGACGGGTCGACCATGCGGTTGATCATGCGCAGGGTGGTGGTCTTGCCACATCCGGAGGATCCGACGAGGACCGTGATCTGCCCCTCCGGCATGTCCAGGGTGAGGTCGTGGACCGCTGTGGTGCCGTTCGGGAAGCGTTTGTGCACGGCGTCGAATTTGATCATCGGTCATCCCTTGCCCGGCTGCATATGGTCATGCAGAGTTCTCGGTGTCTGAATAATTTGTCAATGGACTGCGGTAAAACACTGGTGACGTAGGTCCATCAGGCACGACCGAATGTCGGAAAAGGAGGCGTTCGCGCATGATGCCGTACCGCACGGTGGACACCCGGACCGGCACCGGCACCCGGGCCGGCACCAGCACCCAGACCGGCATCGTGGTCCTCGACGGTGAGTCCCTTCCGGTCGCCGATGTGGTCCGGCTCGCGCGTGGTACGGCCAGGCCCGTACCCGGAACCGAGGCGATGAAGCGTGCCGAACAGTCGTGGGACGCGGCGCGTGAGCTCGCCGCATCGGGTCGCGTGTACGGCCGCTCCACCGGTGTCGGCGCCAACCGTAACGAGTCCGTGCCGTCCGGCGCAGCCGCCGACCACGGACTGCGGCTGCTCCGCTCGCACGCCGGGGCCATCGGGGACCCGCTGCCGGGCCACGAGGTCAGGGCCATGCTCGCAGTACGCGCCAACCAGCTGCTCGCCGGCGGGGCCGGACTGCGGCCCACCGTCGTCACCGCGCTCTGCGAGGCCCTGGAATCCGGTGCCCACCCCGTCGTCAACGAGTTCGGCTCCGTCGGTACCGGTGACATCGCCGCCCTGGCCCAGATGGGCCTCGCGCTGGCCGGTGAACATCCCTGGCAGGGCGGCCCGCCGCCCGCCGCGCTGCGCCTCGACAACAACGACGCCCTCGCGCTGATCAGCAGCAACGCCCTCACCCTCGGCCAGGCGGCGCTCGCACTCGACGAGCTGCGCGCACTGGTCGACGCGACCCAGGTGGTGGCCGCGCTGTCGCTGCTCGCCGTGGACGGCTCGTTCGAGGCGTACGCGGAACCGGTGCACGCGGCCCGCCCGCACCCCGGCTCGTACGCCGTGGCCGCCCGCAGCCGACGGCTGCTCGGCGCCCCCGAGCGGCCCACTCCACCGCTGGGCCGCATCCAGGACCCGTACGGCTTCCGCTGTGTCCCGCAGGTCCACGGGCCCGTGCAGGACGCGGCCGACCTGCTGGAGCGCACCATCGCCGTCGAGATCAACGCGGCGGCCGAGAACCCGCTGATCCGCGCCTCGGACATGGCCGCCTACCACCACGGCGGCTTCTACATGGCCCAGCTGGTCCTGGCGCTCGACCACTTCCGGCTGGCCCTCACCCAGACCGCCCGGCTCTCCACCTCCCGGCTCTCCGCGCTGAACGAGCCCGGGTTCACCCGGCTCAGGCCCTTCCTCGCGGACGGTGAGGCGGCGTCGTCGGGCGTGATGATCCTGGAGTACGCGGCCGGGGCGGCCTTCGGTGAGCTGAGCGCGCTGTCCGCGCCGGCCTCGCTCGGGCACGCCGTCCTCTCCCGCGGCGTCGAGGAGCAGGCCAGCTTCGCGTCGCTCGCGGCCCGGCAGGCACTGCGGGCCGGACGCGCGTACCGCTATGTCGTGGGCTGCGAACTGGTCGCCGTCATACGGGCGTTGCGCCAGCGCGAGCTGCGGATAGACCCCGGCCTGCCGGTCGGCCGCGCCTTCGCCCTGGCGGACGAGGCGCTCGACCCGGACCTCGCGGACCGGCCGCTCACGGACGACGTGGAGACGGCGGCCGCGCTGCTCGACCGGTTCAATGGCCTCTGAGGGCGTGGTCGGCGGGATCCGGGACGAGCGGCTCTGCGAAGCGGGCGGCTCCCCGGACGAGTGGCTCTCCCAGGCGGCGGGTGGCTCCCCGGGGCGGGCGGATCCCGGAGACGGCGTTCAATGAACTCTGATGTGGATGTGGAACTTGAGGGGGATGACGGCATGAGCGACAGCCCGGCCGCACGGCTGCAACAGCTCTTCGAAGGGCACCGGCTGACACCGACCCAGCGGCGCATCGCGCACTGCATGGTGCGGCAGGCCTCCGAGGCGCCCTTCCTCTCCTCCGTCGAACTGGCCGAACTGGCCGGGGTCAGCCAGCCGTCCGTCACCCGGTTCGCGGTGGCGCTCGGCTTCGACGGCTACCCGGCGCTGCGCCGGCACCTGCGGGAGGTCGCCCCGGCCGGACGCGAGGTGGACGACGACAGCCTCAACGAGTACCAGCAGGCCGTCCAGGCCGAGATGGAGAATCTGCGCCGGCTCGCCGAGGCGCTGGCCGACCCCTCGCTGGTGGAGCGCGCGGGCCGGCTGCTCGCACAGTCTCCGGCTCTGCCGGTACTGGGGCTGCGCGCCGCTTCCTCGCAGGCCAGGGGGTTCGCGTACTTCGCCGCCAAGGTCCACCGGGATGTCCGGCTGCTCGACGAGGGCGGCACGATGCTGGCCGACCGCATCGACGCCTCGGTACGGGCGGGGGCCACGGTGCTGCTCTGCTTCGCTCTGCCCCGCCACCCGCGTGAGGTGGTCGAGGCACTCGCGTACGCGCAGTCGGCCGGGCTGACCGTGGTGACGGTCGCCGACTCGGCCTTCGCCCCGGTCGCCCGGCACAGCGACATCCTGATCCCCGCCGCTGTCGGCACCGGCCTGGCCTTCGACACGGTGTGCGGGCCGATGCTGCTGGGGCGGGTGCTGCTGGAGGCGATGTGCGACGAACTGCCTGAGGCGCAGTCGCGCCTGGAGGAGTTCGACGCGCGGGCGGCGGCACGGGGGCTGTTCATGGAGTAGTCGCGGGCGGGCCGGGCGGACCGTGGCGCCCGGTGGCTTCTCACGGCGTCCTCAGAAACCGTCGCTAATCTCCGCTCGATCCAAAGCAGGCGGTGCGGAGGGAGTACGGACGTGGGGCGCGGCAGAGCGCGGACGCAGACGGATACGGACACGAGGACGGATGCGCGGACGCGGAAGCACGCGCAGAAGCAGCAGGCGGGGCCGGAGCGGTCGTCCGGGAAGGGGCGGCCGCGGACCGTGGCGCGGGTCGCTGTCCTGGTGCGGGCGGGCGCCGCGCCGCTGTGGTGGCTCGGGCTGGTGGCCGCGGACGCCGGGGCGTTTCTGCCCGGACTGACCGGGCGCAGGATCGGTCTCCTGGCCGGGGCCGCGCTCGCTCTGATCAGCTGCGCGCTGGTGACCCTGGTGCGCGGGCGCAGGTTCGTCCACCTGTCGAAGTCGCCCTCGCGGGCGGGCCGGTCCGACTTCCTCCAGGACCGGGCCGTGACGGTACGGAACTGGCGGCGCGCCCACCGCTGGTGGCTGGTCGCGGCCTTCGCCGCCGCGCTCGGCTCGTCGTTCGCCCTGCCGGCCGCGGGCGGGCTGATGCTCGCCGGGGCGGGTGCCGGGCTGTGGCTCAAGTCGGTACGGCTCGGCCGCCGCGAGCACGCGGACGACCTGCTCTTCTGGGTCCGTACCGACTGGATCGCGCGGGGCCCGGCAGGGAAACCGGTCAAGGGCTACTGCTGGACGGGTGTCCTCGCGGGCGACGCCGCACCCGGCGGGGCACGGCGTCGCTGACGGGGCCGGGCACGGCCGGTTCACACCTCCAGCTCGGCCTCGATCTTCTTCAGCTGATGACGGGCCATCGCGAGGTTCGCGCGGGACTTGTCCAGCGCCAGATAGAGGAACAGGCCGTTGTTCCCACGCCCCTTGAGCAGCCGGATCAGGTGGTACTGCTCGCCCAGGGTGATCAGGATGTCCTCGATCTCGTCCGTGAGACCGAGGTGCTCCATGGTCCGCACCTTGGCGCGCACGACATCCGTGTTCCCGGCCGCGGCCACGGCCAGATCGAGGTCCTTGCCGCCGCCGAGCGTGCCGAGGGCCATGCCGCTGGTGTAGTCGACGAGGGCCACGCCGATGGTGCCCTCGATCGTGCTCATCGCGTCCTTGAGTGCGGTTTCGGTGTTCGCCATGGGAGGCGCACTTCCTTTCTTCCGGTGGGTGTCGGAGCTGGTGGTGCTGGAGTTGCCGGTGTCGGAACCGGTCGGTTCCGGTGTCGTACGGGTACGGGTACGGGCGCGCGCGGTCCGGGAGTGGGCGCCCCGCGAAGGGGTGTTGGTCATGGGCTCTCCGCGCGTGGGCTCTCCGGGCGTGGCCTCTCCGGGCGTGGGGTCTCCGGCCGGTCGAGGGCGCCGTCGACCAGCTCGCCGATCCGGGTGCTCGACCGGCGGGCCTCCAGGTGGAGCCGGCCCACGTTGATACGCGGATGGGCGAGCAGGGTGAGCACGGCGGACGGGCCTGCCGCGTACGTCGCCACATAGCCGTGCTCGCCGCGGACCAGCAGCTCACGGAAGGCGCCCTGGCCCGTCGTCTCGGTCAGCCGCTGCGCGACGCCGAGGGCCGCGGCGGTGAGCGCGGCGACGGACTCGCCCTCGGCCGACGTGGTGTCCTGTGCCAGCACCAGACCGTCGGCGCTGGCCGCGAGCGCCCCGCTGATCAGGGGCACCCGGGCTCTCAACCGCCGCAGCTCGTCCAGCACTTCGGCCTCCGCGGACATCAGTTGTCTCCTCTCGGCGCGCTGCCGCAGAGCGCGGATCACAGCGTGGCCTCCAATGCGTCTCGCAGCCGGCGGAGCAGGGCGACATCCGGGTCGGGCGACACGTCGGCGACCGCGTCCGCGTACCGGGCGGGGACCGCGGACGCCTGCGGTACGGGTGCGCGCGGGGTCTCGACGGCACCGGCGGCTGCCAGCCTGCGGACGTCGATGAGGGTGTGGAAGGCGGGGCGGCCCAGCGCCCGGGCGATGCCGGGCGGCGTGCGGACCCCGTCCACCAGGTCGAGCACGGCGCGCTGGCGCGGGGTGACCGGGGTGTCGGGGCGGCTCCGGGCCCGTACCACCGGGGCGGTGTCGATGTCCGGGTACGGCCAGAGCCGGTCGAGCAGTTCCCGGCGGCGGGCGGCCTCCCGCTCCACCGCTTCGGCCGGCACCGGGTGCACGGCGCCGATCCAGTGGGCGACGCCGTAGCGGAAGCGGGTGGGGCCGCTGCTGGGGGCGAGGGCGAAGTACGCCGCGTCGTGCAGGGCGCCGAGATGGCATATCTCCAGCTCACCGTCCGCGACCTGGCCGCTCTCGACCAGGAACCGGCCGACGCGGCCGTGCGCTCCGGCCTGGTCCAGTGCCTGCCGCCACCCTTCGGGGCGCAGCCGTCCCGAGGTGGTCAGCAGGACGTCGATCCCGGGGGCGACCGGGCTCTCGGCGTGCACCACCTGGCCGTCGACCAGATAGAGCGTGCCGCGGTCACGCAGCAGGGCGCCGGTGGCGCGTTCGCCCGCGAGGCGGACGAGCATGGGCGAGACGCCCGCGGGTCTGGTGGCGGTGGTCATCACAGCACCAGTCGCTCTGCCAGGTCCCGCAGCCGTAATCGGGCGAGCGCCAGATTGCCCTCGTCGCGGTCGAGCCAGAGATGCAGGAAGACACTGCTGTCGAAGGTCGTCTCCACGAACCGCAGGACGTGGTAGCCGGTGCGGTTGGTGACGATGACGTCCTCGACGGGAAGCCCCTTGCCGCGGGCGGGTGTTGAGGCGCCGGACGGCTCGTCCGTGCCGTCCGTGTCTTCCGTGCCCCCGGCCGTGTCGTCCGTCCCGGTATCCGGGGCCGGGGCGAACGCGGGGTGTTCGGCGGCCATCCTGGCCAGCTCCGCGGTCTCGGCCGCGGTCGTCTCGTGGTCGTTGTTGGGCGACGCGCCGATGGTGCCGAGCGCGAGCCCGCTGGTCCAGTCGACCACGGCGGCACCGAGGGAGCCGGGCAGCCGCATGGCTTCCAGCAGACACTCGTCGATTCCGGGCACGCGGAACTCCCCTCCCAGCGTGGTGCGCGTGGCCGCGGGGGCGGCCGTGCGGCAGTGACGGCCAAGTTACGCAACGTTCAGCCGCCCGAGGGGACTTCTGGCATTTTCCAGCGGAACATGCGCGACGGGATTAGGGTCTGCGTTCTGTCGGTCCGGGCGGCCGCACGGCCGCCCGCCCGGGTGCCCGGTCTCCGTCAGAGCAGCGCGTCCGCGTGTGCCCCGCCCGACTCGGCGACGATCTCCGCCACGCTCTGCGCGTCCCGCACCGTCGCGAACCGGACCCCTCCCGCGCCGGGCGCGGTCCCGGTCGCCGCCTCCGCCGTGAACCCGTAAATCGCGGGCCTGGCCAGGCTGTTGTACGCGTAGTGGTGCGCGAAGTAGTACGCCCCGGTGTCCAGCACCGCCACGTAGTCCCCCTGGCCGAGCAGCGGCAGCTCCCGGTCCTCCGCCAGCAGGTCGCCCGCGAAGCAGGCCGGGCCCGCGACGTCCTGGGCGACGGCGGCGGCCGTGCTGGGGTGGCCGTCCCGGTCGTACGCGGTGATCCGCAGCGGCCACGACGCGGGTGCGTACACCGTGCGGGTGGCCACCTGGACCCCGGCGTGCGTGACCGCGATTGCCCGTCCGCCGGCTGACTTCGCGTACTCGACGCGGGCCAGGATCGTGCCGTGTTTGGCGAGCAGCGAGCGGCCGAATTCGGTGACCAGGCCGTAGCGGCCGTCGAGCAGGCCGGGCGCGGTCGCCTTGAGGAGCCGTGCGTACTCGGCGTACGTGGGTGTCTCGCCGTCCGACGAGAAGTTGACCGGCAGTCCGCCGCCGATGTCGATGGTGTCGATCTGCTGCCGGCCGGCCGCCGCGTTGATCTCCTCGGCCAGTTCGTGGACGGCCCGTACGCCTTCGGCCATCAGTGCCAGCGGTACGCCCTGTGAGCCCGAGTGGGTGTGCAGCCGGTTCAGCCAGGGGCGGTCCACGAAGGCCCGGACGACCCACGCGCGGGCGCCCTCGTCGCGCAGGGCCACTCCGAACTTCGAGGTCGCGGTGGCCGTCGACAGCGCGCC
Source organism: Streptomyces sp. NBC_01471 (assembly GCF_041438865.1). Lineage (NCBI taxonomy): Bacteria > Bacillati > Actinomycetota > Actinomycetes > Kitasatosporales > Streptomycetaceae > Streptomyces > Streptomyces sp. NBC_01471. The sequence continues at coordinate 4,894,717 of NZ_CP109450.1, forward strand.
GATGGAGCCGCCGCCGATCTGCGGATTGACACGCAGCCCCAGCGGTGAGGTGGTCGGGGCCGACCGCACCAGGGCGTCGAGCCGGGCCAGCTCCTGCGGATTGTCGGCGTTCACCGCGATCCCGAGGGCGAGCGCCTCGCGCAACTCGGCGGGGGTCTTGGCGGGGGAGTCGAGCACGGTGTGCGCCGGGCGCACCCCCGCGGCGCGGGCCAGCGCCAGCTCACCCGGGCTCGCGACCTCCGCCCCGATGCCCTCCTCGGCGAGCAGCCGCAGGACGGGGACGAGCGGGGCCGCCTTGACGGCGAAAGCGTGCAGAACGGGCGTACCCGGCGGGGTGACCTCCTCGAACGCGGCCCGCAGGGCGGCCGCGCCGGCGCGGATCCCCAGGATGTCCAGCAGCCCGACGACGGGGCTGTCCTGACCGGCGAGACCGGTCGCCACCGCGGCCCGTACTGCCTGCTCACGCCGGGTGGCGGTGCCTGTATCGGAACCCGCGTCGGCGGCCGTTCCGGAACCCGTTTCAGAAGCCATGAGATCCAGCCAATCACCGACCGGGGCGAGGCGGGCATGCCCGCGCGTATTGACTAGCTCTATTCAGCTCGGCAGGATGTGAATAGTTCATGCAACAGTGTGGGATCGAGGAGGCAGACCATGTCAGGACCCCGGCCGGTACGGGCCCCGCGCGGTACGGAGCTGAGCGCCCTGGGATGGCAGCAGGAGGCCGCCCTGCGCATGCTCCAGAACAACCTGGACCCGGAGGTGGCCGAGCACCCCGACAAGCTCGTCGTCTACGGCGGCACCGGCAAGGCGGCCCGCGACTGGCGCTCCTTCGACGCCATGGTGCGCACGCTGCGCACGCTCAAGCAGGACGAGACGATGCTCGTCCAGTCCGGCCGCCCGGTCGGCGTGATGCAGACCCACGAGTGGGCGCCGCGCGTGCTCATCGCCAACTCCAACCTGGTGGGCGACTGGGCCAACTGGGAGGAGTTCCGGCGGCTCGAATCGCTCGGGCTGACCATGTACGGCCAGATGACGGCCGGCTCCTGGATCTACATCGGCACCCAGGGCATCCTCCAGGGCACCTACGAGACCTTCGCCGCCGTCGCGGCCAAGCGCTTCAACGGCACGCTCGCCGGGACGATCACGCTCACCGCCGGACTCGGCGGCATGGGCGGTGCCCAGCCGCTCGCCGTGACGATGAACGACGGCGTCGCGATCTGTATCGACGTCGACCCGCGCGCCATCGAGCGCCGCATCGAGCACCGCTACCTGGACGTCCGGGCGAACTCGCTGGAGCACGCCCTCCAGCTCGCCACCGAGGCGCGCGACGCGCGCAAGCCGCTCTCCATCGGCCTCCTCGGCAACGCCGCCGAGCTGCTGCCCCGGATGCTCGCCGAGGGCGCGCCGATCGACATCGTGACGGACCAGACCTCCGCCCACGACCCGCTCGCGTACCTCCCGCTCGGCATCGACTTCGACGACATGGCCGCGTACGCGGCGGAGAAGCCCGCCGACTTCACGGTGCGCGCCCGCGAGTCGATGGCCAAGCACGTCGAGGCGATGGTCGGCTTCATGGACGCCGGGGCCGAGGTCTTCGACTACGGCAACTCCATCCGCGGTGAGGCCCAACTCGCCGGTTACAGCAGGGCGTTCGACTTCCCCGGCTTCGTTCCCGCCTATATCCGCCCGCTCTTCTGTGAGGGCAAGGGCCCGTTCCGCTGGGCCGCGCTCTCCGGGGAGGCCGCGGACATCCACAAGACGGACAAGGCGCTCCTGAAGCTCTTCCCGGAGAACGAGTCGCTGCACCGCTGGATCAAGATGGCCGGTGAGCGCGTCCACTTCCAGGGCCTGCCCGCCCGCATCTGCTGGCTCGGCCAGGGCGAGCGCGACAAGGCCGGTGCCCTGTTCAACGACATGGTCGCCGACGGCACCCTCGCCGCCCCGCTGGTCATCGGCCGCGACCACCTCGACTGCGGCTCGGTCGCCTCTCCGTACCGCGAGACCGAGGCCATGCTCGACGGCTCCGACGCCATCGCGGACTGGCCGCTGCTCAACGCCATGGTCAATGTCGCCTCCGGCGCCTCCTGGGTCTCCATCCACCACGGTGGCGGCGTCGGTATGGGCCGCTCCATCCACGCCGGCCAGGTCTCGGTCGCCGACGGCACCCCGCTCGCGGGCGAGAAGATCCGCCGGGTACTCACCAACGACCCGGGCATGGGCGTCATCCGCCACGTCGACGCCGGGTACGACATCGCCGAGCGGGTCGCCGACGAGCGCGGTGTCCGGGTGCCGATGCGCGAGGACGGTTCTCAGTGACCTCCTCGTTCCACGAGATGTGGGCGGAGCTGCTGCCGGTCGGCCGCAGCTCCGCCTCGGGCGGGTACCGCCGGTACGCCTGGACCGCGGCCGACGCCGACTGCCGCGCCTGGTTCAAGGACCAGGCGCTGGCCCGCGGTCTCACGTACGAACTCGACCGCAACGGCAACCAGTGGGCCTGGCTGGGCGACCCGCAGGGCACCGACGCCGTCGTCACCGGCTCGCATCTGGACTCCGTACCGGACGGGGGCGCCTTCGACGGCCCCCTCGGTGTGGTCTCCTCCTTCGCCGCGCTCGACGAACTCCGCCGCAGGGGAGCCGAGTTCACCCGGCCGCTGGCGATCAGCAACTTCGGCGACGAGGAGGGCGCCCGTTTCGGCCTGGCCTGCGTCGGCTCCCGGCTCACCGCGGGACAGCTCACCGTCGACCAGGCACACAAGCTCCGCGACGGCGACGGCATCACGCTGCCCGACGCCATGGAGCAGGCCGGATACGACCCCGCGGCCATCGGCCCCGACCCCCAGCGGCTCGCCCGGATCGGCGCGTTCGTCGAGCTCCACGTGGAGCAGGGGCGCGCCCTCGACCTCAGCGGCGACCCGGTCGGTATCGCCTCCGCGATCTGGCCGCACGGCCGCTGGCGGTACGACTTCCACGGCGAGGCCAACCACGCGGGGACGACGCGTCTGGTGGACCGCCGCGACCCGATGCTGACGTATGCCGAGACGGTCATCGCCGCCCGCCGCCAGGCGGAACTCGCGGGCGCGGTGGCCACCTTCGGCAAGGTCGCCGTCGAGCCGAACGGAGTCAACGCGATCCCCTCCCTGGTGCGCGGCTGGCTCGACTCGCGCGCCGCCGACCAGTCGACGCTGGACACGGTCATCGCCGGTATCGAGCAGGCGGCCAGGGAACACGGCGAGCGGGACGGCGTGGACGTCCGCGTCACCCGGGAGTCCTTCACCCCCGTCGTCGAGTTCGAGCACGCCCTGCGCGACGAGCTCCGCAAGATCCTCGGCGGCGACGGCACCGACGTGCCCGTTCTCGGAACGGGCGCGGGACACGACGCCGGGATCCTCTCCGCGTCCGTTCCGACCGCCATGCTGTTCGTACGCAACCCCACGGGTGTCTCGCACTCACCGGCGGAGACCGCCGGTGAGGACGACTGCCTGGCCGGGGTGACCGCACTCGCCGATGTACTGGAGGGCCTGGCGTGCAGGTGACGTACTGGCTGGAGCACGCCTGGCTCGACACCCATGTCGAGCCGGGCGTCGTCCTGGAGACCGACCGGGGCCGGATCACGGCCGTCCGCAAGGAGGTACCGGCGCCGCCGCCCGGCGCGACGGCCCTGCGCGGCCTGACCGTCCCGGGTCTGGCGAACGCCCACAGCCACGCCTTCCACCGCGCCCTGCGGTCCACCGCCCAGGTCGGCTCCGGCACCTTCTGGACCTGGCGCGACGTGATGTACGGCGTGGCCTCCCGGCTGACCCCGGACTCCTACCACGCGCTCGCCCGCGCCGTGTACGCCGAGATGGCGATGGCCGGGATCACCGTGGTCGGTGAATTCCACTATCTGCACCACACACCGGGCGGCACCCCCTACGACGACCCGAACGCGATGGGCGAGGCGCTGATCGCCGCCGCCGCCGACGCGGGAGTCCGCATCACTCTCCTCGACACCGCCTACCTGGCGTCCGGGATGATCGACAAGTACCGCAGCGCGGCGCCCGAGAAGCACCAGCTGCGCTTCTCCGACGGCTCGGCGCAGAGCTGGGCCGAGCGGGCCTCCCTGCTCAAGGACCGCGACCACGCCCGGATCGGCGCGGCCGTCCACTCCGTGCGCGCGGTCCCCGCGGACCAGCTCGGTACCGTGGCCGCATGGGCCGAGAGCCGGCAGGCCCCGCTGCACGTACACCTCTCCGAACAGACCGCCGAGAACGAGTCCTGCCGTGCGGCGCACGGCTGCACGCCCACCCGGCTGCTCGCCGACCACGGCGTGCTCGGGCCCCGCACCACCGGAGTCCACAACACCCATCTCACCGACGAGGACATCACCCTCCTCGGCTCCTCGGCGACCGGCACCTGTATGTGCCCCACCACCGAACGCGACCTCGCCGACGGCATCGGCCCCGCCGTCCGGCTCCAGCACGCGGGCAGCCCGCTCTCCCTGGGCAGCGACAGCCACGCCGTGATCGACATCCTCGAAGAGGCGCGCGCCCTGGAGCTCAACGAACGGCTGCGGTCGCGCACCCGCGGCCACTGGACGGCAGCGGCCCTGCTGCGCGCGGCCACCGCGGGCGGGCACCACGCGCTCGGCTGGCCCGAAGGAGGCATCATCGAGACCGGCGCCCTCGCCGACCTCACCACGATCGCGCTCGACACGGTCAGGACAGCGGGACCCGTACCGCGCCTCGGAGCGGAGACCGCGGTATTCGCCGGCTCCGCGGCCGACGTACGCCACACGGTCGTGGGCGGACGCCATGTCGTACGCGACGGGGTCCACGCACTGGTCCCGGACGTCCCCCGCGCGCTGGCCGAGTCGATCGCGGCGCTGCGCCCCTGATCCCGAACCCGTATCCGTAGGAGCACACCGCGATGACGAACCCCGCCACCGCCCTCACCCACATCGGCAGTCTGGTCACCAACGACCCCTCCCTCGGGGACGGATCCCCGCTCGGTCTGATCCAGGACGCGGCGCTCGTCATCGACGGCGACCGCATCGCCTGGGTCGGTGAATCCAGCAAAGCACCCGCCACTGACAACGCGGTCGACGCGGACGGCCGGGCGGTGATCCCGGGGTTCGTCGACTCGCACTCGCACCTGGTCTTCGCGGGCGACCGGACGGCCGAGTTCAACGCGCGCATGTCGGGCCGCAGTTACTCGGCGGGCGGGATCCGCACCACGGTCGCCGCCACCCGCACGGCCACCGACGAGCAGCTCTCGGCGAACGTCGCGGCGTACCTCCATGAGGCGCTCCGCCAGGGCACCACCACGCTGGAGACGAAGTCCGGCTACGGCCTGACCGTCCAGGACGAGGAGCGGGCCCTGCGGATCGCGGCCCGCCACACCGACGAGGTCACCTACCTGGGCGCCCACATCGTCGCGCCCGAATACGCCGACGACCCGGACGGGTACGTCGCCCTGGTCACGGGCGACATGCTCGACGCCTGCGCGCCGCACGCCCGCTGGATCGACGTGTTCTGCGAGAAGGGCGCCTTCGACGGCGACCAGGCCCGCGCGATCCTCACCGCCGGGCGGGCCAGGGGCCTGCACCCGCGCGTCCACGCCAACCAGCTCGGTCACGGCCCGGGGGTGCAGCTCGCCGTCGAGCTGGACGCCGCATCGGCCGACCACTGCACGCACCTCACCGACGAGGACGTCACGGCCCTGGCCGACGGCGACACGGTCGCCACGCTGCTGCCAGGCGCCGAGTTCTCCACCCGCGCCGCCTGGCCGGACGCCCGCCGTCTCCTCGACGCCGGGGTGACGGTGGCGCTCTCCACCGACTGCAACCCGGGCTCGTCGTTCACGTCCTCGATGCCGTTCTGCATCGCCCTGGCGGTACGGGACATGGGGATGAGCCCGGACGAGGCGCTCTGGGCGGCCACCGCGGGCGGCGCACAGGCGCTGCGCCGTACGGACATCGGCCGTCTCGTGCCCGGGGCCAGGGCCGACCTGACCCTGCTCGACGCCCCGTCCCACGTCCACCTCGCCTACCGGCCCGGTGTCCCCCTGGTCTCGGGGGTGTGGCAGCGCGGCGCGCGGGTGGTCTGACCCGGAAGGACCTCGCTGAGCGCTGTACGGGCCGCACCGGGCGGTGTCCGCAGGTCCGTCACCGGGCGCCGCACGGCCTCACCGGGCGGCGTACGCAGGCTGCCCGTCACCGAGCGCCGCACGATCCTCACTGAGCGGTGCACGGGTGCCGCACGCGGAAGAGCCGGTCCCGGCGAGCGGGACCGGCTCTTCCGCCGAGGTGCTGCCCGGCCGGTGTGAGCCGGACGGACGCTCCTCGCGGGCGCGTCACTGCTCCAGGGTCAGCCCCTTGCGCAGCTTCACCAGGGTGCGCGACAGCAGCCGCGACACGTGCATCTGCGAGATGCCCAGCTCTTCGCCGATCTCCGACTGCGTCATGTTGGCGACGAAGCGCAGCGACAGGATCTGCCGGTCGCGCGAGGGCAGCCCGGCTATGAGCGGCTTGAGCGACTCGATGTACTCGACGCCTTCGAGGTCGTGGTCCTCGTAGCCGATCCGGTCGGCCAGCGCGCCCTCGGAGTCGTCCTCCTCGGGCTGGGCGTCGAGCGAGCTCGCGGTGTACGCGTTGCTCGCCGCCATCCCCTCGACGACCTCTTCCTTGGTCAGGTCGAGGCGCGCGGCGAGCTCCGCCACGGTCGGGGAGCGGTCGAGCTGCTGGGCGAGCTCGTCGCCGGCCTTGGCGAGGTCGAGACGGAGCTCCTGGAGACGGCGCGGCACCCGCACCGACCAGGACGTGTCACGGAAGAAACGCTTGATCTCGCCGATGATCGTCGGCATCGCGAACGTGGGGAATTCCACGCCCCTGCTGAGCTCGAAGCGGTCTATCGCCTTGATCAGGCCGATCGTGCCGACCTGGATGATGTCCTCCATCGGTTCGCTGCGCGAGCGGAACCGGGAGGCGGCGAACTTGACCAGGGCCAGGTTGAGCTCGACGAGCGTGTTGCGGACATACGCGTACTCGTGGGTGCCCTCTTCGAGGGACTCCAGACGCGCGAAGAGGGTCTTCGACAGGGCCCTGGCGTCCAGCGGCCCCACTTCGGCGTACGGCGGAATCTCAGGAAAATCCTCGATTCCGGAGTCAATCCGGTGGGGCGGGGTAGGCCGTGCAGTCGACGCATCGCTGCGGGATTCGTCGAGCCGGGGTGACATGGTGTCCTCCATGGTTCTCGGCATATGGCTGCCGATGCCTGTGTTCTGCGGTGTAGCGGCGCCTCCGAAGCCGGCCGTGTTCGAATGTGTCGCTACTACCCCTATCGGCTCGCGATGGACAAGCGCAAGTGTTAAATGTCCGTATTATTGCGGTTCGTTGGGGTTGTTCGGCTACCGGTCGGCGTGTGAAAGGCGTAGTCTTCGTCGCACGTCAGCGACATCTCCAACACGGCGAAGAGGGACGGACATGGACCGCGGGACGGTCGGCAGCACGAACCGGGGCCGGCTTCGGGTCGAAGTCAGGTCCGTGGGCCGGAGTGAGGTCGTGACTCCGGCGGGTGAGCTTGATCACCACACTGCCGAATTGCTGAGTGAGCCGCTGGACAAGGCGCTGGAGCAGGGCCGGTCGCGACTGGTCATCGACTGCTCCCAGCTGGAATTCTGTGACTCGACCGGACTCAATGTGCTCCTCGGGGCCCGCCTCAAGGCGGAGGCCGCCGGGGGTGGCGTGCATCTGGCCGGGATGCTTCCCGTGGTGGCCAGGGTGTTCGAGATCACAGGCGCCGAGGCGGTCTTCACCGTGCACGATTGTCTCGAAGACGCGCTGCGCGACTGATCCGCACACTCTGTTGAAAGAAATGAGTGTTGTCACCATTAGGCAGGGCAGGAGTCCCTCCGCAATCTCTGTACCGCTGACTTTCTGAACTGGTGAATCGGTGAGGTGAAGCGCTGATGAGCACCACCCGGCAGCAGCCGCCGGGGGACCTCGGTCCCGAGCGCGACGGCGCCGGACCAGCCTCTACCGTGTCCGCCGAAGGCCGCAGTCGCACGCTCTCCCTGCTGAGCGCGAGCGGCATTGTTCCGCTGGCGCGTGATTTCACGCGCCAGGCGCTCTACGACTGGGCCTGGCTGCCCGCCGAGAGCGCCGACCGCCGTGCCGCGGCGGAGGACGTCCTGCTGGTCGTGTCCGAGCTGGTCACCAACGCGTGCCTGCACGCCGAGGGCCCCGAGGAACTCCGCGTCTCGTACGGGCAGAAAGTGCTCCGTCTTGAGGTCGTCGACCGCGGCGCGGGCCAGCCCGCACCGCGCAGCCCGCACCGCGCGGGCCGGCCCGGCGGCCACGGCATGTTCATCGTGGAGCGGCTCTGCCTCGACTGGGGCGTGGTCCGCACGCCGGGCACACCCGGCAAGATGGTCTGGGCCGAGCTGGCCGCGCCGGCCTGATCCGCCGGCCGCATCGGCCTGGTCCGCCCTGATCCGCGCGAGGCTCCTGGAACCCGGCGCGACGACGGATGCGGCGGGCGCCGACGGGGCCCCGCCCGTCGGCCTGTTCCCCTCTTTCCCCTCTTCCCCCTGAGCGCACCGATCCGGTGCGCTCTTTGTCTTCCCTCGGCAAGGGCTCCGGCGTACCTTGAGCGCCCAATCTGATGTGTCGTCAGTTACTCAGCGGCGGCATCCGGCATAAGGGGTTTCGAGGTGTCGTACCAGAAGCGGACAGCGTTTGCGCTGGCGGCGGCCGTCGCGGGCTCGGTGGTGCTGATGACCGCACCGGCAGCCCAGGCCGACGTGGTGGACGTCAACTACCAGTGCAAAACGCCGATCGGTAACAAGGGAGCCGTCTCGCCCATCGACATCAAGGGCGTGAAGAGCGGCAGTGGCTACACCCTGACCATGTCCTTCCAGAAGGGTGTCTCGTCCAGCCCCGTCGAACTGGGCAAGGGCGCCATGAAGCCCAGCGCGCTCATCAAGCTGGGCGGCGCGGAGAGCGGGACCGTACCGGTCTCGGGAGCGACCAACTCGGCGGCCATACCCGCCAACTCGCCCATCAAGATCAGCGACCTGTCGGGCACCTACACGCCCAAGAAGAGCGGCAAGGTCACCCTCACCGCGTCGACGCTGACCATCAAGGCGCTCGGCACGACGACCACCTGCACCCCGTCCAACAACCCCAAGCCGTCGCTGGAACTGACGGTCGCCGGATCGGGCGGCGGCGGCACGAGCGGGGGCAGCGGCTCCACGGGAGGCGGCTCCACCGGCGGGGGCGGTACGAGCGGCGGCTCGGGTACGTCGCAGAGCACCTCGGGCGGCAGTCTGCCGAAGACCGGCCCGCTCGACTCCACCATGGCCCTCGGAACGCTCGGCGGAACCGTGCTGCTCAGCGGGGCCGCGGGGGTGCTCTGGCTGACCCGGCGGGGCCAGCGGTCCGCCTGACACCCCGGGAACAGGGAGGCGGTTCCAAGCAACAGGGAGTTCTCTCATGCTCACGCGCACCATCCGTTCCGCCGTGCTCACGGCCGCCGTACTGCTCTGCTCCGCCGCGCCCGCGCTCGTACCCGCGTCCGCGGCGGAGCCGGCGGCCGGTGGACCGGGCTGGACGGCGGCGCCCGCGTCCGGCGGGGGCTCCAGGCCCAGCGCCGACGGCCGTCCGTACTTCTACCTGGAGGGCGCACCGGGGACCGTCCTGGAGGACACCCTGGCGCTGACCAATCCGGGGAAGAAGTCCGTGACAGTGCGGCTGCGGGGGGCCGAGGCGGAGAACACGGCGTCCGGCGGGTCCGCGCTCCGCACCACGGACACCACCTGGATCACCCCGGCCGCCCGCACGGTGAAGGTCCCGGCGCGCACCAGCGCCCGGGTCCCCTTCAGCGTCACGGTCCCGGCCACCGCGGAACCGGGCGACCACCCCGCCGCGATCGTGGCGGCGTCCGGCGGGCGCGAGACCGGGGTGCGGGTGCAGCTGCGGGTGAGCGGACCGACGCTCTCGGCGCTGACCGTCGAGGACGTCCGGGTCGACAAGGGCCCGGGGCTGATCCACTACACGCTGGTGAACCGCGGCAACACCGCCCTCACCCCGCACCTCGAAGTGCGCACGGACGGCCTCATCAGCGGCGATCACCACATCGCCGGGCGCACGCTGCCGGTGGAACTGCTGCCCGGACATCGCGTACGCCTCACGGTCAAGTGGCCGCATCCGCCGGTGCTCGATTCGGCGGCCGTGCATCTGGCGGTGACGGCCGGGGGCGGAGCACGCGGGACGGGGTCCGCTTCGGCGGTGTTCGTGCCGTGGTGGCGCGTGGCCGGGCTCGCGGGGCTGGTGCTCGCCGGTACGGGCGGCTGGTTCGCCGTACGGCGCAGACGTGCCCGGGGAACGGGAGCAGGGACGGGAGCAGGGACGGGAACGGGCGCCGGACCGGGCCCGTATCCGAGCGACAACAGCAGGAACAGCAGCGGTGACAGCACCGAGAACAGCGGCAGTACGCGCAGTACCGACAGCACCGACAGCACCGAAAGCACCGACAGCGAACCGGCGACGGCGGGAGCGGCAACGTGAAGATCGAACCCGCCCGGTGGCTGCGGGCCTTCGGGAGCTGGGGTGCGGCCCTGGCCTTCCTCCTGGCGCTCCTCCCCGCTCTCGTCCTGGCCCCGGCCACCGGCGCCGCGGCAGCGGGCAAGCCCGGTGCCACGCTCTCCCAGCAGCAGGCCGGCAAGGGCGGCGACATCACGGTCAAGGGCGCGGGCTGGCGCCCCGACGCGCTGCTCATGCTGCTGATCTGCGGTCAGGCCACCCCGGCCCGCGGGGTGATCGGCGGCACCAACGCCTGCGCCAACTCCGAAGGACGCGCCGTCACCACCGACTCCAAGGGCGGCTTCAGCAAGAAGCTGCCGGTCGCCGAGCCGCCCAAACCCTGCCCGTGCGTGGTGCACATCGCGACGGTGACCGGTGAACAGGCCGCCACCGACGTCGTGTTCAAGGTCGCGGGCCACCCGGTCGCCGCCCTGCCGAAGCCCCCGCCGGGCGGCCGGCTGGCGGTCCTGTCCGACGCCCGCCTCGAAGGGTCGAGCGGAGTCCTCACCTGGTTCGGGGCGCCGCCCGGCCGGACCATCGTCTTCACCGTGGGCAATCTCGGCTCGACGCCCGTCAAGGACCCGCTCTTCTCCCTCGGCACCTCGCACGGCGTGTTCGCCCCGCAGTGGGAGGACCGGCAGTGGCACGGCACGGTCGCACCCGGCAAGAAGGCGCAGATCAGACTGGACGCCGAACTGTCGGCGGGCGCCCACGGCGACTACCAGGTCGCGGTGAAGTACGCCGGCAAAGTGCTGGTCGAGCAGCCTTGGGGGGTGGGGCGCCCGTGGGGCGTCACGTTCTTCTGGCTGCTGCTGTGCGTGGTCGTACCGGCCGCCGTGTTCCGTATCGGCATGGCGGTCGTCGACAAGATCAGGCCGCGGAGCGCACGCGGTACGGCCGGTGGCGCCGGCCGCCGCCGGAACGCGCTGCTGCCCGGACCCACCGTGAGAAGGCCCGCGTTCCGCAGGCCCGAGCGGGCGGCGTCGCCGCCCGGTGACGGGCCGCACCCCTCGACGACCACGGTTCTGCCGTGGTTCACCCCGGACACCGCACCGTCTGAGAAGTACCCGTCTGAGAAGTACCCGTCTGAGAACCACCCGGCCGAGAAGCACCCGACGACGAAGGGAAACTCGTGATCAGACAACGGAGGATGAGCGCGGCAGGATTCGCGCTGATGCTCGGCGGTGCGGGGATCATGCTGGCCGCGGGCCCCGCCCAGGCCGCGGACGTCTCGTACAAGACCGAGTGCATACCGCCCGCGATTTCCGGCCTGCCGCCCATCGAGGGCACCACCCAGGTGGCGATCACGGCGCCCGCCACGGCGAAGGTGGGCGACGAGGTCGACGTCGTGTGGAAGACGGTCTCGGCCGCCTCCAAGAACCCCGACATCCTCGACCTGGACGCCAACACCGTGCAGCCGACCGGCACGGTCAAGGTGGCCGGGGCGCAGACCGCGGATCTGGCCGTGCAGGGACCCCGCACGAACCCGCCCATCGCCAAGGGCAGCCCGATGATCCTCTCCGACATGACGGCCAAGCTGAAACTGACCAAGGCCGGTGACGTCACACTGACGGCCGACAAGTACAACATCAACGTCAGCAAGCCGATCTCCACGGACACCAAGTGCTCCCCCAAGGAGACGGTGAAGTCGTCGGCCACCATCAAGGTGACGGACGGCGGCGGCACCACCACCGGCGGCACCACCACCGGCGGTACGACGGCCGGTACGACCACGGGGGGAACGACCACCGGTGGCACGACGGCCGGGACCACCACCGGCGGCACCACCACCGGCGGAACGACTGCCGGTACGACCACGGGGGGCACGAGCACCGGTGGGACCACCACGGGCGGTGCCACCACGGGCGGCACCGGGGGAGGGACCGACTTCCCCGGCAAGGAGGTCTCCGTCGCCTACGCCTGCAAGACGCCCATCGGCAACAAGAACGCCACATCGCCGGTGAAGATCAGCGCGAAGAAGAGCGGCGGGGACTACGGGCTCACCGTGAAGTTCAGCAAGTCCGTGATGGACAGCCCGGCCGACATCCCCGCCGGTTCGGTCGTCCCGTCCATGGAGGTCAAGCTCGGCGACTCCGACAAGGGCACGGTCCATGTGGCGGGTCCGGCCAACAAGTCGGCCATCAAGTCGGGTGCGCCCATCGAGATCCCCGACCTCACCGGCACCTACAAGCCGGGCGCCGACGGCAGGACGACGCTCAGCCCCGGCGTGCTGACGGTCAAGGCGCTCGGTACGACCACCACCTGCACCCCGCCGGCGAACGTCGCCGTCTCGCTGGAACTCGACACGTCGGCCCAGCCGGGCGGCGCGTCGGGCGGCACGTCGACCGGCGGTACCACCGGCGGTACGGCGACGGGCGGCACGGGCGGCACCAGCACCAGCGGTGGTGGCCTCGCCGAGACCGGTGCGAGTGACAACGGCGGCCTGCGGGCGCTCGGCCTGGTGGCCGGCACGGTGATCCTGCTGGGCGGCGCGGTGTTCACCTTCACCCCGTGGAGGAGGCTGCGCGGCACCCGCTGACGTACGGGACCGGGCCCCTGAGCCCCCGTCGTTCAGCGCGTACGGGACAGGCCCCGCCGCACCTGACCGGTGCGGCGGGGCCTGTCCCGTACAGCAGGGTCCGACCGCGTCAGCGGACGTCGCCCATGAGCTCCTTGACCTTGCCGCGGTACATCCAGACCGCTATGGCCGCGACGACCGCGAGCGCCGCTTCGAGGCCGACCATGCCGGACTTGTTGAGGTTCACACCCGAGAGCGACATCAGGCTGGTGACGCAGTCACCGGCCGTGACGGCGAGGAACCACACACCCATCATCTGGCTCGCGTACTTCGCCGGAGCCATCTTCGTGGTCACCGAGAGGCCGACCGGGGAGAGGCAGAGCTCACCGACGGTCTGGACGAAGTAGATCGCCACCAGCCACATCGGGCTGACCCGCGAGCCGTCCGTCGTCGACATCAGCGGCAGCATGAAGACGAAGAAGGAGACGCCGATCAGGAAGAGACCCGACACGAACTTGACGACCGTGGTCGGCTCCTTGCCCCTCTTGTTGAGAGCCAGCCAGATCCAGGCGACGACCGGGGCCAGCGCCATGACGAAGACCGGGTTCACCGACTGGTACCAGGACGTCGGGAAGTGGAAGCCGAGCAGGCTGTTCGTCGTGGAGTTCTCGCCGAAGAGCGACATCGTGGAGCCGCCCTGGTCGTAGATCATCCAGAAGACGGCCGCGGCCACGAAGAACCAGATGTACCCGGAGATCTTCTTCTGTTCGAGGCCGGACAGCTCCCGGTCGCGCTTCATGCGCACCAGGACACCGATCGGGATGAGCAGACCGAGCACGGTGATCGGGTAGAGCGCCCAGTTCTGGGTGAAGGCGCCGCTGAAGACGACTATGCCGTAGAAGACCGCGGCGATGATCAGGCAGATCAGGCCCTTGGTCAGGACCGAGCTGCGCTCCTGAGCCGACAGGGGCTTCGGGACGATGCTGCTGCGCTCGCTCAGGTGGCGGGTGCCGATGAGGAACTGGATCAGGCCGAGCGCCATGCCGACCGCGGCGAGGGCGAAGCCGAGGTGCCAGTTGACGTTCTCGCCGACGGTGCCGATGACCAGCGGCGCGAAGAACGACCCGATGTTGATGCCCATGTAGAAGACGGTGAAGCCACCGTCGCGGCGCGGGTCGTCCGGGCCCTTGTACAGGTGCCCGACCATCGTCGAGATGTTGGCCTTCAGCAGTCCGGAACCGAAGGCGACGAGCGCCAGACCCGCGAAGAACGAGCCCGTGCCGGGCAGTGCGAGTGTGAGATGCCCGACCATGATGACCGAGGCCGCGATGGTGACCGTCTTGCGGGCCCCCCAGACACGGTCGCCGAACCAGCCGCCCGGCATGGTGAGCAGATAGACCATCGCCAGGTAGATCGAGTAGATCGCCGTGGCGGTGGCCGCGCTCAGGTGCGGACCCTCGCCGGACACCAGGTACAGCGGGAGCAGAGCCCTCATGCCGTAGAAGCTGAAACGCTCCCACATCTCCGTCATGAAGAGCGGGGCCAGGCCGCGGGGGTGGCCGAAGAAGGTCTTTTCCGGGGTGTCCGGAGCCTTCGTCAGGCTTGACGCCATGGTCGTTCCTTGCTTTTCGGGACGCGTCCGGGATCGGTGACGCGCCCGGTGGGGGGTGGCCGGCACCGGCATGGTCCGTCCCCGCCCCACGCCTGAGGGGGCCAGCCGGATGGGTTCCGTACCGAAGGGGGAGACCGCACAGGGATCCACGCTCCGCGCGCTACCTCGCACACGGGGCCCGGCCGCTAGGTCATTCACTGTCCACGCGGCCGGGAGGACCGCGCACAGAGTAAGAGGGTCTTTGCCGCATCATGGCAGGCCAAAGAGCCCCAAGTACTGCTACAGGCGTATCGCCACCATAAAGAGGCAGCTGCGGCATTTGAAAGGGGTTGAGACATGGATCACAGGTGAATGCCGGAACCAGCCACTGTATTCGAAGGTAACAATCCGCATTGCCACCCAGAGCCGCAGCCCTTCGCGATCACCTCACGAGCACGACCCGTCGCGGTCTACCATCACCTTCATGACCCGTGTACTGCTCGCCGAGGACGACGCATCCATCTCGGAGCCGCTGGCCCGCGCACTGCGTCGGGAGGGTTACGAGGTCGAGGTGCGGGAAGACGGACCGACCGCGCTCGACGCCGGCCTTCAAGGAGGGATCGACCTGGTCGTCCTGGATCTGGGCCTGCCCGGCATGGACGGTCTTGAGGTGGCCAGGCGGCTGCGCGCCGACGGGCACACCGTGCCCGTCCTGGTGCTCACCGCCCGCGCCGACGAGGTCGACACCGTGGTCGGCCTGGACGCCGGCGCCGACGACTACGTCACCAAGCCGTTCCGGCTCGCCGAACTGCTGGCGCGGGTACGGGCCCTGCTGCGCCGTGGCGCCGCCGACACCGCCCCGCAGCCCGCCACGCACGGCGTACGGATCGACGTCGAGTCGCACCGCGCCTGGATGGGCGACGAGGAACTCCAGCTCACGGCAAAGGAGTTCGACCTGCTGCGGGTCCTGGTCCGGGACGCCGGCCGGGTCGTCACCCGGGACCAGCTGATGCGCGAGGTCTGGGACACCACCTGGTGGTCGTCCACCAAGACGCTCGACATGCACATCTCCTGGCTGCGCAAGAAGCTCGGCGACGACGCGGCGAACCCGCGCTACATCGCCACCGTGCGGGGCGTCGGCTTCCGCTTCGAGAAGAGCTGAGGCCCCGGGCCGGAAGCTGAGGCCGCGGGCCGTACCGGTACTGCCGGGACGGCCCGCGGCCGTACCCGCCCCGGCGGTACCGCAGCGGCCGGACAGTGCCGGTCCCGCGGGCGCCGACTGCGACACTTGCCGCATGCGCCGCCGACTCATCAACTCCACGCTCGCCGTCGTGCTCGTCGTGATCGCCGTCTTCGGCGTCTCGCTCGTCATCGTCGAGACGCGCACCATCAGCAGCAGTGCCCAGGAGAGTGTGGACTCCGAGGCGTTGCGCCTCGCGAGCATCATCGAGAGCCGGATCGTCGGCGACGAACGGGTCACCGAGTCGATCCTGCACGACCAGGTCGACGCCCACCGTTACGCGGTGATCAAGATCCCCGGCCGGGACACCATCAGGCTCGGCACCCAGCCGGAGGGCAGCGTCATCCGCGGCAGGGCGAGCGGCGCCGACGGCGAGGAGGTCACGGTCGAGGAAGCGGGTTCCACGGTGACCCGCGAGGTCGGCCGCACCCTGCTCATCATCGGCGCGGTGGCCCTCCTCGCGATCGTCTCGGCGGTGCTCCTCGCCGTACGCCAGGCCAACAAGCTCACCTCGCCGCTCACCGACCTCGCCGAGACCGCGGAACGTCTCGGCTCCGGTGACCCGCGCCCCCGGCACAAGCGGTACGCGGTGCCCGAACTGGACCGGGTCGCCGATGTGCTGGACTCGTCGGCCGAGCGGATCACCCGGATGCTGACCGCCGAGCGACGGCTGGCCGCCGACGCCTCGCACCAGCTCCGTACGCCGCTGACCGCGCTCTCCATGCGGCTGGAGGAGATCACCCTCACCGAGGACCTGGACACGGTGAAGGAGGAGGCGACCATCGCGCTGACCCAGGTCGAGCGGCTGACCGACGTCGTGGAGCGGCTGCTGACCAACTCCCGCGACCCGCGCACCGGATCCGCCGTCACCTTCGACCTGGACGAGGTCGTCACCCAGCAGCTCCAGGAGTGGCGCCCGGCCTACCGCAGCGCGGGGCGCGCGATCGTACGGTCGGGGAAGCGCGGGCTGCAGGCCATCGGCACCCCCGGCGCGGTGGCCCAGGTGATGGCCGCCCTGATCGAGAACTCGCTGATGCACGGCGGTGGCACCGTCGCCGTCCGTACCCGGGTCACCGGCACCCAGACGGTCGTCGAGGTGACGGACGAGGGGCCGGGGGTGCCGCCCGACCTCGGCGCGCGGATCTTCGAGCGGACCATCAGCGGCCGCAACTCCACCGGCATCGGCCTCGCCGTGGCCCGGGATCTGGCGGAGGCGGACGGCGGACGGCTCGAAATGCTCCAGCAGCACCCGCCGGTCTTCGCGCTCTTCCTGAGCCGGGTGTCGAAGGACCCGTTGAAGCAGAACAGTCTCCCGGATCCGCAGGACCCGCCGCCGACGATCCGGTGACCGGAGCGCGACCCGGCCGGGGGCTACTCCTGGCGGGCCTCGACCAGCGGCCCGGGGGCCGGCCCGGGGGCCGCCTCCGGCGCGGGCAGCGTCCGGAACACCCAGGTGCGGTAGGACCAGAAGCGGAAGAGCGTCGCGACGGCGATACCGAGGAACTTGAAGAAGTTGCTCTGCAGGGGCGAGTTCCAGTCGGCGCCGTACGTCGCCGCGTACAGGATCCCGTTCTCGATGATCGCCCCGACCAGGCTGAAGAGCAGGAACAGCCCCATCTCGCGGGCCCGGCCGCTCTTCTCGCGGTCCCGGTAGGCGAAGTACCGCAGGCCGGCGTAGTTGAAGACGACCGCGATGACGGTCGCCAGCACGCTGGCCCGCACCACCTGGAGGGAGGTCGTGTGGCGGAGCAGGTTGAACGCCACCATGTTGACCAGCAGGCCCAGTGCGCCCACCGCGCCGAACTTGGCGACCTCGCGCCAGAGCCGCTGCACCCGCGTCCGCATCCCGCCGGAATCGCTCATGGTGGTCGATAGCCCCGTTCGGTCGATTGAGTCAACGCGACCATGCTAGCCAGTGCTCCGTTCGGGTGCCCGGTCAAGGCTGTGACGGCTGGCATGCGGGCCGCGGGCCTGCGGATACCCTGGGGTACGTGACGTTCCCCGTAGTCGGCATGGTCGGTGGCGGACAGCTCGCCCGGATGACCCACGAGGCGGGTATCCCCCTCGGCCTCAGATTCAAGTTGCTCAGTGACACCCCGCAGGACTCGGCGGCCCAGGTGGTCAGCGACGTCGTCATCGGCGACTACCGCGACCTGGACACGCTGCGCGACTTCGCGCGCGGCTGCGACGTGATCACCTTCGACCACGAGCACGTGCCCACCGCGCATCTGCGCGCGCTGGAGGCGGACGGCATCCCCGTCCGGCCCGGCCCGGACGCGCTGGTGCACGCCCAGGACAAGGGGGTGATGCGCGAGAGACTCACCGCGATCGGTGCCCCCTGCCCCCGCCACCGCATCGTCTCCGACCCGGCCGACGCGGTCGCCTTCGCGGACGAGGTGGGCGGTTTCCCGGTCATCCTCAAGACGGTCCGCGGCGGCTACGACGGCAAGGGTGTCTGGTTCGTACGCTCCCTCGCGGACGCCGAGGCCCCCTTCAAGGCGGGCGTCCCGGTCCTGGCCGAGGAGAAGGTCGACTTCGTACGGGAGCTGGCGGCCAACGTCGTACGCTCCCCGCACGGCCAGGCGGTGGCCTACCCGGTGGTGGAGTCCCAGCAGGTCGACGGGGTCTGCGACACCGTGATCGCTCCCGCGCCCGGCATCAGCGAGGAGCTGGCGGGCGAGGCCCAGCAGCTCGCCCTGCGGATCGCCGACGAGCTGGACGTGACCGGCCACCTCGCGGTCGAACTCTTCGAGACCCGCGGACCCGACGGCAGGCCGGGCATCCTCGTCAACGAGCTGGCGATGCGCCCGCACAACTCCGGCCACTGGACCCAGGACGGCGCGATCACCTCGCAGTTCGCCAACCACGTGCGCGCGGTCCTGGACCTGCCGCTGGGCGACCCCCGCCCGCGCGCCGGCTGGACGGTCATGTGCAACGTCCTGGGCGGCGACTACCCGGACATGTACCAGGCCTATCTGCACTGCATGGCCCGCGACCCCCAGCTCAAGATCCACATGTACGGCAAGGACGTGAAGCCGGGGCGCAAGGTCGGCCACGTCAACACCTACGGCGACGACCTCGACGACGTGCTGGACCGCGCCCGTCACGCCGCCGGATACCTGCGAGGGACGATCACCGAATGACCTCTCCGGCAACTCCTTCAGCCTCCGCGGCTGTCATCGGCATCGTGATGGGCTCGGACTCCGACTGGCCCGTCATGGAGGCGGCGGCCAAGGCCCTGGACGAGTTCGGGGTGGCGTACGAGGTGGACGTCGTCTCCGCCCACCGGATGCCGCGCGAGATGATCGCGTACGGCGAGCAGGCCGCCGGACGGGGCCTGCGGGCGATCATCGCGGGCGCCGGGGGAGCGGCCCATCTGCCGGGCATGCTGGCCTCGGTCAGCCCGCTGCCGGTCATCGGCGTCCCGGTGCCGCTGAAGTACCTGGACGGCATGGACTCGCTGCTCTCCATCGTGCAGATGCCGGCCGGCGTCCCGGTCGCCACGGTCTCGGTGGGCGGCGCGCGCAACGCCGGGCTGCTCGCCGTACGCATCCTGGCCGCGTCCGACCCCGGGCTCCAGGACAAGATGCGGGAGTTCCAGCAGAAGCTGAACGACGAAGCGACGGAGAAGGGCACCCGGCTGCGGGCCAGGGCGTCGGGCGCGGAAACCTTCGGATTCGGAAAGTAGGCGGCCCCATGAGCAATCACCTCACCGAAGCGCTGGACCTGCTCGCCGAGTACCCGGTCGTGGACGGCCACAACGACCTGCCCTGGGCGCTGCGCGAGAACGTCCGGTACGACCTCGACGCGCTGGACATCGCCCGCGACCAGACGGGCCATCTCCACACCGACCTGCACCGGCTGCGCAAGGGCGGCGTCGGCGCGCAGTTCTGGTCGGTCTACGTCCGCAGCGACATGGCGGGCGAGGACGCGGTCAGCGCCACGCTGGAGCAGATCGACGCCGTGGACCAGCTGCTCACCCGCTACCCGGGCGATCTGGTCCGCGCGCTGACGGCCGACGACATGGAGAAGGCCAGGAGCCAGGGCCGTATCGCCTCACTGATGGGCGCCGAGGGCGGCCACTCCATCAACAACTCGCTGGGCACGCTGCGCGCCCTGCACGCCCTGGGCGTGCGCTACATGACGCTCACGCACAACGACAACATCGCCTGGGCGGACTCCGCGACCGATGTCGTGAAGGCCCGCGGGCTGACCGCCTTCGGCCACGAGGTCGTCCGCGAGATGAACCGCACCGGCATGCTCGTGGACCTCTCGCACGTGGCGGCGTCCACGATGCGCGACGCACTGGCGACCTCGACGGCGCCGGTGATCTTCTCGCACTCCTCGTCCCGTACGGTCTGCGACCACCCGCGCAACATCCCGGACGACGTCCTCGCGCTGCTCCCGGCGAACGGCGGTGTGGCGATGGCCACGTTCGTCCCGAAGTTCATCCTCCCCGAGGCGGTCGCCTGGACCGCCCGCGCGGACGAGAACATGCGCACCCACGGGCTGCACCACCTGAACACCACCCCCGCGGGGCTGAAGGTCCAGCGCGCCTTCGAGGAGGCGCACCCCCGCCCGATGGCCACCGCGTCGACGGTCGCCGACCACCTGGACCACATGCGCGAGGTCGCAGGCGTCGACCACATCGGCATCGGCGGCGACTACGACGGCACGGCCTTCACACCGGCCGGCCTGGAGGACGTGGCGGGCTACCCGAACCTGATCGGTGAGCTGATCGGACGCGGCTGGTCGAAGCCGGATCTGGCGAAGCTGACCTGGCAGAACGCGGTACGGGTGCTGCGCACGGCGGAGGATGTCGCCCGCGGTATCCAGGCCGAGCGGGGCCCGTCCAACGCGACGCTGGCCGGGCTGGACGGCTGAAGCCGCAGCCCCTGCCTGGAGCCCCCAGCCGGAGCCCCCGCCAGGGCCCGGCGGGGGCTGACGTCGTACCGGACAGGGCCTAGGCCCGCGGGCGTCCCATAGCCCGGTACACCCAGCCGGCCTCCCGCCATGCCACCGGGTCCAGCGCGTTGCGGCCGTCCAGCAGTATCCGCTCGGAGGCCACCGCCCCCAGCGCCGCCGGGTCCAGCTCGCGGAACTCGCGCCACTCCGTGAGGTGCAGGACGACGTCGGCGCCGCGCACGGCGTCCAGTGCGGTCTCCGCGTAGCCGAGCGTCGGGAAGAGGCGGCGGGCGTTCTCCATGCCCTTGGGGTCGTACACCGTGACCTGGCCGCCCTGGAGGTGGATCTGCCCCGCGACGTTCAGCGCGGGGGAGTCCCGTACGTCGTCCGAGTCCGGCTTGAAGGTCGCGCCGAGCACCGCGACCCGCTTGCCCAGGAACGAGCCGCCGCCCACGGCCTCCCGTGCCAGCTCCACCATGTGGCCGCGGCGCCGCATGTTGATCGAGTCGACCTCGCGGAGGAAGGTCAGCGCCTGGTCGGCGCCCAGTTCGCCCGCGCGGGCCATGAAGGCCCTGATGTCCTTGGGCAGGCAGCCACCGCCGAAGCCGATCCCGGCCCGCAGGAACTTCTTGCCGATGCGCTCGTCGTGCCCGAGCGCCTCCGCCAGCTTCGCGACGTCGCCGTCGGCCGCCTCGCAGACCTCGGCCATCGCGTTGATGAAGGAGATCTTCGTGGCGAGGAAGGAGTTCGCCGCGGTCTTGACCAGCTCGGCGGTGGGGAAGTCGGTCACCACGAACGGTGACCCCTCGCCCACCGGCCCCGCGTACACCTCGCGCAGCAGCTTCTCGGCCCTCTCGCTCTCCACGCCGACGACGATCCGGTCGGGGTGCAGGGTGTCCTTGACGGCGAAGCCCTCCCGCAGGAACTCCGGGTTCCACGCCAGCTCCACCCCCTCACCGGCGGGCGCCAGCTCCCGGAGCACCCCGGCGAGCCTGGCGGCACTGCCGACCGGCACGGTCGACTTGCCGACGACCAGCGCGTCCCGCTTCAGATGCGGTGCGAGCCAGCGGAACGCGTTGTCGACGTACGACATGTCGCAGGCGTACTCGCCGTGCTTCTGCGGGGTGTTGCAGCACACGAAGTGGACGTCGCCGAACTCGCCGGCCTCCTCCCACGACGTGGTGAAGCGCAGGCGTCCGGTCGCTCCCTCGATCCCCGCGACGTGCCGCTGCAGAAGCTCTTCGAGGCCGGGCTCGTACATGGGGACCCGCCCCTGCGAGAGCATCTCGATCTTCTCGGGGACGATGTCGAGACCGAGTACGTCGAATCCCAGCTCAGCCATGGCCGCGGCGTGGGTGGCACCGAGATAGCCGGTACCGATCACGGTGATTTTCAGGGCCATCAGGAAGCTCCAGGAGGCGTACGGGATCGGGTGCGCGCCCGAGCATAGTCGGGCTGTTCGACGCCCTGCCCCACCCCTGTCGCCAACCTCACGTATCCCTGCGGGCACGCAGCCCCTAAAATTGGGTTACTTAACGGTAGTTAGCATTCTGGGGAGTGAGTGACCTTGGCAGGTTCGCCCGATTTCGACCTGTACCGCCCGGCCGAAGAGCACGACATGCTCCGCGACTCGGTCCGTGCCCTGGCCGAGGCGAAGATCGCACCTTTCGCCGCCGCGGTCGACGAGGAGGCCCGCTTCCCGCAGGAGGCACTGGACGCGCTGACCGCCGCTGATCTGCACGCCGTCCACGTACCCGAGGAGTACGGCGGTGCCGGGGCCGACGCGCTCGCCACGGTCATCGTCATCGAGGAGGTGGCCCGCGTCTGCGCGTCCTCCTCCCTGATCCCGGCCGTGAACAAGCTGGGCTCGCTCCCGGTGATCCTCTCGGGCTCCGAGGACCTCAAGAGGAAGTACATGAGCCGCCTGGCCAAGGGCGAGGGCATGTTCTCGTACTGCCTGAGCGAGCCCGACGCGGGTTCGGACGCGGCGGGCATGAAGACCAGGGCCGTGCGCGACGGCGACTTCTGGGTGCTCAATGGCGTCAAGCGCTGGATCACCAACGCGGGCGTCTCCGAGTACTACACGGTCATGGCCGTCACCGACCCCACCAAGCGCTCCAAGGGCATCAGCGCCTTCGTGGTCGAGAAGTCCGACGAGGGCGTCTCCTTCGGGGCCCCGGAGAAGAAGCTCGGCATCAAGGGCTCCCCGACCCGCGAGGTCTATCTGGACAACGTCCGGATCCCCGCCGACCGCATGATCGGCGAGGAGGGCACCGGCTTCGCCACGGCGATGAAGACCCTGGACCACACCCGCATCACGATCGCCGCCCAGGCCATCGGCATCGCGCAGGGCGCACTCGACTACGCCAAGGGCTACGTCCAGGAGCGCAAGCAGTTCGGCAAGCCGATCGGCGACTTCCAGGGCATCCAGTTCATGCTCGCGGACATGGCGATGAAGCTCGAAGCGGCCCGCCAGCTCACCTACTCGGCCGCCGCGAAGTCGGAGCGCCTCGACGGCGACCTGACGTTCTTCGGCGCCGCCGCCAAGTGCTTCGCCTCGGACGTCGCGATGGAGGTCACGACGGACGCGGTCCAGCTCCTGGGCGGGTACGGCTACACGCGCGACTACCCGGTGGAGCGCATGATGCGCGACGCGAAGATCACCCAGATTTATGAAGGCACGAACCAGGTCCAGCGGATCGTCATGGCGCGGAACCTGCCGTAACTGGGTTTTCCTAGGTCAGCAGCCATTTTCGATGGCTCGCGGACTGTGACCGGCTTCCGGTCTGTTCGAGTCCTTTTCGGGCCGATCATGGGCGTCATGCTGGGGATACCCTGGGCTGACACCGGACGGGAAACTGCCTCTCACCTGCACAAACACAGCGACCCCCGGCACTCTGCCGGGGGTCGTTCGCATGGGCCCTCTCAGGCGACTTCCGCCTGCCTCCGGTGGGGTCGTCCGCGCCGGAGGCAGCATGCTTGCGATGGCCGCCCGCCCGCGAGATGCAGCGCACGTTGGACGACGTATCGCAGCAGCTCGACAAGACGGGAGAAACGGCCGGCCAGCTCTTGGCCGAAGAGGGCGTGTCCGAGCGCTACTTGGCCACGCTTGCGTTTACCTGCAAGGCCATGGCCGACGTCGGCGCCCCTGCCCCCGATCCCTGGCTCGCTTCGCTCGACTGATTGGCCGCCGCCCGGAGACGGTCAAGGACCACTTGAAGAGGGCACGCCGGGAGGGATACCCAAGCACGCTCGCCGGCAAGGCCGGTGGGGAGTTGACCGACAAGACCGAGAAGATTTGGGCTCTATGGCGCGCGGAGGAAGTTAGCGCCCGGACAGTTCAACTTGATATCTCTACAGCCCCCGATGGCCGCTCGGGGGCTTTGTACCTGGAAGTGCCGAAATCGTGGGTGTACGACAACTGGCGAACGCGGGAGATTCCGTTCCGGAAGGTGGGGCAGTCCCTTCGATGCCGTCCCGGTGACCTTGAGAAGTGGCCCCCGCCAGCTTGAGTTCCAGCGGGGGTGTTCGTATGTCCAGGAGGTCAGCGCTTTACGCCGCGTACGATCAGGGTTCCGATGTGTCCCTCGGTGGGGGCGCCCAGGACGGTTGCGTCGATGTCCTCGAAACCATTCTTGGCGAGAAGCGCGGCCCACTTACGGGGTGTGTAGCTGTACCGGTAGGTGAACATGGCCTTGCCCGCGAAGCCGCCTTTGTACATACCCTGGGGGCCGTAGGCCCCTGGGATGGCCGGAGGTTGGGAGAAGACCAACCTGCCACCAGGGTTGAGCCGCTTGGCGATCAGCGGGAAGAGCTTCACCGGGTCGGTGAACCAAACCGCTCCGAAGATTGAGTAGATGGCGTCGTACGTCTTGGTGCTCGCCGCGAGGTGCTCAAGCACTTCCGCACAAATGAACTCCGCCCCCATAGGTCCCCAGCGTTCGGTCAGGTGTTTGACGGCGACCGGAGACAGGTCCAGGCCCGTGACCTTGACTCCCTGGTTCAGAAGGAACGCCGACGCTCGCCCAGTACCGCAGCCGATTTCCAGTGCCGTTCTCGGCGAACCCAGGAGTTCAGGCCCTGGACCGTGTCCGGCGTACTGCGTCCAGCCGACCACCGGTTCAGCCTCCAGGGCCTTGTCCTTCGTGCTCTCGGCGAAGGCGTCCCAGAGTTCGCGTTCAGAGTCGATGTTGTGCTGAGCGGGCAACTGTCGTCCTCAGTTCCACATTGGTTCGGTGCCCCGCCCTGGGGGAAGGCGGGGCACCCCGTACAGGGCGGCGCTAGTGGCTGTCGGGCACCTTGTTGTCGCACGGCGAGCACTCCGCCGCGTCCGTGTCCCACAGCTCATCGTCTACGGCGAACCCGTTGTCCCGCAGGATGCCGGCCGTCCGCGTCACGGTGCCGTCGCAGCGCCGCTGGATCAGGGGAGCGTGGTGCTTGTACTGGCCGCTGTTGTGTTCGTCGCACAGAGCGAAGTACAGCGGAGTGTCCAGGATCAGGGCGTGAACGGCCACGTCCACCGTGTAGCCGACACCCATGTCCACGCCCTTCCGCTCCATAGCGGTGATCGTGTACGCGATGGCCTGGCCCAGCAGTCGTTCGGCAGTGTTACGGGTCATGACGCTGTTGTCGCGCAGCAGGAGAGCGATTTCTCGATCCCACAGCGTCGGCTCGGTGTCGGTGATCAGGTGGGGCACTCGATGGGCCAGTGCGTTGAGGATGATCTGCGGCTCACGGGTACGGGTCTGAACGGCTGTGCTCATTGTGCGTGCCTCCAGGGGGAAGGGTTGCGTGGAGCGTGCGGTTGGCCAGTTGTGTTCAGACGCCGTCCCGGATGCGGCGCTCGCTCTCGGGAGCACATGGGCTATCCGCGTGAACGGGGCAGCGACACAACGGGAAGCGATTCGACGCGGAAGGCTCTGAAGCAGGTGCCACCTCATGTTTCGGAACCCGCTCCGTGATGCCGTCCCTCGTCACTCGATAGACCGCGATGGTCATCACCATGCTTGCCTCCGACTGCCAACTGGCTGTGCCAAGAACGGTAGAAAGAGGGGCAGCCAGGCAGGGCGGATGTTGCATGGTGTTGTACGTCTTCATTCCTCGGTAGCGTCGAGGGCCTTCCTGATCAAGGCTTTGGCATTCGAGCCGTACACAGCGGTTCGTGCCATCTGAGCGAACGCGCTCAGGTACACGTCGATCTCGGCTCGATTCGTCACCCGAACCATGGCGGTCAGGGTTTCCACCTGAACTTCGCGATCATCGAATGCGTAGAAGGATTCGATGGGCCATACCGGGCGGCGTGACATGTGGGGGATGATCCCGAAAGCCAGGTTGGGGTGCCCGATGACGGACACGAAGTGTTCCAGTTGTTGCGCATGCTGCGGAGGGTCGGTCATCGGCATGTACAGGGCCGACTCCTCGATGAGGACGGACACTTGATTTCCCCGGAGAGTGGCGGCCGAGCGCTCCAGACGCGCCTGTACGGCATCCTCGACGTCGTCAGGAAGACTCCTGAAGCGACGGATCTTACGGAGAATGCCCCGCGCGTACGCTTCCGTCTGGAGCATCCCGGGGAGGACCCCGCAGCTATACACACGGAAGGAACGTGTCTCCTGGTAGATGCCGCTGCGTTGGGCCTTGCTGAGGCCACCCTTCAGGTACTGGGTCCACTGGACGTACAGGGTCTTGGCCGTGCGCGTGGTCTCTATCAGCGCTTCAGCTTCTTCGGGCCTTCCGCATGCCGTGCACCATGCGCGGATGTCGGCGGGCTTCGGGATCGTCTTCCGGTGCGTGATCCGGTGAGACTTGGAACGGTCCCACCCGCACAGAGCGGCCAGCCGGGCCCCCGATAGATCCGCGTCTTCCATCATGCGAGTAAGCCGGTCGGCAACTGCCTTATGGGCCTCTTCAGCCGTTGACAGAGGTGAGGTCATGGACTGGCCGCTGTTCTGTCAGACGTTGTACTTGTTGTGCGGGACAGCTCGCTCCCAGACAGCCTCGAACATGTCGGCACACCGTGCCGCCACGCCCGCGTCATCTGTGAAGTCCGTGTGCATCCAACGACCGTCACCATCAAAGACGTTGAACTGGACTAGCTTGCCGTCAAAGAGCCAGAAATCGTTTCCGGGCAACAGCAGGTCGGACGCCTGCCGACGCGGCAGCCACCGGACTTCCTCCCCGCAAGCGACGTTGCCATACGTGACGTAATGCTCCCACTTGATGTAGTCCGAGACGGGCTCACCCACCACCCGCGCGCGGTGCACCGCCACACCTTTTGCGGTCATGTCCTGGATGAGGCCGTGCCAGTCCTCACGCCACCACGACGAGCGGTCATCCCAGTCCTTCCGTTCCCCTGCTAGCCAGGCGTCGAAGGCAGGGTGTTCCCCGGGGACGGCGTATGCGTCGCGGGTCTCAAGGTGCACTGCTGAGCGCTCGCACTGCCTGAGCAGATCGGCGAACTCAGCCAGACTCTGCGACACGGATAGCCTCCTTGAGGAGCGGGATCATCCTCGGTTCCAGAACGATCAGCGTCTCATCCTCGGCTCGCGGCGAGTCAGCCACCGTCCGAGCCTGCACGTCTTCCCCGGCTCGCCGCCCCTGTACGAGTAGCCGTCGGTCGTCATCCACCCAAACCGCCGGGCACCCGTTCACGTCGGACTCGGGGTCTTTGCCGATGAAGGTGTAACCCATGGTGCGCCCTCCTGCTGCGAGCGTCGCACTGCGTTGCAGTCTGTTACGTGAGCCTCACCCTTTGGGTTGACGAGGTCAAGAGGGCGGTTGTTGGGTCCGCGAACGCCAACGAGGCGCGCGTTCCAGCGCGGCTACGGCAGGTTGCGGGCCATCACGATCCGCTGGACCTGGTCCGCCGCCGGGGCTCCCTCGGTTCTGCCCCTGCACGCCCTGTCGCGAAACGTACAGGTATACGGCAGCAACGACCGAAGCGGACTGTATTTCTGCATTTCCCCTGCCCGGTGCCGCCGGCCCTCTGCACACTGTCGGCATGGAGGATCAGGAGCAGCAGACGCAGTCGCCGGGGCGGTTCTTCATCAATGTGCAGCGCCGGGACGACCCCGTCTCCGAAGTCACCGAGCTGGACGCGATGGCCTCGGCGCGCACGTACGGGGAGATCGTGGTCCGGGGGCCGCTCTTCGGCTTCGCCGAGCAGCGGCGTGGTGAGCGGCCGCGGTGGCGGCTGCTCGGCGGGATGGACACCGGGTATCCGCAGGACGCCCGGGACGAGCTCAACTCGTACCTCTGGCTCAAGGCGAAGGACGAGACCGACGACCACCTGGAACGGCGCGAACTGCTGGCGGCGGTGGCCCGGTTGGAGACCGAGCCGCTGAACACCGTGTCCGCCTGGGGCACCCGGTACCGCATCGTGCGCGCCGACGAGTTCGCCAGGATCGGCGGGGGCCGGCTGGAGCCGCCCAGGCCCACCGACGTCGATACGGACGGCTGGGACGAGCCGCGGGTCCCCCCGGTGTCGCGCACCGAGGGCTTCGTGATCGACCACAGCGCGGCGGTCGGACTGACCGAGGGTCTGGACCGGGTCGGCCTGCTGTCGCTCGCGTACACCTCGCGGCGCTTCCCGCCCGACGTGCTGGCGGACTCCCAGCGGGCGGTGACGACCCACCCCGGCCTGGTGCTGCTGCCCGTCACCTTTCGGATCATGGAGCACAAGGAGGACTCCTGGTCGATGGTGGGCATGCAGTGCGCCACCCCGCAGGAGGCGCGGCGGTCGCTGGTCCGCTATCTGACCGAGTCGCTGCCGATGTTCGGGAAGACCAGTGAGCAACGGGACGCCGCGGTGTACGCGCGGGCGGCCGAGCGGTTCACCCAGCAGCGCAGGCCCAATGAACTGCGCGTGCGGGGGCGGTGCTTCCAGATCGTCCGGGTGGAGCGCATGATGCGCATCGGTCCGGACGGCCCCGAGCCTCCGCGGCGGTCGGACACGGACATCCAGGAGCCCATGAAGATCCGCCCCACCATGGACGAGTGGGGCACGATCACGCACGCGGAGTAGCCCGGCCGGGCGGAGCGCGGGACGTGCGTACACAGCACAGGCCCCCGGACATACACGGAACAGGCCCCCCGAGCTCAAGTTCAGCTCCGGGGGGCCTGTTCTCGATCCAGGACGGCAGGTCTCAGGTGCCCGTGACCGTGTCCGGGAGGTGAGGTCTCAGTTGCCCGAGACCGTCACCGTGTCGTCGTCCTTCAGCTCCTGCATCAGCTGCTTGGTCTTGGTCTTGTCCCAGACCAGGTTGCCGCCGGTGGAGCCCGAGATCGGCATGTTCATCTGCTTGCCGTCGCCGCCCGACACACCCTTCATGGCCCAGAACATCGACGCCAGGTTCCACAGGCTCATGTCCTTGTCCACGATCACCGTGTCCAGGCCGGCGCCCATCACCGGGTAGAGCTTGAAGGGGTTCAGGATCGTGGACGGGGTCGCCGTCTGGGAGGCCAGGGCCGACAGGAACTTCTGCTGGTTCTTCGTGCGCTGGAGGTCGCTGGCCGCGAACGCGTGCCGGGTGCGGACGAAGGCCAGGGCCTGGCTGCCGTTGAGCGTCTGCTTGCCCGCCGGGAAGTCGGCGCCGGAGTCCTTGTCCTTGAACGCCTGCGGAATGTCCAGCTGGACCCCGCCGACCGCGTCCACGATGCTCGCGAAGCCGTCGAAGCCGATCTCCGCGTAGTGGTCGATGTGCAGACCGGTGTTGTACTCGACGGTGCGCACCAGCAGCTCCGGGCCGTCCTCCGCGTACGCCGCGTTCAGCTTCGTCTGCCGGCCGGTGTTCGGGTACAGCTTGCCGGAGTCGGAGCCCTTGTACGACGGGATCGTGACGTTCGAGTCGCGGGGCAGCGAGACCATCGTGTTCCCGTGGTCACCGACGTGCAGGATGATCATGGAGTCGGTGCGCTTGCCCTCGGCGGAGCCGGTGTGCAGCTTCTTCTTGTCGGCCGCCGACATGCCGTCGCGGCTGTCCGAGCCGACGATCAGGTAGTTCGTTCCCTTGCCCGTGGCGGGGCGGTCGATGACCTTGGACAGGTCGACCTCGCGGCGCAGCTTCCCGTCGGCCCAGAAGTACGTACCGATGGAGACGCCGAGGATCGCGACGACCAGGACCAGCGCGCCGATCTTGATGCGGCGGCGCCAGTTCGGAGGGGTGCCCGTGCGGGGGGTGTGAGGGCCGCCGGTGCCCTGACCGCCCTGGCCTCTGCGGCTGCCGGGCCCGCTGGGACCGCCCTGCCCGTAGACCTGGCCCGTGTTGTAGCCACTGTCGTACGCGGAGTCGTACCCGTCGTCGTAACCCTGGTCCTGCTGCTGTCCGCCGTACTGCCGCTGGGCAGGTGGCGTCGAACGCTGCACGTGCCGCATGACCCGTGCGTTCTCGGGCTGCGCGCTCTCGCTGCCGCGTCCGTAGCGGTCCCTGTCGTCCATGTGGACCAGTGTGCCGTCACGGTGCGTGTGTATTACAGGGCGGGTGTGGAATCGGGGCCGTGCTGTTGCAGAGCTGATGCAAAGTCCCGCGGCGCGCGCCCGGCCTAAGGTGGCACGTATGACAGATCTTCCGGGCAAGCCCACCTCGGCCTCACGAACCACCCTGAGTCACATCATGACGGGCAACGACACCAACCTCCTCGGTACCGTGCACGGTGGCGTGATCATGAAACTGGTGGACGACGCGGCGGGCGCCGTGGCCGGCCGGCACTCCGGCGGGCCCGCGGTCACCGCGTCGATGGACGAGATGGTCTTCCTGGAGCCGGTCAGGGTCGGCGACCTGGTGCATGTGAAGGCCCAGGTCAACTGGACCGGCCGGTCCTCGATGGAGGTCGGCGTACGGGTCCTGGCCGAGCGGTGGAACGAGTCGTCACCGGCCCAGCAGGTCGGCAGTGCCTACCTCGTCTTCGCCGCGGTGGACGCGGACGGCAAGCCCCGGGCCGTACCGCCGGTGCTCCCCGGCAGCGAGCGTGACAAGCGGCGCTACCAGGAGGCGCAGATCCGCCGCACCCACCGGCTGGCCCGGCGCCGTGCGATCAAGGAGCTCAGGGAGCAGCGCATCGCCGACGGCATCGACGACTGACGGCCAGGGCCGGCCGCACGGGCCGGCCGGGCGGCGCTACTTGCAGACCACCTGGTCGCCCGTGACCGCCGCGAACCTGCCCGGATCCGGCTCGTCCGCCCGGACCGGCGTCACCGTCCTGAAGTCCGAGCCGAGTGTCACCCGCAGCGTGGAGCCGATCCCCGCCACCGGCCGCAGCTCGGCGTGCGGCAGCGCCGCCGCCAGCGAACGCACCGACCGGTCCCAGCGCGGGTCGTACTCGATGACCGTGCGCTTGGTGTCCGACGCCACCGGCCGGCCGGGGACCGCGACCGCGAGCGAGGAGAGGAAGCCGGTGGAGCGCAGGGCCTTGTCCGCGCGGGCGGCCAGGCCGGTGGTCGATGTGCCGTTGGCCACCTGCACCCTGACCTGGTTGGGAGGCACGTCGACCTTCTGCCCCTTGGGCGCCGCCGACCGGTGCACCGCGATCGGCACGTCCTCTCGGATCTCCCCGAAGAGCTTCCCGGCCTTCACCGGGTCCCATTTCACCGTCGAGCCGATGCCCTTGACCCGGTAGTTCATCTGCCCGATCGGTACGGAGGTGAACTCCGACGACGACGGCCTGAAGCCCCGCATCGCCTGCCCGAGGGAGAGCATCTCGTCCGGGCCGAAGCCCTTGTCGGCCCGGACCGAGCCGAAGACCGTGGACGCGACATCGCGGAACTTGACCGGGTTCAGCAGAACACCGCTGCTGGTCGTCTTGGCGATGAGAGAGGCCATGAAGCGCTGCTGGCGCTGCATCCGGCCCAGGTCGGACGCCGCGTCGAGGTGCCGGGAGCGTACGTACTGGAGGGCCTGCCCGCCGTTGAGCTTGCTCGTCCCCACCGGCAGATTGAGCCCGGTGTACGAGTCCTTCAGCGGGCGGACGGTGCAGATGTCGACGCCGCCGAGCACGTCCACCGTCTTCATGAAGCTCGTGAAGTCGACCTCCAGATAGTGGTTGATCTGGACGCCGGTCATCTTCTCCACGGTCTGCACCGTGAGCTG
This sequence comes from Streptomyces sp. NBC_01471, assembly GCF_041438865.1. Classification (NCBI taxonomy): domain Bacteria; kingdom Bacillati; phylum Actinomycetota; class Actinomycetes; order Kitasatosporales; family Streptomycetaceae; genus Streptomyces; species Streptomyces sp. NBC_01471. The sequence continues at coordinate 4,926,613 of NZ_CP109450.1, forward strand.
GGGGCCGCCCTGGGCGTACGCCGCGTTGAGCCGGACCGGGTGGGCGGTGACGCGCTTCCCGGTGGCCGGGTCGGTGTGCTCGGGCACCACCGCGTAGCTGTCCCGGGGCAGGCTCACGACGCTCACCCGGGAGCGGTCCGCCGAGACGTGGACGAGCATGACGGTGTCGGTGCAGTGACAGGGCGCACCGCCCAGGTGGTACTTCTTCTTCTCCGCCGGTGTGATCTTGTCGCGGCCGTCGGTGCCGACGAGCAGCACGTTCATGCCGCGGCCAGGCGCGGGACGGTTCTTCATGTCCTTGAACGGGTCGACGCGGCCGATGCCGTCCAGCTCGCCGATGAGCGCGTGGCCGATCCCACCGGCGCCCAGCACCAGGACGGACAGGGTGGTGGTGATGCGCATGCCCCAGCGGGGGCGGGGCGGGCGGCGCGGCGGCGGCCTTCTGCGGCGGGGCGGGGGCACGGGGGAAACTGGGACACCTCCGCGGGGGACGGGCAGGAGAAGCGCCCACCGTAAGCCGCTGTGATCAACATCCCGGGTAGGCCACCCGGCCGCCGCGCCCGGTGTCCCTCGTTCGCGGTAACGTGACCGTCCTATGGACGCCACGCACGCCACGCCCGCTGTTTCAGTGATCATGCCGGTCCTCAATGAGGAGCGGCATCTGCGCAACTCGGTCCGCCACATCCTGGAGCAGGAGTACGACGGCGAGATGGAGGTGGTGATCGCCATCGGCCCGTCGTCCGACCGCACCGAGGAGATCGCCGCCGAGCTGGTACGGGAGGACCCCCGGGTCCACACCGTCGCCAACCCCACCGGCCGTACGCCCGCCGCGCTCAACGCCGCCATCAAGGCGTCCAGCCACCCCGTCGTGGTGCGGGTCGACGGCCACGGCATGCTCTCGCCGGACTACATCGCCACCGCGGTCCGCCTCCTGGAGGAGACCGGCGCGATGAACGTCGGCGGGATCATGCACGCCGAGGGCGAGAACGCCTGGGAGGACGCGGTCGCAGCCGCGATGACCTCCAAGATCGGCGTCGGCAACGCGGCGTTCCACACCGGCGGCAAGGCGGCCCCCGCCGAGACCGTCTACCTGGGCGTCTTCCGGCGTGAGGCGCTGGAGCAGCAGGGCGGGTACAACGAGGAGTTCATCCGCGCCCAGGACTGGGAGCTGAACTTCCGGATCCGTGAGGCGGGCGGCCTGATCTGGTTCTCGCCCGAGCTGCGCGTCCAGTACCGCCCGCGCCCCTCGGTCCGCGCGCTCGCCAAGCAGTACAAGGACTACGGCCGCTGGCGCCATGTCGTCGCCCGCTACCACGAGGGCTCGATCAACCTCCGCTACCTCGCCCCGCCGACCGCGGTCTGCGCCATCGCGGCGGGCATCGTGGTCGGTGCGGCCGTCACCCCGTGGGCCTTCCTGGTGCCCGCCGGCTACGTCGCGGCCATCGCGGCGGGCTCGCTGCCGGCCGGCAAGGGGCTGTCGGCGAAGGCGCGGGTGCGGATTCCGGTGGCCCTGGCCACCATGCACATGTGCTGGGGCTTCGGCTTCCTGACCAGTCCGCGCGCGCTGGCCCGCAAGGTCATCGCCAGTCGCCGCCCGGCGGTCCGCACCGCGGCCTGAGGTTCACTCACGAAAGGGCCGGACCCGGTTGCCGGGTCCGGCCCTTTCGTACGCCGGGCAGCGCCGGAGCTACGCGGTCCAGGTGTATGCCTTGTCGACGTTCATGCACGCCGACTCGTCGTCCCCGTGCAGCGCGTTGGCCGAGTCCGGCGTCTTTCCGTCGTCCGCCGTGGACTTGGGGAACACCGTGCCCGTACGCCAGTCGCTTCCCACGACCACCGTGACCCCGGTGACCTGGGTGGACTTCTTCACGGACTTCAGCGGCACGCCCATGGCCTTCGCCACCGCCTGCGCGTCGCCCTCCAGATCGGCGCTGGGGAAGAGCACCTCGGTGTTCTTCTGCGGGTCGAGCGTCTGATCGGCTGCGGCGCGTGCGAAGCCCTGCCCGGTCAGCAGTGTTGCGATCTCGCCGGCCCGGCCCTTCGACGGGAGCCCGCCGTCGCCCGCCGTGCCGTTCCGCACGGTGATACCGATGTCGCCCTTGGGCGCCGCCGGATCGTCGGAGACCTTCTCGGCGGGCTTCTTCTTCTTCGCGCCCTTGCCGTCCAGCGGGGTGTCGTCCCTGACCATGGCGAACAGCTTGTCCGCGTCACCCGCCTTCGGGTCGACCTTCTCCTCGAACCCGGGCCGTACGGAGTTCACGTTCGGCATGGTCGTCATGGTGATCCGCGATGTCGGGACCTTCTGAAGCTCCCCGGCGAGGTCGTACAGCTTCTTGACCGTGCCGATTCCGTTGTCGACCTTGAGCGCCCTGGTGGCCGATTCCGCGAGGTCCATGAGCTTGCCGGGGTCGGTGAGCTTGGTGCCCTTGCGCAGCTGGCGGACCATGGAATTCATGTACTCGTGCTGGGCCTTGGTCCGTACGACGTCGGTGTCCGGCCAGAACCCGTACCGCGTCCGCAGCCACTGGAGCGCCTGCTGCCCCTTGACCGACGTGGTGCCCTTCTTCAGCTTGAGCCCCGAGCCGTGGCCGTCGCGGGTGTGCGAGTACACGTTGGCGTCCACGCAGACCGGCACCCCGCCGATCGCGTCGGCCATGGAGACCACGCCGGAGAAATCGATCTTCATGAAGTGGTCGATGTGGATGCCGGTGAGGGATTCCCAGGTGGCGACGGTGCAGCCGGGGCCGCCGCGGCCGAGCGACTCGTTGGCCAGGGTCCAGCCCGTCGCCGCATAGGTCTTGCCGTTCTCGTCCGTGCACTTGGGGATCTTCAGCACGGTGTCGCGCGGCAGGCTGATGACCGACATGTTGCTGCGGTCGGCCGAGACGTGCAGCAGCATCTGCACATCCGCCAGGGGAAGGCCGCCGAAGGTGCTCTTGGCGCCGCCGAGCTTCTGGTTCTCCTTGGAGTCCCGCGCGTCCGAGCCGATCAGCAGGATGTTCAGCGGGGTCTGGCCCGCCGCGTTGGCCGTCGGCTTCGGGACCTGGTGGGCGCCGAGGTTGAGGGCGCTCTTCTGCAGATTGCCGTTCAGGTGGCGGTAGTAGAGATACCCCGCGCCCGCGGTGCCGATGATCAGCAGCGCCGCGGCCCCCGCCACCCAGCGGAGTATTCGGCGTTTCCCGCGCCGCGCGCGCCGTCGCGGCGTCTGCTGCTTGTGGCTCCTGCGGCCGCCTGCCGGGCCGCCGGGGCCGGGCCGGTCGGTCCCCGGCGACCCGGCGGACAGGCCGTCGTCCCTGCCGGGCCTGCCCGGCCCCGGAACGCGCGGCCGAGTCCCCTCCCCTCGCGTGCTGCTCTGTCCCACCAGGTCCCCCCTGCTACTCAGGTATGCGTATTCCCCGGTGACCTGGTGTCACTTGGAGCACACGGTCTTGTCGGCTTCGACCTTCTGGATGTCGGCCGGTGCCTTTGCCGGCGCCGTTATCGGCGTGCCGGCGCCCTTGAAGTCCGCCCCGAGCACGAGGGTCATCGGGGTGAGCCCGACGGAGTCCTTCGTGCCCGGCTTGAGTGCCGACGCGGGCAGGCCCATGATGTCGGCGAGCTTGCGGGCCTGGTCCGCCTGGTTCGGCGCGTACGTGAGAGTCGTCTTGGCCAGATCGGGCTTGTAGTTGCCGCCGTTCTCCGACTTCAGTACGCCCTCGGTGTTCTGCAGCCAGGTCAGCGTGGTCTGCGCCGATCCGGGCTGGGCCCCGCCGTTGAGTACCTTGACCCGGACGTCGGACGCGTTGGCCTGCGACCCCTTGAGGAGCGCCTCCTGCTTGCTCGCGGCGGCCTTCTTCTCCTTCTTGACCTCGGTGAGCGAGACGTCGCCGCGCATCATCGAGAACAGCGGGTCCGCCTGGGCGTGGTTCACGACGACGGTGAGGTGCACCTTCGTCTCCGCCGGGTTGTCGACGACCGGCAGCGTGGTGAAGGTGACGTTCTTCGGGTTCACCGACTTCAGGTCCAGCGCCAGGCTCTTGAGGTGGTCGATGCTCCCGATGCCGCTGTCGACGGTGAGCGCCTTGGTCGCCGCGTTCGCCAGGCTGTAGAGCTTGGTGGGGCTGGTGAGCGTGTCACCCGACGTCATCTTGCGTATCAGCGAGGCCAGGAACTGCTGCTGCACCTGGATCCGGTCCAGGTCGCCGTGGTTGCCGAAGCTGTGCCGGGTCCTGACGAAGGCCAGCGCCTGCTCGCCCTCGACCTTGGACTTCCCCGCCGGGAGCTTGAGATGCGACTCCGCGTCGTCCACGGGGTGCGCCACACAGACGTCGACACCGCCCACCGCGGTACTGAGCGTCTTGATGGCGTTGAAGTCGGCCATCATGAAGTGATCGACCGTCAGACCGGTGATCGCCTTGACCGTCTTCATGGTGCAGCCGGGGTCGCGGTCGTCCTGCCCCAGGCTGGTGTTGAAGCGGACCTGCGACGTGCCGGGAATCGTCTTGGTCGATCCGTCGGGCTGCTTGATCTGGCAGTCCGGGATGTCGGTGATCAGGTCGCGGGGGATGGAGAGCGCGGTCGCGTTCGTCCGGTCCTTGGAGACGTGGAAGAGGATGTTGGTGTCGGCGTGGCCGACACTCCCCTTGTCACCGTAGCCCTCGTTGCCCTTGCCGGTGCGCTTGTCCGTACCGATCAGCAGGATGTTGACGGCCCGGTCCTTGGCGGAGCCCGAGGTGCCGCCGACCACGTCGATCTTGTTGATGTTGTTGTTGAAGTGCTCGTACAGCAGGTACGCGCCGGTGGAGCCGGCGACGAGGACGATGGCGGTCACGCCACCGGTCCACATCAGCGCCTTCTTCCTGCGCGACTTCTGCTGTTTGCGCTTGCGGCGGCCCGCCGCCGTCTGCGGCCCGCTCCCGGGACCGCCGTCCTGCCCGCCGCCCGACGCCCTGCGGCTGCGCTGACCGGGCACGTCGCGGCGCGGCGACTGGGGCGGGGACTGCTGCTGCGAGCGCCTGCGGGAGGACTGCTCCGGCAGCGAATCCCTGCGCCGTGTGCGGCCGGAGGCAGAGTCGGTGTCCGGCCGCGATCTGTCCCCCGACTGCGGTCCGGAGGGGTTCAGTCGCAGTTCGTAATTGCCGGTTTCCGGGTTGAGCACCCACTGGTCTGCGGGGTCGATATCGTCCCGCCCACGGCTATGCGCGTCCACGGTTGCCTGTGTCCTCCGTCGGTGCCACGCGAGGCGCCCTCCCCCCGGGCGCTCGGTCTTTCGTCCTGCAGTGCGCGACCACATGGCCGGATGCACCGGATCGCGTCACACTATCTGCCCGGATCAATGTCCAGCGACGTGCGGGACACATTCCTTGGCGCTTACAACTGGGCATACCACCCAATCCACATGCCCTGCGGATGCGGGTTTGAGAATTGTTTTACCCGCAGGCCGCGGCAGCCGCGTTTGTCCCCGGGAAAGTGTCCTGCGGAGAAGGCGACGACTTGCCCTTCCCGCCGGTGTCCGACGCGCCTCCGGCGCTCGCCGCTCCCGGCGTCCCCGCGGGGGTTCCGGTGCTGCCCTTGGTCACGGTCACCGGGGCGTCGTCACGGAGCCGTTTGAAGAGCCGGTCGGCGTCCGGCTGTACGAGCTGGTCGCGGTTGCGGTTGTTGACGTACGGCTCGCGCGGCACCGTCAGGAACTGGATCTTGTCGGTGGGGATGTCGCGCATCCGCCGCGTCAGGTCGTACAGATCCCTGAGGGTGTCCAGACCGGGGTCCGTGGTCACCGACTTGGTCGCCGCGTCCAGCACCGGGTAGAGCCGCGTCGGGTTCAGCAGAACGCCGTTGCTCTGCACCTTCTTCACCAGCGAACCGAGGAACTCCTGCTGGCGCTGCATGCGTTCGGTGTCGCTGCCGTTGCCGATGGAGTGCCGGACGCGTACGTATCCCAGCGCCTGCTCGCCGTTGAGCGTCTGGCGGCCCGCGGGCAGCTTGAGGTGGGCGTCCTTGTCGTCCACCGGCTTCTTGAGGCAGACCTCGACGCCGTCGACCGCGTTCACCATGCCCTTGAAGCCGTTGAAGTCGACCACCATGTAGTGGTCGACCCGGACCCCGGTCATGTTCTCCACGGTACGGACGGTGCAGGCGGTGCCGCCGAACTCGAACGCCCAGTTGAACTGCACGAACTGCTTCTTCGTATGGGTCTTGTCCGCCTTGATGCAGCTCGGCACGTGCGACATCAGGTCGCGCGGCAGCGACACCGCCGTCGCGCTCTTCCTGTCCGCGGCCAGATGCAGCAGGATCGTGGTGTCGGAACGCTGCGACCCCTCGTCCCGCCCGTACTTCCTGTTGTCGCCGGCGCGCGAGTCGGACCCGATGAGCAGGATGTTCTCGGCACCGGCCGCGCCGGCCGCGGGGCGCTCCTTCTCGTACGCGCGCAGCTCGGCGGTCGCGGTGTTGTCCGTCTTGATGTTGTGGTCGAGCTTGTTGTAGAACCACCAGCCGACACCCGCGGCGACGAGCACGACGAACGAGACCCCGAGAGCGGTCCAGCGCAGCCAGTGCCGCTTGTGCCGGGGCGGCGGCTCCGGGGCGGCGTGTGGCGACTCCGTGTCCTGGGCGTCCGTCTGCGGCTCGTCGTCGGGCGTGCCAGCACTGTCCGTCACGTCTGCGTCCATCCTTCACGGAGTCGGCGACGCGCTGGGCCGCCGATCGAACGGATAGACGACTGAACCGCGCGCTTGGTTGTGCTCTCTCCTGATCATGTACCGCGGACCGCGCGTGTTCCCGGGGGCTCGTCCTGGGGTGGGCCAGACGAGTGGCCCGTCAGTGCGCGACGGAGTGCGTGACCCGCTCGCTCTCGACGCGCTTTTCGAGAGCGCCGTCGGCCAGCCGGCCGAGGTTGCGGCAGAGCACCACCGAGGCGCCCGCCGCGAGCGGGGCGTACAGCCCGGTCGAGAGACCGTCCCAGCTGTCGTACGGCCGCCCCGACAGCAGCCGTGCGCCCGGGGCGAGTCCGACGCCCGCCGCGTCGTGCATCGCCCGGTCCACCACCTGCGCGCCGGACAGCTCGGTCCCGCCGACCACGAGCGCGGGCGCGTCCGGGTCGACCGGGGCGTACGGCACGAAGCGGTCGCCCTGGCTGGGGACCTCGACCGCGTAGTCGGCGAAGCCGGCCGGCGGCTGGGGGAAGCGACCGCCGAGCGGGCGCAGCGCCAGTGCCACGCGCTCCCCGCCGCAGGAACGCGCCTGTTCGAGGGTGTCGGGGCCGCTGACCACCAGGTCGGCCGTGGCCGGATCGCCGCCGACGTCGGCGACCACGCCCACGGACGAGCAGGCGAGCAGCCACACGGCGCTCTGCCAGTGCGCCGGGAGCAGCAGGGCGAGCCGGTCGCCCGGCTCCGCCGACAGCTCGCCCTGGAGCAGATTCGCGGTCTTGGCCACCCAATTGGCGAAGGTCGCCACGGAAAGTTCGACGCGTTCGCCGGTCGCATCGTCGTAGAACGTGACAAGAGGACGTGCCGGTTCCAGAGCGAGCGCGGATCGCAGCAGGTCGGCGGGGGTGTGGTCGCTGGCAGTCATGCGCGAAGCGTACGTCGGGGGGTGTGCCGGGGACGGCTGCCGCCGCGGATTCGGCGGCCGGCCGGCCGCGCCGGTCAGCCGATACGGCGTCAGTTCTGCGATGGACAGAGACCGGGGGGTATGTCCAAATCGTAGCTATGCGTGCTCCTATGACTGCCTCTGCGCTCTCCGCCTCGATCGCCGTGGCGTGTGCCGCCGCGCTCACCCTCCCCTTCGCCGCACCGGCCGGTGCGACCACGCCCCGCGCCGGCTCACCGGCCACGCCGTTCCCCGGCTCCACCCAGTCGCTGCGGCTCAACCAGCTCTCCGCCGACCGCTCCACGGACCACTCGGCCGCCGCCGGGCTCTCCAGGCGGAAGGTCAAGCCGTTCTCGCTGGTCGGGGTGGTCTGGAACGACAAGAAGGCGCACCTGGACGGCACCGTCCAGGTACGGACCCGGCCGGTGGGTTCCGCGGCGTGGACCGGCTGGCAGTCGGTCGAGACCCGGAACGACGACCACGCGCCCGACCCCGGCACGGCGGAGGCCGAGTCGTCCGCCGTGCGCGGATCCACCGCCCCGCTCTGGGTGGGCGACTCGGACGCCGTCCAGGTCCGCGTACGCGCGAAGGCCCCCACCGGTTCCACCCGCGCCGCGGCCGCCTCGCTCCCGAAGGGGCTGCGGCTGGACCTCGTCGACCCCGGCCCGGACCCGGACCCACAACCGTCCGACCCGACCGCGGCTGACCCGACGGCTGCCGACCCGACCGCGGCTGACCCCACGGCAGCCGACCCGACAACGGCCGATCCCACGGCAGCCGACCCGAACACCGGCGGTTCCGAGTCCGCCGGGCAGGCCGAGCCCACCGAACTGCCCGCCCTCAGCAAGGACGCCACCGTGGCCGAGCTGGAGCAGTCCACGGGGACCAAGGCCGGCCCTTACGTCGCGCCCCGGCCGCGCATCGTCACCCGCAAGGGCTGGGGCGCCGACGAGAGCGTCCGCGAGCCGGCCGTCCTCTACACGGACACCGTGAAGGCCGCCTTCGTCCACCACACCGCGACGGGCAACAACTACACGTGCGCGGAGGCCCCCTCGCTGCTGCGCGGCATCTACCGGTACCACGTGAAGAGCCTCGGCTGGCGGGACATCGGCTACAACTTCGTCATCGACAAGTGCGGCACCATCTACGAGGGCCGCGCGGGCGGGGTGACCAAGCCCGTCCAGGGCGCCCACACCCTCGGGTTCAACTCCGACAGCACCGGCGTCGCCGTACTCGGCACCTTCACCTCGACCAACCCGCCCGCCGCCGTCATCACCGCGCTGTCCCGCTTCTCGGCGTGGAAGCTCGGGCTGACCGGCGCCGACCCGGCCGGGAAGACCACCCTGGTGTCGGGCGGCGGCAACCGCTACCAGGAGGGCACCGACGTGACGCTGAACGTGATCTCCGGACACCGTGACGGGTTCTCCACCGAGTGCCCCGGAGCCCGCCTCTACGCCAAGCTCGGCGCGATCCGCAGCGCAGCCGCCCGGGACCAGGGCCGCTGAGTCCCGGCAGCTCCTCACGGCCTGCCCGCACCCGTACCCCACCGTCTGCATACACTGGCCAGCCGTTCAAGGACCGCCCCAGCAGGAAGCAGAGACGTCAAGGTGACAGAAGCGATTCTCCTGGTCGGCGGCAAGGGCACGCGGCTGCGGCCGCTCACGGTCAACACACCCAAACCGATGGTCCCGGCGGCGGGAGTCCCGTTCCTCACCCACCAGCTGGTCCGCGCGCGGGCCGCCGGGGTCGACCACATCGTGCTCGCCACGTCGTACCTCGCGGAGGTCTTCGAGCCGTACTTCGGCGACGGGTCAGCCCTGGGTCTGCACCTGGAGTACGTCACCGAGGAGGAGCCGCTGGGCACGGGCGGCGCCATCCGCAACGTCGCGGAACGTCTGCGCTCGGGGCCGGACGAGCCGGTCCTCATCTTCAACGGGGACATCCTCACGGGCCTGGACATCGAGGCCCTCGTGACCACCCACGAGGCCTCCGGCGCGGACGTCTCCCTCCACCTCACGCGGGTGGACGACCCGCGCGCCTTCGGGCTCGTGCCCACGGACGCCACCGGCCGGGTGACGGCCTTCCTGGAGAAGCCGCAGACGCCCGAGGAGATCGTCACCGACCAGATCAACGCGGGCGCGTACGTCTTCACGCGCTCGGTCATCGACACCATCCCGGCCGGGCGCCCGGTCTCGGTGGAACGGGAGACCTTCCCCGGCCTGCTCGGCTCGGGCGCCCACCTCCAGGGCATGGTCGACTCCACCTACTGGCTCGACCTGGGCACCCCGCAGGCTTTCGTACGGGGCTCCGCCGACCTCGTGCTCGGGCACGCCCCGTCGCCGGCCGTCCCGGGCCGCTGCGGCGACCGGCTGATCCTCGACACCGCCACCGTGGCCGCCGACGCCAAGGTGACCGGCGGCACGGTGATCGGCGCGGGCGCGGTCGTCGGTCAGGGCGCCAGGATCGAGGGCAGCACCGTTCTCGACCACGCGGTCATCGAGCCGGGCGCGGTGGTCACCGACTCGCTGATCGGGGCCGGTGCCCGGATCGGGGCCCGCTCGGTGCTGACCGGCGCGGTGATCGGAGACGGCGCGCAGGTGGGCGCGGACAACGAGCTGCGCGCCGGCATACGGATCTGGTGCGGGGCCGCGCTGCCGGACGGTTCCGTGCGCTTCTCGTCGGACCAGTAGCCTCTACGGGGTGGCAGGACGTTTCACAGCCCGGGCCCCGGGTCAGTACAGCCCCGTCGACCTCGGTCTGGTCCTCGGGGTGCTGCGCCGTGGCCCCTGGGATCCCACGTACCGGGCGACGCCCGACGGGGCGGTGTGGCGGGCCAGCCGCACACCGGAGGGACCGGGCACACTCCGGATCACGCCGGACGGGGCGGAGGCATGGGGCCCCGGCGCCGGCTGGCTGCTCGCCGGGCTTCCCGGGCTGCTGGGCGAGCTGGACGACCCGTCGGAATTCGTACCGCGCCACCGGGTGGTCGCCGACGCGCACCGCCGCCGCCCCCACCTCAGGCTCTGCCGCACCGGTCTGGTCCTGGAGTCGCTGATCCCCTCGGTCCTGGAGCAGAAGGTCACGGCGGACGAGGCGTACCGCGGCTGGCGCAGGCTGCTCCGCGCGTCCGGCACACCGGCGCCGGGTCCCGCCCCCGAGCACATGTACGTCATGCCCGATCCGCGCGGCTGGTCGCTCATCCCGTCCTGGGAGTGGCACCGCGCGGGCGTCGACAACAAGCGCGCGTCCACGATCCTGCGCGCGGTACGGGTGGCCCGCCGGCTGGAGGAGGCGGTGGGGATGGAGCCCGCCGACGCGGCCCGCAGGCTGGAGCTGATTCCCGGCATCGGCCCCTGGACCTCGGCGGAGACGCTCCAGCGTGCCGTCGGAGCACCGGACGCGGTCACGGTCGGCGACCTGCACCTGCCGGGCATCGTCGGTTACGCGCTGACGGGCCGCCGGGGCGTCGACGACGACGGGATGCTGGAACTCCTGGAACCGTACGCGGGCCAGCGCCACCGCGCGGTCCGGCTGATCCTGCTGACGGGTCGGGTGCCGCAGCGCCGAGTCCCGAAGATGCCCCGCACGGACATCGCCCGGCTGTGACACCCCAGCCCCTCCGGCGATTGAGGAGCGGGGTCCGGGGCGGAGTCCCGAAAGGCGGCGCAGCCGCACCGCACCCCGCCGGCCCCCTCACCGCACCGTGATGAACGCCTCCACCTCGCGCGCCGCACGTGGCGCCGCGGGCGCGGCCGGGCGGCCGATCGCCACGGCCCCCATCGGCTCCCACTCCGCGGGCAGCGCCAGCACCTCCCGCACCACGTCCCGGCAGAACATCGTCGAGGAGACCCAGGCCGACCCCAGCCGCTCGCCCGCGAGCGCCACCAGGAAGTTCTGCACACCCGCACCGGTCGCGACGCTGAACATCTCGCGCTCCGCCGCGTCCCGCCGGGCATCGCCGTACGTGTGCGCGCCGTCGAGCACCATGCAGGGCACCGCCAAGTACGGCGCCCGCCGCAGCACTTCACCGCGCCGCACCCGTTTGGCGATGGACTCGTCCGACTTGCCGTCGCGCCGCAGATCCGCGATCCACGCGTCCCGCATCGCGTCCAGCAACCGGGTGCGCGCCGCCGCCGACTCCAGCAGGACGAAACGCCACGGCGTCGTGTGGTGCGGGGCCGGCGCGGTGACCGCCGCCGCGACCGCGCGGCGCACCGCGCCCGGGTCCACCGGATCGTCGGCGAAGTCGCGGACCGTACGCCGCTGGGTGACCGCTTCCCGTACCGCCTCGGACGTACCGAGCCGGAACATGTCGTCGGCGGCGACGCGCACCAGGGCACGGGCGCCCCCGGAAGCGTCGTCGTCTGCGCCGGACGCGGAAGCCGGTGCCGTGACGACGTGCGGCAGACCGCGGACCACCGCGACCGGCAGCCCCGCCGCCTTGCCCTTCACCAGGTCGCCCGCGGCGGCCAGTTCGTCGGCGGTGGCGACGACCGTGGCGCTCAGCGGGTTGCCGTGCGCGTCGGTGCCGCCGCGCAGATCGTCGAGGACCCGCACCCCGGAGGCCCCGATCGCCACATCGGTGAGGCCACTGCGCCACGGCCGTCCGAAGGTGTCCGTGACGATCACGCCCACCGTCACGCCCAGCGCGTCCCGCAGGCCCTCGCGAATGGCCCGCGCCGACCTGTCGGAGTCCTCGGGGAGCAACAGCACTGTCCCGGAAGGGGTGTTGGAGGCGTCGACCCCGGCGGCGGCCATCACCAGGCCCTGCCGGTTCTCGACGATACGGAGCGTGCCGCGCCGCGCCACCACCCGTACCGTCTCCGCGTCGATGGCCGCCTCGCGGTCCTCGGCCTGGACGATCCGGCCCTCGGACTTGGAGACGATCTTGGAGGTGACGAGGACGACATCGCCGTCCGCGAGGTCGGGCGACGCGGTCGCGATCAGCTTGGCGAGGTCGTCGCCCTGGCCCACCTCGGGCAGTCCGGGCACGGCCCAGACCCGGAAGGACGTCACGCCCTGACCTCTTCGGCCAGGGTGAGCGCCTCGCGGGCCATCACCGCGGTCGCGTCCAGGTCGGTCATCATCAGCGGCACGGCCCGGCAGCGGATGCCCGCCTCCTCGATCCGGGCCACGGACGCGGCGTCGACGGTGTCGACCAGCCAGCCGTCCAGCAGGCCGGAACCGTAGTGTTCGGCCACCGCGGCCGCCGTCGACTCGACGCCGACGGCGGCGAGAACCTTGTCGGCCATCCCGCGCACCGGGGCGTCCCCGACGATGGGCGAGAGCCCGACGACCGGCACACCCGCGTCGGCGATGGCCTCCCGGATACCGGGCACGGCGAGGATGGTGCCGACCGAGACCACCGGGTTGGACGGCGGGAAGATGACGACGTCGGCCGCCGCGATGGCGTCGAGCACGCCCGGCGCGGGCTTCGCCCGGTCGGCGCCGACCGGCACGACGGCCGCGGCCTCGACGGACGCGCGCAGCCGCACCCAGTACTCCTGGAAGTGAATGGCCTTGCGCTCGCCGTCGATGTCTACGGCCACATGTGTCTCGATGCGGTCGTCCGACATCGGGATGAGCCGCACACCCGGCTGCCACCGCTCGCACAGGGCCTCGGTGACAGCGCTCAGCGGATAGCCCGCGCCGAGCATCTGGGTACGGACGATGTGCGTCGCGAAGTCACGGTCGCCGAGCCCGAACCACTCGGGTCCCACGCCGTACGCGGCGAGCTCCTCCTTCACGGTGAAGGACTCGTCGGTACGCCCCCAGCCCTGCTCCTCGTTGATGCCACCGCCGAGGGTGTACATCACCGTGTCGAGGTCGGGGCAGACCTTCAGCCCGAACAGATGGATGTCGTCACCGGTGTTGCCGATGACGGTGATGTCCGCGTCAGGCGCGGCCTGCTTGAGGCCACGCAGGAATCGGGCACCACCGATACCGCCGGCCAGAACCACAATGCGCATGCGGACAGTCTGTCAGGCGAAGCCTGATCCCATGAGCGGTGGTGGCCGGGCACGGCACCACCCAGCGGTAGCCGGGGGAGGGCTGGACTGTCAGGCGGGTACGGCGTCCTGTGCGGCCGGGACCGCGCACTGCGGGCTGTGCATCGGCATCTCGGTCAGGCCCGGGTAGTAGACGTGCAGGCTGACGGCCGGTTCCAGTGAGTCGTTGACGACCTCGTGGGCGTACCCCGGCGCGAAGACGCGCTGGGCGCCCGCCTCCAGTACCTGCCCGCCGCGTTCGGTCCGCTCGGTCAGCCTGCCGTCGAGGACGGTCAGCACACCGGACGAACGCCCGTGGTCGTGCGGCCCGCTGCCCTGCCCCGGAACCCAGCTGAGCAGCCAGATCTCGTATCCGAGTGGGGTCTCCCCTGCGTGAGCGCGCCCGAGAGCCTGGGGAACGGTGCGGAGCCGGTGGTACCAGCGGGTGACCGCGTCGTACTCGACGAGGTGGGCCCACTGGCTGCGGTCCGCGGCGATGGAGCGGGCGAGCCCGGCGAACTCGGCCACGGTGGCCGGGTGCTCGCGGGCGGGCTGGAGCAGGTGCTGGACGGCGAGGATGTCGCCGGCGATCTGGAGGTCGCTGTCGCTGTTCATGGTGCGGGGGTTCCTCGGCAGTGAAAGTGCTGGGGTGTCGCAGAAAGAGGTGCAGTCAGGGCTGCGGAAAGACGCTGGAGCTCGGTGGCATCAACAGCTGGAACAGCAACAGCACGCCTGGACAGCGCTGCGGAACCCACGGGCGTGGGTCACGGAGAACGCTGCGGTCGCTGGCATGAGAACTAGAAGAACGGCTCTCGTTCCCCCTGTCAACTCAATGCCCGATTTGGGCGTAATCTTTCACCTCATCCGGTTACTCCGTCCGGAGAGAGGTTTGTTCGTGTGTCGCCGCGGAGATGTGGCGCAGCAAGCCCCACCGCAAACGTCGCAGGGATCTCGTGACCGGACTGTGATCTTGATCGCTTCGGTGGGCGGAGCGCGAACGGGACCGGCTTCGGCGGAGTCTCAGTCCAGGAGGGCGTCACCCCTCCCGGACGGGGAAGGCGCAGGTATGGGCCAGTGGCATGTGTCAGGTTTTTAGTGATTTGAACACTTTCCGCATAGCCTTGGTTCCGCAGAGTGAATAAGGGGCCCAATAGCAGATCTCGGCTTGACTGGCCCGGATCCACACACTTGTAATTTCACTCGTGTCGTTCGGCCGAAATCGGTAGCGACAGCAACACGGGGACGCAAAGACGGACAAGGGGCGCACATGACCGAGCTGTTCCAGCAACTGCTGGTCGAGGACGCGGACGAGGAATTCGGCTGGCAGGAGCGCGCGCTGTGCGCCCAGACCGACCCCGAGTCCTTCTTCCCCGAGAAGGGCGGGTCCACCCGCGAGGCCAAGAAGGTCTGCCTCGCCTGCGAGGTGCGCTCCGAATGTCTTGAGTACGCCCTCGCCAACGACGAGCGGTTCGGCATCTGGGGCGGTCTCTCCGAGCGTGAGCGGCGACGGCTGAAAAAGGCCGCTGTCTAGGCCCCGTCCGGTCGCTGTCCAGCCACTGTGCGGCCACTGTGCGGGCACGTCACCGGCCGCGCTCTCCGGCCGCCCGGCCGGGTTACCGGCACCAGCCCACGCACCGCATCCGGTCCGCCGCCCGCCCCCTGGGGCGGGCGGCGGACCGCTGTCCGAGCCAGCCGTTAGTGTGGGGCCCCGTCCGCGATGCACCAACGCCCCCACGGGGCGCGTGCGTCCACCGCATCCGCACACCAGCCTTCCGGGGGGCCACGCCACCCGGACTCCGGCCGGAGGGGCCCGTACCTCGATGTCCGTGCACAGCCAATCGACGGCCCCTTACGAGGCCGCAACGCCTGCGTTCGCTCCCGCACACCCACCCGAATTCCCGCAGCACGTCGTCACCGCGGTGCTCGTCACCCACGACGGCGCCCGCTGGCTGCCCGACGCGCTCGCCGGGCTGCTCGGCCAGGAGCGGCCCGTCCAGAACGTCGTCGCGGCCGACACCGGCAGCGCCGACGCGTCCGCGAGCCTGGTCACCGAAGCGCTCGGCGCCGAGCGGGTGTTGCACCTCGCCCGCCGTACCGGCTTCGGTGCCGCCGTCGACGAGGCGGCCCGCACCGCCGGAGTCCTCACCCCCGAGGAACTGCCGTACCTGAAGCGGCCCAGCGGCTGGGACCCGGTGAGCCGCAGCTGGCGCGACGAGACCTATGACATGCCCGAACTGCCGCACGGCGAACCGGTGCAGTGGCTCTGGCTCCTCCACGACGACTGCGCCCCCGACCCCGACGCGCTCACCGAGCTGCTGCGCGTGGTCGACAACGACCCGCACGCCGTCATCGTCGGACCCAAACTGCGCGGCTGGTACGACCGCAAGCAACTGCTCGAAGTCGGCGTCTCGATCGCCAACAGCGGTCGCCGCTGGACCGGCCTCGACCGCCGTGAACAGGACCAGGGCCAGCACGACCAGGTCCGCTCCGTCCTGTCCGTCTCGACCGCCGGAATGCTCATCAGACGGGACGTCTGGGAGGAACTGGGCGGCTTCGACCGCAGACTGCCGCTGATGCGGGACGACGTCGACCTGTGCTGGCGGGCACACGCCGCCGGCCACAGCGTCGTCGTCGCACCCGACGCCGTCCTGCGGCACGCGGAGGCATCGGCCCGCGAGCGCAGGCCCATCGACTGCGTGGGCCGCTCCGTGGCCAGCCCGCACCGCGTCGACAAAGCGGGCGCCGTCTACACCCTGCTCGTCAACACCCGTGGCCGCGGACTGCCGTACGTCCTGCTCCGGCTGGTCTTCGGCACGCTGCTGAGAGTGATCGCCTATCTGGTCGGCAAGGCGCCGGGACAGGCGCTCGACGAGGTCGCCGGGCTCGTCGGCACCCTGCTGCGCCCCGAACGGATCCTCGCCGCACGGCGCACCCGGGGGGCGGGCTCGGTCGACGCGGGCGAGCTGCGGCCGCTCTTCCCGCCGCCCGGAGCCACCGTCAAGGCCACCGCCGAGCAGGTGGTCGGCCATTTCGGCGGTAGCTCCGACGTAGAGGCCGGTTCGCGGCACGGCGCCGTCGAATCCGGTCCGGGCGGTGACGACGCCGACTTCCTGGAGATCGAGCAGTTCGCCCGGCTGAAGCGGATAGCCCGCAAACCGGCCCCCGTGCTGTTCGCCGTACTCCTGCTGGTGTCGCTCATCGCCTGCCGGGCGCTGCTGGGCGGAGGCGCCCTCGCGGGCGGCGCCCTGCTCCCCGCGCCCGATCACGTATCGGAGCTGTGGAACCGCTACGCCGACGTGTGGCACCCCCTCAGCACCGGCGGCACCCAGACCGCCCCGCCGTACCTCGGCATCGTCGCCGTGTTCTCCACCGTCCTGCTGGGGCACACCGGACTCGCGCTCACCCTGCTGCTGGTCTGCTCGGTCCCGCTGGCCGGTCTCACCGCGTACTTCGCCTCCCGCCCGCTCACCGGATCGCGGCTGCTGCGGGCCTGGGGAAGCATCGCGTACGCCTTCCTGCCCGCCGCGACCGGCGCCCTGGCCTCCGGGCGGCTCGGCACCGCCGTACTCGCCGTCCTGCTGCCGCTGATCGCCCGCTGCGCCGTATCCGCCGCCGGAGTGCGCGGGGAGCGCGGAAGCTGGCGGGCCGTCTGGGCCTACGCGTTCCTGCTCACCCTCACCATGGCCTTCACGCCCGTCGTGTGGCCGCTCGCCGTGGTCGTCGGGATCGCCGTCCTGGTGCTGCACCGCGACGAGATCACCGCGTACGGGCTGCGCCTCCTCGCGGTCGCCGGTACACCTCTCGTGCTGCTGGCGCCCTGGTCGCTCTCGCTGCTCGCCGGCCCTTCGGGCTCCTTCCGCGAGGCGGGCATGGAGTTCGGCACGGGCTCGGCCTCCGCGCTCGACCTGCTGGGCATGAGCCCCGGCGGTCCGAAGACCGCGGGCGGTGTGCTGCTCATCGCAGTGGTGCTCGCCGCGCTGGCCGCCCTGCTGCGCGGGGAGCGGCAGTTCGCCATCCGCGGTGCCTGGGCGGTGGCGCTGCTGGGTCTGGTCTTCTCGGTGCCGGCCAACAGGTCGGGCTGGGCCGGTCCCACCACGCTCGTCTACGGGCTCGCGCTGCTGGCCGCCGCCGTGCTCGGCGCGGAGGGCGCCCGCGGGCGCGTGGCCACGCAGAGCTTCGGCTGGCGGCAGCCGGTCGCCGGGCTGATCGCCGTCGCCGCGCTGCTCGCGCCGGTGATCGCCGCCTTCAGCTGGATGGTCAGCGGCGCGGACGGGCCGCTGGAGCGGCGCGACCCGGTGCAGGTCCCGGCGTTCGTCGCCGAGGAGAGCGGCACCCGCGACCAGGCCCGCACCCTGATCCTCGGCGGGACATCGCCCGCGGAGGTCTCGTACACGCTGGTGCGCGGATCGGGCGGCAGGCTCGGCGACGCGGAGCTGGCCCGCGCGGGCGGCAGCAGCCCCCGGCTCGACAAGGTCGTCTCCAATCTGGTCGCGGGCTCCGGCGCCGACCAGTCCAGCCAGCTCAGCGGGTACGCCATCCGCTATCTGCTGGTCAGGGACGGCGCGCCGCGCGAGATGAGCCGGGTGCTCGACGCCACCCCGGGGCTGAGCCGGCTCAGCCAGCTGGACGGCAGCGAGCTCTGGCGCGTCGACCGGCAGGTCGCGCGGGCCACGATCGTCTCCGGCACGTCGCAGGACGCGAGCTCCGAACCGCAGTCCGTCGCCGCGGGCCCGGTGGACATCCACACCACCGTCCCGGCCGGCGCGTCCGGCCGCGTGCTGCGGCTCGCGGACGCCGCCGCCCCCGGCTGGCAGGCCACCCTGGACGGCCGCTCGCTGACCAGGACGACCGTCGACGGCTGGGCCCAGGGGTTCGAACTCCCCGCGCAGGGCGGGAAGCTCGATGTCAGCTACGACGAGCCCCTCACCCACACCCTCTGGGTCTGGGCACAGGTGCTGCTCGCGGTCGTGCTGCTGGTGCTCGCCCTTCCCGGCCGCCGGAAGCGGATCGACGACGACCTCCCCGAGGAGGAACTCCCCGTACCCGCCGAGCCGGTGGCGGGCGAGGGCCGCAGGGCCCGCAGACTGCGCGCCGCCGCCCAGGCCGAGGCCGCCGGGAGCACGGACGGACCGGACCCGGCGGGCGGCCCGGACACCACCGGAGCCACGGAGGACGGCCCCGCCGGTGAACCCGGCGAACAGGACCCGTACGCCCCTGCCGGAGACCCCGCGGGAGCGCCCCAGGCCGCCCCCGCGCACCCCGCCGCCGACGACGGCTTCGCCCCGCAGTACGGGTCGGAGATCCCGCAGCAGCCCGCCTACGGCGAGTGGGAGCAGTCCGCGTACGCGACGGGCGACTACAGCCAGTACCCGGCCGGGCAGTACGGCAGCGAAGGGCACTACGGAAACGACGGCACCTACGTCCCCGGCCAGTACGGCCAGGACGCCCAGTACGGCAGTGAGGGGCAGTACGGCGGCGAAGGGCAGTACGCCGACGACGGCCGGGGCGGAGGCGGCCAGCAGGGCCAGTACCCCGAGGGACAGCAGCAGTACGACCCGTACCAGCAGCAGCCCGACGGCCAGTACGACCCGTACGGCTACGGCCGGCCGCAGCAGCGGCCCTACCCCGACGAGAACGAGCACCGCCCCGACGGGAGCAACCAGTGAACCGCACCGCCATCGCCCTCGCGGCGGCCGTCGCAGCCCTCGCGGCCGTCACCGGTTTCGCCGTGGTCGCCGCACCGTCGGACGCGGCCACCACGCCGCAGGCCGCGGCCCGGCTGCCCGTCGAACGCTCCAGCCTGGTCTGCCCGGCGCCCAGCACGTCCGACCTCGCCGAGACGTCGTACACGGCCTTCACCCCGGCCGGGAAGGGCGGCGGGCCGGCCGGCAGCGCCCAGTTGCTGCCGTCGGTCACCGGTCCCGGGACGGACGCGAAGAAGGGCAAGGGCAAGGGCGGTGCGACGGACCAGGGGAAGCCGGTGGTGTCGCTCAAGCAGCCCGGAAAGCCCGTCGTCGACAAGGAGTCCGGCGGCGACACACCGGCTCTGATCGGTTCGGCCGACGGCCCGCTGGCCCCCGGCTGGACCGTCCAGCAGACCACGACGGTCGACGCAGGTGGCTCACGCGGGGTGCTCGGCACCAACTGCACGGCGCCGGACACCGACTTCTGGTTCCCCGGCGCCAGCACGGCGGCGTCCCGCCAGGACTACGTGCACCTCACCAACCCGGACGACAGCGCGGCGGTCGCCGACATCGAGCTGTACGGGAAGGACGGCGCCGTCAAGTCCGAGGTGGGGGAGGGGATCACGGTCCCCGCGAGGTCGACGGTTCCGGTCCTGCTCTCGACGCTGACACCCGATCCCGCCGAGAACCTCACCGTCCATGTCAGCACCCGTACCGGCCGGGTCGGCGCCGTGGTGCAGTCCATGGACGACAAGCTCGGCAGCGACTGGCTGCCCGCCTCCACCGCCCCGGCCGACAAGCTGGTCCTGCCCGGGATCCCGGCGGACGCCACCTCCGTACGGCTGGTGGCCCTCGCCCCGGGCTCGGACGACGTGGACCTCAAGGTCCAGCTGGCCGGCGCCGACGGCACGATCACCCCGGCGGGCCACGAGACGCTGCACCTCAAGGGGGGCATGACCTCGTCCGCCGACCTGGGCGACGTGACCAGGGGCGCGGCGGGGTCGCTGGTGCTCTCCCCATCGGGCGGCGGCAGGACGCCGGTGGTGGCCGCCCTGCGCGTGGTGCGCGGCAAGGGCAGCAAGCAGGAGGTCGCCTTCATCCCGGCGACCGCACCGGTGGGCGAACGGGCATCAGTGGCCGACAACCGCTCCAAGGGCTCGGTGCTGTCGCTGGCCGCTCCGGGCGCCACGGCCAAGGTGAAGGTGACCTCCTCGCCGGGCAGCGGCGGGGGTTCCCAGGCCGTCAAGGAGTACACGGTCAAGGGCGGTACGACGCTCGCGGTCAAGCCGACCCCGCCGCCCGGGCTCAAGGGCTCGTACGCGCTGACGGTCGAGCCGGAGGCGGGCGGCGGCCAGGTCTACGCGTCGCGCATGCTCGAACTCCCGCAGGACGGGGTCCCGATGTTCACGGTGCAGACGCTCCCCGACGACCGGGGGACGGTCTCGGTACCGCGTGCCCGGCAGGATCTGTCCCTGCTGGACGACTGACCGGAAGCGGGTGGCCGGGACGACCGGCTGGGGATGTCGGCCCGGCCTGCGGGCCGTTCGTCCCGCGGTACCGGCCGGCCCGCCCCGGCAACGGGCGCGGACCGGCCGGGCTCAGTCCTGCCCGTACCGCGGATCGACCGACTCCGGTGCCAGGCCGAGCAGTTCGGCGACCTGCTCCACGACGACCTCGTGCACCAGCAGCGCCCGCTCGTCGCGGTTCTTGGTGCGGATCTCGACCGGGCGCCGGTAGACGACGATCTGCGCGGGCCGGTCCTTCTCCGCGGCGATCGCGCTGCCGAGCGGCACGGATGACTCGCCCGGCCACTCGTCGGTGTTCTCCGCGCCCTCGACGCGCGGGACGTCGAGCACCAGGAAGTCGACTTCGGAGAGTTGGGGCCAGCGCCGTTCCAGGCGCTCCACGGAGTCCGCCACAAGATCGCGGAAGGAGTCCCCCCGGCTGGTCGAGAGCGGAACCTGCGGCGGTGCCACGGGCCCGCGCATCCCCCGGCCGTGCCGGTCGCGGCGGCGCGGCCTGGGCTCGGCGGGCTGGGGCGGTAGTGAGCTGTCCATCACTGACGCAGGGTAGCTCTCCGTGCGACGCGGCGAGGCCGACGGCCGCAGTGCAGCCGGCATGTCGCGGAATGAGCATTCCGGGCAGGTCCACGATCGGCGGCCCGGCTGCTTTCGATCGGTGATTCCGCGTCGTCTGACTGGATATCGACGGGGGAATGACCGGATTCGAATCGTCACTCGCTGTATGCGTCTGTACCCGTGCAGGTCAAGCGAGTTGCCACCGGCCCGGACGGGGCAGGGCTGGTGCCACGACACGGTGGAGTGACGCCGGGGCGAGTCGTCGCGGCCCGCTCAAGAGTGCGGTACCGTCCCATACCGTGAGCCCTGTACGTCGCTGTTCTCGCACTGCGTGCGGCCGCCCCGCCGTCGCGACGCTGACGTACGTCTACGCCGACTCGACCGCGGTTCTCGGTCCGCTCGCGACTTACGCTGAGCCCCACTGCTACGACCTGTGCGCCGAGCACGGCGAGCGGTTGACCGCCCCGCGCGGCTGGGAGGTCGTCCGTCTCACCGACGGCTCGGCCCCCGCCAGGCCCAGCGGTGACGATCTCGAAGCGCTCGCCAACGCCGTACGGGAAGCCGCCAGACCGCACGAGCGCGCACCCGAACCCGGTGGTGGCGGTACACGCCAGACCGGTCCGGCCGAGAGCGGGCGCCGGGGCCACCTCCGCGTACTGCGCTCTCCGGAGTCCTGACCCAGGGTCCTCCGTCCGGATCAGGCCGGGCTCCCGCCTTCGGCCTCGTCCGGATCATTGACTTCCGGTTGCCATGGACATGAGCATTCCTCCACCCGTGAGGATCGAGGCCCTGTGTTTGTGCAGCCGCTGGAACCCGTAGCCGATTCGCTCGCTCTGTCCGCACTCACCGCCGCTCTGCCGCTGCTCACCGTCCTGGTGCTGCTCGGCGCCGTACGGATGAAAGCCCACTGGGCGGGCCTGATCGGGCTGGCCGTCGCCGTCCTGGTCGCCCTGTCCGCGTACGGCATGCCGCTGGGGCAGACACTGTCCTCGGGCGCTCAGGGAGCGCTCTTCGGTCTCTTCCCGATCCTGTGGATCGTCGTCAACGCCCTCTGGGTGTACCGGATGACGGTCCGCACCCGGCACTTCGACATCCTGCGGCGCTCCTTCGGCCGGTTCTCCGACGACCCCCGTATCCAGGCCCTCGTCATCGGCTTCTGCTTCGGTGCGCTGCTTGAGGCGCTCGCCGGATTCGGGGCCCCGGTGGCGATCTGCGCGGTGATGCTGGTGGCGCTCGGCTTCGATCCCGTGCGTGCGGCGGTCGTTGCCCTCGTCGCCAACACCGCACCCGTCGCCTTCGGCGCCATGGGCACACCCGTGGTGACGCTCGCACAGGTCAGCGGCTTGCCGCTGGACACGGTCGCCTCGGTCGTCGGCCGGCAGACCCCGTTGCTCGCCCTCGTCGTACCGCTGCTGCTGGTGGTGATCGTGGACGGCAGGCGCGGGCTCCGCGAGACCTGGGCGCCCGCGCTCGTCTGCGGAGTCGCCTTCGCGGCAGCCCAGTTCACCGCGTCGAACTTCGTCTCCGTCCAGCTCGCCGACATCCTGGCCGCGCTGGTCGGCGCCGCCGCCCTGATGGCGGTGCCGGGCGCCCGCAGGCCGGTCACGGAACCGGTACGGGCCGCCGTGCTCACCGGTGAACGCAGCGAGGACCTGGACGAGGCGGACCCGCGGCGCGAAGTGGTGCGCGCCTACGCCCCGTACGGACTGATCGTCGTGATCTTCTCGCTCGGCCAGATCCCGCCCGTGAAGCGGCTGTTCGACAGTGCGACGCGGGTCTTCGACTGGCCGTTCCTCGACGTCGCGGGCCCCGGCGGCACACCCGTATCGGCCAACGTCTTCTCGCTCCCGCTCATCTCGACCGGCGGCACACTGGTCCTGTTCGCCGGGGTGCTGACAGCCGCGGTCATCGGAGTGGGGGCCGGGGCCGCGCTCAGGGAGTGGGCGGCGACGGTGCGCGAACTGCGGTACGCGATCCTCACCGTCACCTCCGTCCTGGCTCTCGCCTACGTCATGAACCTCTCCGGACAGGCCGCGACCATCGGCCACTTCGTCGCTGCGGCGGGCGCCGGACTCGCCTTCCTCTCACCCGTGCTCGGCTGGTTCGGGGTCGCCGTCTCCGGATCCGACACCTCGTCCAACGCCCTCTTCGGCGCACTCCAGGTCTCCGCCGCCCACGAGTCGGGGCTCTCCCCGCAGCTGCTGGCGGCCGCCAACAGCTCGGGCGGGGTCCTGGGCAAGATGATCTCCCCGCAGAACCTGACGATCGCCTGCGCGGCAGTGGGTCTCAAGGGACAGGAGGGGGACCTGCTGCGCAGGGTGCTGCCGTGGAGTCTGGGACTGCTCCTTGTGATGTGCCTGATCGTCATGGCGCAGAGCACGGCGCTCCTGGACTGGATGCTGCCGTGACGGTGCGGCCCCGCACGGCGCGCGCCCCGCTGCCCGCTCCGGTGTGCGGGGGGTCACGGTTCTCCCAGGTAGTTTGATGGGTGCTGGGCCCATAGCGGACAGAGCGGATATCAGGAGGACCGACGTGGCTGGTGCTGTCGATTTGTCGCAGGTCGTGAAGGCGTACGACGTGCGAGGTGTCGTACCCGACCAGTGGGACGAGTCGCTCGCCGAGCTGTTCGGGGCCGCCTTCGTACACGTGACGGACGCGTCGGCGATCGTCGTCGGCCATGACATGCGCCCCTCGTCACCCGGTCTGTCCGGAGCCTTCGCGCGCGGCGCGGCGGCGCGCGGCGCGGACGTCACCCTCATCGGCCTCTGCTCGACCGACCAGTTGTACTTCGCGTCCGGGCAATTCGACCTGCCGGGGGCGATGTTCACGGCCTCGCACAACCCGGCCCGCTACAACGGCATCAAGATGTGCCGGGCCGGGGCCTCGCCGGTCGGCCAGGACACCGGCCTCGCGGAGATCCGTACGCTCGTCGAGACCTGGTCGGCGACCGGCGCCCCGGAGGCCGCGCCGACTCCGGGAACCGTCACCGAGCGTGACACGTTGAAGGAGTACGCGGCCCATCTCCTCTCCCTGGTCGACCTGTCGGCGATCCGCCCGCTGAAGGTCGTCGTGGACGCGGGGAACGGCATGGGCGGCCACACGGTCCCCACGGTGCTGGCCCCGCTCCCGCTCGACGTGGTGCCCCTCTACTTCGAGCTGGACGGGACGTTCCCCAACCACGAGGCCAACCCGCTGGACCCGGCGAACCTCGTCGACCTCCAGGCGAAGGTCCGCGAGACCGGCGCGGACCTGGGCCTGGCCTTCGACGGCGACGCGGACCGCTGCTTCGTCATCGACGAGCGCGGCGAGGGCGTCTCGCCGTCCGCCATCACCGCGCTGGTGGCCGCCCGCGAACTGGCGGCGCACCCGGGCGGCACCGTCATCCACAACCTGATCACCTCCTGGTCGGTCCCCGAGGTCGTACGGGAGCACGGCGGCACCCCGGTCCGCACCCGGGTGGGGCACTCCTTCATCAAGCAGGAGATGGCCACGACCGGGGCGATCTTCGGCGGCGAGCACTCGGCGCACTACTACTTCCGCGAGTTCTGGAACGCCGACACCGGCATGCTCGCGGCCCTCCACGTCCTGGCCGCCCTGGGCAACCAGCCCGGCACGCTCTCGCAACTGGTCGCCCCGTACGACCGCTACACCGGCTCGGGCGAGATCAACTCCGAGGTCACCGACCAGGCGGCCAGCACGGCGCTGGTACGGGAGGCGTACGAACACCGTGACGGCATCACGACGGACGGCCTGGACGGTCTGACGGTGACGTCCACCGACTGGTGGTTCAACCTCCGCCCGTCCAACACCGAGCCGCTGCTGAGGCTGAACGTGGAGGCACGGGACGAGCCGACGATGGCCGGGGTCCGCGACGAGGTCCTCCGCCTGGTGCGCGGGACCGGCTGACGGCACGGGCCGGCGGGAGCGGCGCCACCCGCCGCAGACCTGTCGCCCGCGCCCCCACGGGCCGCACCCGTCCCACCCGAACCGCCCCGAACCCCCGCACCCGTCCCGCCCCGGCGGTACGCTGACCTGGCCCAAACCGTATGTTCGAAGGGACCACCCCATGCCGCTCGAAGCCGGTCTCCTGGAGATCCTCGCCTGCCCGGTCTGCCACTCCCCGCTCGACGACCAGTCGGCAGCCGAGGAGAACCCGGAGCTGATCTGTACCGGTAAGGAGTGCGGCCTCGCCTACCCCGTCCGCGACGGCATCCCGGTCCTGCTCGTCGACGAGGCCCGCCGACCCGCATAACGGCAGTGGCGCGCGGTGCCCCGTGCAGCCCCGCGCGTCAGCCGCAGCTCACCGTCACACCCCGCGCCCCCCTGCACGCACCCGTACACGCAAGGCAAATCGGAGGCAGCCCCCGATGCTCGACGAGTCGTTGCTCGACGCCCCGGAGGCCCTGGCCCGAGCCGACCGCCGCGGACTCCTCCGCGGCGCAGCCGAGGCCGGAGCCCGTGTCCGTACCGCCGCCCGGAACGCGGCCGAGGCCGGCCTCGCCGAGCTGAAACCGGAAGGGCGGCCCCGCGCCGTACTCGTCGCCGGTTCCGGCGCCGCCGCGACCGGCGTGGCCGACCTGCTCACCGCCCTGGCGGGCGCGGCGGCCCCGGTCACCAGGCTGCACCCGACGGGGGTCGCCCCTGCCGCGGGCGCACTGCGCTGGGCGCTGCCCGGCTGGGCCGGGTCCGTGGACCTGCTGCTCATCGCCACCGCCGACGGCACGGAGCCGGGCCTCGCACTCCTCGCGGAACAGGCATACCGGCGCGGCTGCACGGTCGTCGGTGTCGCCCCGCGCCGCTCCCCGCTGACCGAGGCGGTCGACGGTGCGCACGGTCTCGTCGTGCCGATGGCCGAGGCGCCGTACGAGGAGGACACCGAGGTGCCGTTCACCGGGGTCGGCCCCGGAGCGCTGTGGGCCCTGCTCACTCCGCTGCTGGTCCTGCTCGACCGGGTCGGCCTGGTCACCGCGCCGCCCGAGACCCTTCAGCGCGTGGCCGACCGTCTGGACAGCACGGCGGAACGCTGCGGCCCGGCCATCGCCACGTACACGAACCCGGCCAAGACCCTGGCGTCGGAGCTCGCCGACTCCCTCCCGCTCATCTGGACCGAAGGCGTCGCGGCGGCTCCCGTCGGCCGCCGCTTCGCCGCCGTACTGACCGAGCTGGCGGGCCGCCCCGCCCTCGCCGCCGAACTGCCCGAGGCCCTGCCCGCGCACGGCGCGCTGCTCGTCGGCCCCTTCGCGGGCGACGCCGACCCGGACGACTTCTTCCGTGACCGGGTGGACGACCCGCAGGCGCTGCACGCCCGGGTGGTGCTCCTGCGCGACCGCCCGGCGGGCGGCCTCACCGCGGCCCCGGCCGCCCGCGAGATCGCTCTCGCCCAGGACACCCCGATCAGCGAGCTCGAACCGGAGGCGGGCAGCGAGCTGGAATGCCTCGCCGAGCTCCTCGCGGTCACCGACTTCGCCGCCGCCTACACCGCCCTTGCCACGGCCTGAACGCGAACGGCGCCCGGGCTCCCGCACCCGCGCGCGCCCCGGTACGAGAGCCGTCCCGCACACCACTCCGCCCGCACCGCCGCCCGAGCAGCCCGGAAAGTAGCCTCATGGACCGCCTCACCAACACCGTGCGCCCCTACGCCTGGGGCTCGACCACTGCCCTCCCGGCCCTCACCGGCACCGAGCCCACCGGGGAGCCGCAGGCCGAGATGTGGCTGGGCGCCCACCCCGGAGCCCCGTCCCACATCGACCGCGGTACCGGTGACCAGGCGCTCTCGGCCGTCATCGAAGCGGCCCCGGAGGCCGAGCTGGGCGCGCGGGCGGTGGCGAAGTTCGGCCCGCGCCTGCCCTTCCTGCTCAAGATCCTCGCGGCCGGAGCCCCGCTCTCCCTCCAGGTCCACCCCGACCTCGCCCAGGCGAAGGAGGGGTATGAGGACGAGGAGCGCCGCGGCGTCCCGGTCGATGCC
Organism: Streptomyces sp. NBC_01471; assembly: GCF_041438865.1. Taxonomy (NCBI): domain Bacteria; kingdom Bacillati; phylum Actinomycetota; class Actinomycetes; order Kitasatosporales; family Streptomycetaceae; genus Streptomyces; species Streptomyces sp. NBC_01471. Next base: position 4,953,896 of record NZ_CP109450.1, read on the forward strand.
CCGCACCGCAACTACAAGGACGCCAACCACAAGCCCGAACTCATCTGCGCGCTCACGCCCTTCGACGGCCTCTGCGGCTTCCGCGCACCGGCCGAGTCGGCCGATCTGCTCGCCGCCCTCGACGTGGACTCGCTCAAGCCGTACGTGGACATCCTGCGCGCGCACCCCGAGGAGGCGGCGCTGCGCGAGGTCCTGACGGCCGTCCTCTCCGCGGACCCGGCCGGGATGAAGACCACGGTCACCGAGGCAGCCGCCGCGGCCGAACGCCTCGGCGGCGCCTACGCCGCGTACGCGTCACTCGCCCACCACTACCCGGGCGACCCGGGCGTCCTCGCCGCGATGCTGCTCAACCACGTCCAACTCCAGCCCGGCGAAGCGCTCTTCCTCGGTGCGGGCATCCCGCACGCGTACCTCAGCGGCCTCGGCGTCGAAATCATGGCGAACTCGGACAATGTGCTCCGCTGCGGTCTCACCCCGAAACACGTCGACGTCCCCGAGCTGCTCCGTGTGGTCCGCTTCGAGGCGGCCGACCCCGGCATCCTGCGCCCGGAAGCGGCCCCGGACGGCGAGGAGCTGTACGAGACCCCCATCGACGAGTTCCGGCTCTCGCGCTACGTACGCCCCGAGGACGCCCCGCCCCTCGCGCTGCCCGCGGCCACCGCGCAGATCCTGCTGTGCACGGCGGGCACTCCGCGCGTGGGTGAACTCGCCCTGGTACCGGGCCAGTCGGTCTTCGTCCCGGCGGGCGAGACCGTCACGCTGACCGGTACGGGGACGGTCTTCCGCGCCACCGTCGTGGCCTGATGCAACAATGTGCGGCCGAATAGCGGCACCCATGCCGCGGCACCGACGAAGGGAACACGTCCACCCATGAGTGCGTCAGGTGGAACCAAGGCGATCGTGGCGGCGCTCGGCGCCAACCTCTCGATCGCGGTAGCGAAGTTCGTGGCGTTCCTCTTCAGTGGCTCGTCGTCGATGCTCGCAGAGAGCGTCCACTCACTCGCCGACTCGGGCAACCAGGGCCTGCTGCTCCTCGGCGGCAAGAAGGCCCAGCGCGAGGCGACCCCGCAGCACCCCTTCGGCTACGGCCGCGAGCGCTACATCTACGCCTTCCTCGTCTCGATCGTGCTGTTCTCGGTCGGCGGGATGTTCGCGGTCTACGAGGGCTACGAGAAGGTCAAGCACCCCCACTCCCTGGACAACTGGTACTGGCCGGTCGGCGTCCTCGTCTTCGCGCTCATCGCGGAGGGCTACTCCTTCCGTACGGCGATCAAGGAGTCCAACCACACGCGCGGCACCCTCTCCTGGGCGCAGTTCATCCGCCGGGCCAAGGCCCCCGAGCTTCCGGTGGTATTGCTGGAGGACTTCGGCGCACTGATCGGTCTGGTCCTCGCGCTGGCCGGCGTCGGACTGGCCGTGGCGACGGACAACGGCGTCTGGGACGGCATCGGCACCCTCTGCATCGGCACCCTGCTCATCCTGATCGCGATCGTCCTGGCAGCGGAGACGAAGTCCCTGCTGCTCGGTGAGTCGGCGGGCACCGAGGAGGTCGACAAGATCAAGGAAGCCATCGTCGACCACGACACCGTCACCGCCGTGATCCACATGCGGACGCTGCACCTCGGCCCCGAGGAACTCCTGGTGGCCGCCAAGATCGCGGTCCAGCACGACGACACGGCGGCGGAAGTGGCCCGCGCGATCAACGCCGCGGAGACCCGTATCCGCGAAGCCGTCCCCATCGCCCGGGTCATCTACCTCGAACCGGACATCTACAGCGAGGCCGAGGCCGCTGCGGGCGCGGACCCGAAGGCGACTCCCGGCGGCCCGTCACCCGTACCGCAGCACTGACGAGGACCGCGAGCCGCACCCCTGCCGCCCGGCCACGGGAACGCTCCACGGTACGGATTTCGGCCGGTACACCCGGTGGGCTGGGGGTCGCTGGGCCGATCGGTGTAGATTCGACCGGAGCCAGACGTCGCTGCTGATGGCGGTCGGGCGGTCCGTTCTGCGGGTCGGCCGAGGGAGAGAGGGCCTCCGACGGACTGCGCCGCGAGCGCTCGGGCATTCGTGTGCCTTTCCGCCCGTCGCCGCAGCATCCAGCCCATACACCCTCGACCAACCTTCCGAGGAGCAGCTCGTATGACGACCGACGCCATCACCCAGGACTTCAAGGTCGCGGATCTTTCGCTGGCCGCCTTCGGGCGCAAAGAGATCACTCTCGCCGAGCACGAGATGCCGGGTCTGATGTCGATCCGCGAGGAGTACGCCGCGACGCAGCCGCTGGCCGGCGCGCGCGTCACCGGCTCCCTGCACATGACGGTGCAGACGGCCGTGCTGATTGAGACCCTGGTCGCGCTCGGCGCCGAGGTGCGCTGGGCCTCGTGCAACATCTTCTCCACCCAGGACCACGCGGCCGCGGCCATCGCGGTCGGCCCGAACGGCACCCCGGAAGCGCCTGCGGGCGTGCCGGTGTTCGCGTGGAAGGGCGAGAGCCTGGAGGAGTACTGGTGGTGCACGGAGCAGGCGCTGACCTGGCCGAACACCCCGACCGGCGGCCCGAACATGATCCTCGACGACGGTGGCGACGCCACTCTCCTGGTGCACAAGGGTGTCGAGTTCGAGAAGGCCGGCGCGGCCCCGGACCCGGCGACCGCCGACAGCGAGGAGTACAGCTACATCCTCAAGCTCCTCAACCGCACCCTGGGCGAGAACCCGCAGAAGTGGACGCAGCTGTCGTCCGAGATCCGCGGTGTCACGGAGGAGACCACGACCGGTGTGCACCGGTTGTACGAGATGCAGCGTGACGGGCAGCTCCTCTTCCCGGCGATCAACGTCAACGACGCGGTGACGAAGTCGAAGTTCGACAACAAGTACGGATGCCGCCACTCGCTGATCGACGGCATCAACCGCGCCACCGACGTCCTGATCGGCGGAAAGGTCGCGGTCGTCTGCGGTTACGGCGATGTCGGCAAGGGCTGCGCGGAGTCGCTGCGCGGCCAGGGCGCCCGCGTGATCATCACCGAGATCGACCCGATCTGCGCGCTGCAGGCGGCGATGGACGGCTTCCAGGTCTCGACCCTGGACGACGTCGTCTCGATCGCGGACATCTTCGTGACCACGACGGGCAACAAGGACATCATCATGGCCGCCGACATGGCCAAGATGAAGCACCAGGCCATCGTCGGGAACATCGGCCACTTCGACAACGAGATCGACATGGCCGGCCTGGCCCAGATCCCCGGCATCGTGCGGGACGAGGTCAAGCCGCAGGTCCACACCTGGACGTTCGCCGACGGCAAGGTCCTCATCGTCCTCTCCGAGGGCCGCCTGCTGAACCTGGGCAACGCCACCGGGCACCCGTCGTTCGTGATGTCCAACTCGTTCGCGGACCAGACCCTGGCCCAGATCGAGCTCTTCACCAAGCCCGCCGAGTACCCGACCGACGTGTACGTGCTGCCCAAGCACCTGGACGAGAAGGTCGCCCGCCTCCACCTCGACGCCCTCGGCGTCAAGCTCACGACGCTCCGTCCCGAGCAGGCCGCCTACATCGGCGTCGAGGTCGAAGGCCCGTACAAGGCGGACCACTACCGCTACTGATGCACCCA
>NZ_CP109450.1:6750000-6935000 GCF_041438865.1 Streptomyces sp. NBC_01471
CGTCCACCGGGGCGGCGGGCGGCAGATCCAGGACCAGCGGGCGCACCTTGGTCCGCAGGAAGTGGTCGGGGCAGGAGGTGCCGAGGGCCGCGAGCCGGGGGTGGGCGGTGCGGGACAGGAAGTCGAGCACCGTGTCCGCGTCGCTGAAGTGCCCGACCTGCGGCCGGTCGGCGGACGCGAGACCGCGGACGACCGGGGCCAGCGCGGCGGCCCTCGCCCGCCGCTCGGCCGCCGGGAGCGGCGCGTACCCCTCCTGTACGGGACCGAACGGCTCGGGCCTGCCGTGCCGGGCCAGATACTCCTCGGCGGTGCGGATGATGAAGAGCGAGCGCTCCTCGCACTCCTCGGCCGTCGCGCCCCAGGCGGTGATCCCGTGGCCGCCGAGCACACAGCCGACCGCCCGCGGGTGGGCGGCCCGCACCGCCGCGATGTCGAGCCCCAGCTGGAAGCCCGGCCGCCGCCACGGCACCCACACCACCCGGTCCCCGAAGCAGTCGGCCGTGAGTTTCTCCCCGTCGGCGGCGCAGGCCAGCGCGATCCCCGAGTCGGGGTGCAGATGGTCGACATGGGGGGCGTCGACCAGGCCGTGCATCGCGGTGTCGATGGAGGGGGCCGCGCCGCCCCTGCCGTGCAGGCAGTGGTCGAAAGCGGCCACCATCTCGTCCTCGCGTTCGACGCCCGGATAGACGGCGGCGAGCGCACGCAGCCGGTCCAGCCGCAGGACGGCCAGCCCCGATGCGGTGAGCGTGCCCAGATCGCCGCCCGAGCCCTTCACCCAGAGCAGCTCGGTGTCCCGGCCGGTCACCGGATCGACGCCGGAGCCCTTGGCCGACGTGTTGCCGCCCGCGTAGTTGGTGTTGCGCGGATCGGAACCGAGCCTGCGGGAGCGCGCCACCAGCGCGGCGACCTCGGGGGGCTGCGCTTCCCGCGCGGATTCCGGGACGTCCCTTGCGGTATGAGGGACTCCGGGCGCTTCCGGGACTTCGGGTACGTCCGGAACGTCCGGCACGGAGTGCGCCATGGTCAGGCCCCCCATCCGGCCTGGGTGCCGCCCACGCGCTCGGCGGCGATCCGCTCCTGCCTGCCGGAGGCGAGATAGGCGGCCACCGGATCGGGGCGCAGCCCGTTCTCCTCCCGGATCCCGGCGAGCAGCGGCCTGACGTCGGTGTTGTACGCGTCCATCAGCACGGCGTTCGCGGCGAGCACGTCCCCGGAGCGCTGCGCGGCGCCGAGTGCCCCGGCGTCGACGCGGAGCGCCTTCGCCGTGGCCTCCTGGACGTTCATCACCGACCGGATGACGGCCGGGACCTTGGCCTCGATGTTGTGGCACTGGTCGAGCATGAAGTTGACCTGGGCAGCCGGATCCAGGCCGCCGTTCCTGACGACCTCGTGCATGATCCGGAACAGCTGGAAGGGATCGGCGGCTCCCGCCATCAGATCGTCGTCGGCGTAGAAGCGGGAGTTGAAGTCGAAGGCCCCCAGCTTCCCTTCCCGCAGCAGCACGGCGACGATGAACTCGATGTTGGTGCCCGGCGCGTGGTGCCCGGTGTCCACGACCACTTTCGCCTTGGGGCCGAGCTTCAGGCAGTGGGCGTACGCCGTGCCCCAGTCGGGCACGTCCGTGGCGTAGAAGGCGGGCTCGAAGAGCTTGTACTCCAGCAGCATCCGCCGGCCGTCCCCCAGCCGCGCGTACACGGTCGCCAGTGCTTCGGCGAGCCGGTCCTGGCGGGCCACCACATCGTCCTGGCCCGGGTAGTTGGTGCCGTCGGAGAACCAGAGCTTGAGATCGGACGAGCCGGTCGCGTCCATGATGTCGACGCACTCCAGCAGATGTGCCACCGCCTTGCGCCGCACCGCCGCGTCGGGATGCGTCACCGAGCCCAGCTTGAAGTCGTCGTCCTGGAAGACGTTGGAGTTGACCGCGCCCAGCGTCAGCCCGCGCTCCTTCGCGTACGCGGCCAGGGCGGCGTAGTCGTCGACCCGGTCCCAGGGGATGTGCAGGGAGACCCGGGGGGCCACCCCGGTGAAGGCATGAACCTGCGCGGCGTCGTCCAGCTTCTCGAACGGATCACGGGGCACTCCGGGCTGCGCGAACACCTTGAACCGGGTGCCGGAGTTCCCGTAGCCCCAGGACGGGGTCTCGATTGTCTGCGACGCCAGCGCGGCCTTCACGGCCGAGAGTTCAGACATGCCCAACCCCTTCAATGAATCGATTCATTGAGCGGTGAAGCTAGTAGCGGTCCACACCGGCGTCAACCCTTGGCGCACCTCGGGGTGAGGGCCGCCTTCCAGCTGCTTTGAATCAATTCACCGGGGCGGCGGCCCGACTGCCCGGAGCAGAGATGGGAGGGGCCCGCCGGGCCCGGGGATCCGCCCGTCTCGCCCGAGCCGGGGCGCGACCGTACGATGAGCGCACTCCGTGCGGGCAGCCGGACATCACCCGGGCGGGCCCGGACACAGCCAGGTACAGCAGGTGGGACAGACGTGGCAGGCATCAAGGACGTGGCCAGGCGTGCGGGCGTCTCGGTCGGCACCGTGTCCAACGTCATCAACCGGCCGGCCTCCGTCTCGCCGGAGACCCGCGGCCGTGTGCAGGCGGCCATCGCCGAACTCGGCTACGTACGGAGCGAGTCGGCAAGGCAGCTGAGGGCGGGCAGCAGCAGGATCGTGGCGCTGCTCGTGCTCGACATGGGCAACCCCTTCTTCGTGGACATCGCCCGCGGGGCCGAACGGGCCGCGCGGGCGGCCGGGCTCGGCGTCATGGTCTGCAACAGCGACCAGAGCGCGACGGAGGAGGCCGCCTACCTCTCGCTCTTCGCCGAGCAGCGCGTGCTGGGGGTGCTGGTCACCCCCGCCGACCCCACCGGGAAGAGCCTGGAGGACTTCGGCCGGCACGGCATCCCCTCCGTACTGGTCGACCGGGTGGCGTCGGGCGCCACCTCCTGCGCGGTCTCGGTCGACGACGTCCACGGCGGCACCCTGGCCGTTCGCCACCTCGTCGCCGCGGGCCACCGGTCGATCGCCTTCGTCACCGGTCCGCCGGAGCTGCGCCAGATCCAGGACCGCAGGAAGGGCGCGCTGGCCGCGCTTCAGGAGGCAGGGCTCCCGCCGGAGACCCTGGTGGAGATCTCCACGGGGCGGCTCGACGTGGCGGCGGGCCGGGACGCCGGTGCCCGGCTGGTCGGGCTGGTCCCGCGGCCGACGGCCGTCTTCTGCGTGAACGACCTGCTGGCGCTCGGCGTGCTCCAGTCGCTGTACGCGGCGGGCGTCAAGGTGCCGCAGGACATGGCCATCGTCGGCTACGACGACATCGAGTTCGCGGCGGCGGCGGCCGTGCCGCTGACGTCGGTACGCCAGCCCGCGGTGCTGATGGGACGGATGGCGGCCGAACTCCTCCTGGAGGAGGCCGGGTACGCAGGCGACGGCGAGCATCTGCACCGCGGTGTCATGCTCCAGCCCGAGCTCGTCGTCCGGGCGTCGAGCATTCTGCCGCACTGACGTCCGGCCGGCGGACGCACGGCCGGACAGGCCGTCACGGGATCCAGCGAACTACCCAACGACATATGCGTGTTGGCTGACGGAAACAGCTCCGCTGCGCCATCATCGGCCCGAGATGCCGGATACCTCCCGGGACGATGCCGCCGTCCCCACCCCTGCCCCTGAGCCGCGTGGCTGTCTCTTCGCGCTCTCCCAGCCGCCCCTGATGATCTTCCTCGGGGTGATCTGCTGTCTGCTGCTCATGGCGGTCGTGCACGATCTGTTCCTGCTGTGATGGTGAGTTCGGCCGGCGCCCGCCGACGCCAGTGCGGTGCCCGGGCGCACCGGGGCGCCGTACCCGCGGTGGATTCCGCGGGCACGGCGCCCGGCTTCTGGCGTATGTCGTTGTCTGCGCGGTGCCGTCGCCCCGAGTCGGACGGCGCCGGGCCTCTCGCGGCCTGGCTCAGCTTTCGGCCAGAATGTGCGAGAGCTCGGTGTCGAGGTCGAAGTGACGGTGTTCCGTGCCGGGTGGCACGGCGGCGTCGGTCCGCTTGAGGAACGACTCCAGGGCCCTCGCAGGGGCTTCGAGCAGGGCTTCTCCCTCCGGGGAGCTCAGGGCGATGCAGACCACGCCCTGACCGTGACTGCGCGACGGCCAGACTCGGACGTCGCCGGTGCCGGTGGGCCTGTGCAGACCCTCCGCGAGGAGATCGCGGGCGAAGACCCACTCCACGGTCTCCTCGGCTCCGGTGTGGAAGGTGGCATGCACGGCATACGGATCGGCCGTGTCATACCGCAGGCCCGCGGGTACAGGCAGTGATGACTCGCTCGACACAACGAGGCGCAGGTGCAGCTCGCAGCTGACCGTGGTGTTCATAAGCGCCAGGGCCTTTCGCTCAGTGTGCGCTCGGGGATTCGCACGTCGGCGAAATCGACATGCCACCTACGGTGCCGTTGTAAACCCCTCTGACCGATTTGTGGCTCTTAAGGTCGCCTGTACGGCCGAGTGTGAGTTTGTACGGTTACGGCAAACGGGTGACGCCCGGCGTGGCGGCTCCAGCTCCGGCCGGTCCAGTAGGTTGGACAGCATGAATGCGGAGAGTGACGGCCGGGGTGGGGTCGCTGCGGTGGACTCGGGGGGAGGCGAAACCGGCGTGAGCGGCGCCGGTGCGCCCCCGGAGCGGGTGCCCGGGTCCCGGGCCCCGGCCTTCGTCCGGAAGTCCAGGGCGCTGCGCCTGGGCTGGCGGGCGGGCATCTTCCTGGTGGGGCTCGCCGTGGTCGCCGCGGGCGTGGTCATGCTGCCGCTCCCGGGGCCCGGCTGGCTGGTGATCTTCGGAGGCATGGCGGTCTGGGCGACCGAGTTCGTCTGGGCGCAGCTGGTGCTGCGCTGGACCAGGCGGAAGGTGGCCGGGGCGGCCCGCAAGGCACTCGACCCCCGGGTCCGGCGCCGGAACCTGATCCTGCTGACCGCCGGGCTCGTGATCGCCGCCGTACTGCTCGCGATCTACGTCAGGCAGTTCGGGATCGTGATGCCGTGGAAGATCCACGAGTGACTGGAGAGCCGGAGTGACTGAAGATCCACGAGCGGCTCCGGGGTGGTCCGGAACGGCCCGGGGCATGCGGTAATGTTTTCCCTGCGCCCGGGCGATTAGCTCAGTGGGAGAGCGCTTCGTTCACACCGAAGAGGTCACTGGTTCGAACCCAGTATCGCCCACCGTCCGGTTCCGATGGCCCGGAGGCTTTCCAGCCTCCGGGCCATCGGCGTTCCGCGGCGACGCCGTGGGCCGGCCCTCCTCCGCCGTGCCCTCCGTAAGGGTTTGAACCAGGACCGGCGGGACCTGTATGGTTCAGTCCGTTCCCGGGCGATTAGCTCAGTGGGAGAGCGCTTCGTTCACACCGAAGAGGTCACTGGTTCGAACCCAGTATCGCCCACCGGGTGCAGGCCGGTCCGTCACCGCGGACCGGCCTTTCTCATGCCGTGCGCCGGCCTTGTCCTGCCGTACGGTCAGGCCACCACGGACAGTTCGGGCCGCAGCGGCCACGACGGATCCACTGCCTCCGGTGTGCCCTGCCGGGTGAACCAGGCCTGCAGCCCGCGGGCCTGCGCCGCGTGCCAGGTCGTCTGCAGCGTGTGCAGCTCACCGGGTGTCAGCCGCTCCAGCCGGCCCGCGAACCGGCGCCCTATCGCCCGTACGAGCTCCAGTGAGGCCAGCGCGTCCGCGGCCGCGTCGTGGGCGCCTTCCAGCCGCACCTCGTACTGCTCGCAGAGGTCCGTCAGGGTGCGGTGGCCCTTGCGGTAGCGGTCCAGGTGTTTGTCCAGGACGCGCGGGTCCAGCACCCGCAGTGGGGAATCCCCGAGGTACCGGCCGAGCGACGAGGCGCGGTGGCGCTTCAACTCCCGGTCGAGCAGGGTCAGATCGAAGGGCGCGTTCATGACCACCAGGGGACGGCCCGCCGCGCACTGCTCCGCCAGTGCCTTGGCCACCTCCGCCACCACGGGGGACGGCCAGCGGCCGTTGCGCTGCAGATAAAGATCGGTCAGGCCGTGGATCTCGGTGGCGCCCGCGGGAACCGGGATGCCCGGATTCACCAGCCAGCGGGTGGTGCGCGGGCGCCCGCCCGCGGCGTCCTGCACGACCAGCGCCGCGGACACGATGCGGTCGTCCTCGACGTCCACGCCGGTCGTCTCGGTGTCAAAAGCGGCCAGGGGTCCTTCGAACCAGCACGGCATGTCCCAACTCCTCGCACTCACTTGGCAGATGGCGTGCGACATCCGCCCGATTCGGTGATACCCGGCTGTTTGCGACATACGCCGACCGGAGACAACACAGGTGACGGGCGAGGACATTGACGGCCCGTCACCGGAAACGAATCGGCACGGTATCGGCATATTCCGGAAGGCACACCACAGCCATGGCGCTCACGCAGCCCGAACGGGGCCCCCTGGTGCCCGAGCGGCTCGCGCTGCTGCGCGGTTCGCTCGCCACCACCGCCTGTATGGAGACCTTTCAGGTGGGATATCTGCACGCGGTCGCGGCCGCTTCGGGATGTTCGCTGTCCCAGCCCTTCCCGGACAACGGCATCGACTGGCATGTGAGCCACGGAGCTCCGGCCCACACCGTGGACGACGAAGTGACGATCAAGGTGCAGCTGAAATGCACCTACCAGATCGCCCCGGACCCGCCGGGTGCGGCCTTCTCGTTCACGCTCGACAACGCCCATCTCGTGAAGCTCGCCCGTACGCCGGTCTCGGTCCACAAGATCCTCGTCGTGATGCTGGTGCCGCGGACCCGGGACGACTGGCTGCGGGCCGGTCACGACCGGCTCGATCTGCGGCACTGCTGTTACTGGACCAACCTGGCGGGCCACCCGGTGACGGGCCGGCACAGGACCACCGTGCGGATCCCGACCTCGCGGATATTCGACGACCGAGCACTCTGCGAGATCATGGCCCGTGTGGGGTCCGGAGGGAGACCCTGATGCAGCACCGCCCGCTCGACGAACCCGTACGCCCGCACCCGGTCGACGGCCCCGGGGTCCGGGACGGCGGCGACGGTCCCGACCCCGCCCGGGTCGACCCCGCGGTCCTCGGCGCACTCCTCGGCCGGCACGGCTGGCTCCGCCGCGGCGGAGCCGCCGGCCGCTATGCCCGCTGGACGCCGCCGGGCCCCGCGGGCCGGGGTACGAGCGTCCTCGTCCCCGAGAGCCGGGCCTTCCCGGACAGTGAGGACCTGCTGGCCGAGGCGCTCACCGCACTCACCCGCTGTGCCGCGGCGTCGGCCCGCGAGGTACTGGTCGCGCTGGCCGTGCCGAGCGACGAGATCCGCTGGTCGCGGGAGACCGCCGACGGCCTCGCGGGGGTGGCCCCCTGGACGGTCCAGGAGCAACTGCGCTCGGCCGCACACCAGATGCTCACGGCGGGCGCGCTGGCGGCGGCCCGCAGCGCCGGCTACCACGGCGCCCGCCACCGCAGGCAGGCCGGCGCCGCGCTGGACGGCGTGCTGGCGGGGCCGGCCCCGGACGGGCGCGGGCTCACCGCGTTCGTCCCGGTGGAGCCGGGCCGCCCCGCCGTGGTCCGGCTCCACCACGCGCTCCACGCCGCCAGGGAGGCGGTGGACTACCAGCGGGCGACCGGCAGGACGGACGCCTTCGACGCCGCGGTCCGCGCCGGCGTGAGCCGCGAGCTCACCGAGGCGGTCGTCGCGCTCGTACGGGGTACCGAAGGGGTGTCCGTCGCGCTGGCCTGGGCGCCGGCCGCCGGAGTGCCCGAGGGGTGCGCGGCCAGGCCCGAACCGGTCGGGTTCTCACCGGGCGACCTGCCCGCGCTGCGGGCGGCCGGCGCACGCTATCTGCGGTCCGAACCGTCACTGCCGGTCCGGGTCACGGGCACGGTGGTACGGATGCGCCGCTCGGCGCCGGGCGGCCCCGGCACGGTGCGGCTGCGGGTGCTGGCCGGGGCGGAGGTCCCGTACGTCCGGATGGTGCTCGACGAGGAGGCGTACCGGATCGCGGGCCACGCCCATCTGGTGGGGCTGCCGGTCAGGGTGCAGGGCAGGCTGGAGAGCCGCAGCGGCTTCCGCCGGCTGACCGGCGCCGAAGGGGTGGTTCCCGTCCAGGTGGACGAGGCGGAACGGGACCGGCTGCTGAAGGCGCTCCAGGAGAACCTGGACTTCTTCGAGGAGGCCTGCGCGGGGGAGCGGCCGCAGCACCCGGACGGGCATACCGCGGGGACTCCCTGACCGTTTCGCAAACCACACCCCGGTCTCGGTACGATTCAGGCGCGCCGGGCTTCGCCGGCGCACCCCTGAGTCAGGAGAGACCGGTGTCAGACGTCCGTGTGGTCATCCATCGCGATTCCGAGCGGGAAGAGCGCGTGGTGACGACGGGCACCACGGCAGCCGAGCTCTTCCCCGGCGAGCGCACCGTCGTCGCGGCCCGGGTGGCCGGTGAGCTGAAGGACCTGGCCTACGCCCTGGCCGACGGCGACGAGGTCGAGCCCGTCGTGATCTCGTCCGAGGACGGCCTGAACATCCTGCGCCACTCCACCGCGCATGTGATGGCACAGGCCGTGCAGGAGCTCTTCCCCGACGCGAAGCTCGGCATCGGCCCGCCGGTCAAGGACGGCTTCTACTACGACTTCGACGTCGAGCGGCCGTTCACTCCCGAGGACCTCAAGGCCATCGAGAAGAAGATGCAGGAGATCCAGAAGCGCGGGCAGCGCTTCTCGCGGCGTGTGGTGACCGACGACGACGCCCGCGCCGAGCTGGCGTCCGAGCCGTACAAGCTGGAGCTCATCGGCATCAAGGGCTCCGCGTCGGCGGACGACGGGGCGGACGTCGAGGTGGGCGGCGGCGAGCTGACCATCTACGACAACCTCGACCCGAAGACCGGCGACCTCTGCTGGAAGGACCTCTGCCGCGGTCCGCACCTGCCCACCACCCGGTTCATCCCCGCCTTCAAGCTGATGCGGAACGCCGCCGCCTACTGGCGCGGCAGCGAGAAGAACCCGATGCTCCAGCGCATCTACGGCACCGCCTGGCCCACCAAGGACGAGCTGAAGGCGCACCTGGAGTTCCTGGAGGAGGCCGCCAAGCGCGACCACCGCAAGCTCGGCAACGAGCTGGACCTCTTCTCGTTCCCGGACGAGATCGGCCCCGGCCTGGCGGTCTTCCACCCCAAGGGCGGCATCATCCGCCGCGCCATGGAGGACTACTCGCGCAAGCGCCACGAGGAGGAGGGCTACGAGTTCGTCTACTCGCCGCACGCCACCAAGGGCAAGCTCTTCGAGAAGTCCGGCCACCTGGACTGGTACGCGGACGGCATGTACCCGCCCATGCAGCTCGACGACGGGGTGGACTACTACCTCAAGCCGATGAACTGCCCGATGCACAACCTGATCTTCGACGCACGCGGCCGCTCGTACCGTGAACTGCCGCTGCGCCTCTTCGAGTTCGGCACGGTGTACCGGTACGAGAAGTCGGGCGTCGTGCACGGCCTGACCCGCTCGCGCGGCTTCACCCAGGACGACGCGCACATCTACTGCACCAAGGAGCAGATGGCGGACGAGCTGGACAGGACGCTCACCTTCGTCCTGAACCTGCTGCGCGACTACGGCCTGAACGACTTCTACCTGGAGCTGTCCACCAAGGACCCGGAGAAGTTCGTCGGCTCGGACGAGGTCTGGGAAGAGGCCACCGAGACGCTCCGCCAGGTCGCCGAGAAGCAGGGCCTGCCGCTGGTCCCGGACCCCGGCGGCGCCGCGTTCTACGGGCCGAAGATCTCCGTCCAGTGCAAGGACGCCATCGGGCGCACCTGGCAGATGTCGACCGTCCAGCTCGACTTCAACCTGCCGGAGCGCTTCGACCTGGAGTACACCGGGCCCGACGGCACCAAGCAGCGCCCGGTCATGATCCACCGCGCCCTGTTCGGCTCCATCGAGCGCTTCTTCGCGGTGCTCCTGGAGCACTACGCGGGTGCGTTCCCGGTGTGGCTGGCGCCCGTCCAGGCGGTCGGCATCCCGATCGGCGACGCGCACATCCCGTACCTCCAGGAGTTCGCCGCCACGGCCCGCATGCAGGGGCTCCGGGTCGAGGTGGACGCCTCGTCGGACCGGATGCAGAAGAAGATCCGCAACCAGCAGCGCGCCAAGGTGCCCTTCATGATCATCGCGGGCGACGAGGACATGGCCAACGGCGCCGTCTCCTTCCGGTACCGCGACGGATCGCAGGAGAACGGCATCCCGGTGGACGACGCCATCGCCAAGATCGCGCAGGCCGTCGAAGACCGCGTACAGGTCTGATCCGCCGCGGTACGACCTGATGAAGCCCCCGGGCAGACCTAACTGTCCGGGGGCTTCTCCTCGTCGTCCCGCCGGAAGGTCTGCAGCAGCCACGACGAGAAGGAACCCGTCACGGCGCCGAGCAGGGCGATCCCGCACGCCATCATGGCCACCGCGATCAGCCGTCCCAGTGGCGTCACGGGGGTCACGTCGCCGTAGCCGACCGTCGAGAGGGTCGCGGCGGCCCACCACGCGGCATCGCCGAAGGTACGGATGGTGGCGTGCGGCGCGGAGCGCTCACAGCTGTAGACGGCGAGCGATCCGGCGAAAGCGAGCAGTACGGCCGAGAGCCCCGCGTAGGCGATCACCCGGGCCTGCAGATCCAGCCGAGGCTGCTCCCTCTTCTGCTGCACCGCGTTGTAGAGCGGCACGATCCGCAGCAGCCGCAGCAGTGGCAGGAGCACCGCCAGCGTGTCCATCCGGTGTCTGGGCGGGAAGCGCAGCCGCTCGCCGCTCAGGACGAGCCGTACCGCGTAGTCCAGTACGAAGACCAGCCAGACCGCCAGGGCCACGGCGAGTGCGGTGTCCCGCAGCAGGGGATCGGCGCCCCGCGCCAGTACCCGGACCGCGTAACAGGCGAGGAAGAGCAGTGCGGCCGCGAAGAGCGGAATCTCTGTGCGCTCTTCCCAGCGGCGCAGACGCTCGCCGGGAATCAGGACGTCCATCGGCCCAGCATCGTCGGACTGCCGTCGCCCGCGCCCCGGCGACACGTCGCGAACGGGGGAAGTCATATGCTGCACAGCATGACGAGTGAGCCGGAGCAGCAGATCGGAGTGGGCACCCAGGACGCGTTCCAGCGCCTGTGGACTCCCCACCGGATGGCGTACATCCAGGGGGAGAACAAGCCGAGCGGGCCGGGCTCGGGGGACGACTGTCCGTTCTGCTCGATCCCGTCGAAGTCCGACGAGGACGGCCTGGTCGTCGCCCGCGGTGAGCACGTGTACGCGGTGCTCAACCTCTACCCGTACAACGGCGGGCACCTCATGGTCGTGCCGTTCCGCCATGTCGCCGACTACACGGAGCTGGATGCGGCCGAGACGGCCGAGCTGGCCGAGCTGACCAAGCGGGCCATGACGGCGCTGCGGACGGCGTCCGGTGCGCACGGCTTCAACATCGGCATGAACCAGGGGGCGTCGGCCGGGGCGGGCATCGCCGCGCATCTGCACCAGCACGTGGTGCCGCGCTGGGGTGGTGACACCAACTTCATGCCGGTCGTCGGGCACACCAAGGTGCTTCCGCAGCTGCTGGCCGACACCCGGGCGATGCTGGCCGCGGCCTGGCCGGCCTGAGCGCGGGCGGCGCCCGTACGAGGGCGTGGCCCGACCCCGTGAAAGAGGCAGAGAGGCAGGGTCCCGGCGGGTGCCGGGGGCCCTGCCTCTCTCATGGGGCGGGTGTCGAGGCCGCGGGTGCCGGGCGTCAGGCGTCGTAGACGTCGGCCTTGCGCGGTGTCGGGTCCTGCACCATTCCGCTGAGGACCATCGAGCGGTTGGTGAAGGAATCGGTGTTCACACCGTGTTCGTCGAGCACCCGCATCGCCGCCGTGTGCACGGCGCGCAGCACCGGAGTGGCGGCCCGCATCGCGTCGTCCGCCATGAAGCGGTGCCGCCAGGGCTTGTCGGCCCAGGCGTGCCGCATCCCGAACGGCTCGGGCAGCGTGATCTTCCCGCCGCAGAAGTCGAGGACGGGCGGGAACCAGGTCAGCGGGGCCCGCGCGGCCAGCCGCACCACCTCCGGGGTCTCCACCAGCGGCAGGTTCACCTCCCGCGTCTCCCAGAACTTGACCGCCTTGTTGACCTGCTTGGTCTTGGCCGCGGGCTTGGTGGTGAACAGCGAGTGCACCGGACCGAGCGCATGGCCGGTGACCTCGATCCGCAGCGTCTCGTGGAGCACCGTCACGGTGATCATCATGGTGATCACCAGCTGCCCGTCCCAGAGTGTGAACTGGACGCCCAGATAGTGGCGGTTACCGCTGCCGAACTGCTGCTCGTTGCAGATCCGCTGTATCTCGTGGCCCTTGATCTGGAAGGCCTCCACGTCCTCCCCGTCGGGCCGGCTCACCTCGCCCGCGTTCTCACCGACGGGCGCCACGATCCAGTGCTTCACGGACGGGGTGGGGAAGCCGCCGGTGTGCAGCGGGCCGCGCTCCAGCATCCGCAGCCGGTCGTGGATGGCCCGGATGACGTCCCAGCTGCGGAAGCCGTGGATCTCGGTGCCCGCCTCGCGGGGGACCAGCTCCTCGGCGAGCTGCCAGCTGCCCCAGCGGGTGCCCATGCCGAGTATCCCCTTGGGGCCGGCGTAGAACACCGAGTTGGACTGCTGCTCGGCGGTCAGCTTGGCCAGGGACTGGCGCAGCTGCTCGGCCGCGGTCTCGGTGGGGTTGCGCGGTACGGCCTCGGGGATCTTCGGGCCGATGCCGCCGCCGGACAGCAGGCTGTCCCAACGGGACCGCAGATCCACCGCCGTCCGCTCGCAGATCCGCTTGGCCCACACCCAGCCGATGACCGGCGCGACCAGCATGAGCCGCAGATACAGCGCCCCGATGCCGCCGAACGGCAGCTTGACGAGGAAGAGCACCACCAGTCCGCCGACGGCCACCAGCAGTGCGGTGCCCAGGGCCCCCATGCTGCGGTTCCGGGATCCGGACAGGGTGCGCCGCAGCTGGAAGACGCCGAGCCAGATGAGCAGGCCGGGCAGGAACACGAGCCCGAAGACGCCCATCACGATGGTCAGCCTGGTGTCGCGCTCCTTGCGGATACGGGTGGCCGCCAGGCAGTGTTCGACCACCGTCTGGGGCTCCGTCCCGAAGGACTGGATCAGTGCCTTCCGGGTGCCCCCGAGCATCCGGACCTGGACGGCACGCGAGAAGGACTCGCCCAGATTCGGCTCGAAGAGCGAGAACTTGCCCTTCTTCACCTCTGTTTTGTGCCACTCGCCGTTGGCCTTGAGAATGTCCTCGACGGGACTGTCCCGGTAGGCGGCCGACGCGAGGGCGTGGGTCGCGGCGGTCTGGCCCGCTGATCCCTGGAGCGGAACCTGTGCCCCGGGAATGAAATCGAATCCGTCGTTCGCCACCGCTGCCCCCATCGCCGCACCCAACCGCTGCTGCGGCTGTTCCCAACTACCGTGCCCCGCACACCTGCTGTGCCGGACCGGGCCGCCCTGCGCCTTCCGTCCGGACCGTGACCTCAGCGTATCCGTGGTGCTCCCCGCGCGTCACGGGACGGCGGAAGGCTGTCCGGCGCAGGGCGGTGCGCGGCCGGATACCGCTCAGGCGCGCGGGCCGGTGGCCACGGCCGTCACGAACCGCTCCGCGCCTGTTCGCGCACCCGGTCGGCCACCTGCGGGGGCATCGGCTCGTGGCGTACGTACGAGCGCGTGAACCGACCGGTGCCGTGCGAGAGCGAGCGCAGGTCGACGGCGTACCGGCCGATCTCGATCTCCGGCACCTCGGCGCGGACCAGGGTGCGGCCCGGCACCGTCTGCTCGGTGCCCACCACCCGTCCGCGCCGCCCGGAGAGATCGCTCATCACCGGGCCCACGAACTCGTCCGGCACCAGGACCCGGACCGAGATCACGGGCTCCAGCAGATGGATCGGGACCCGGCCCGCCGCCTCCCGCAGGGCCAGCGCCCCCGCCGTCTGGAACGCCGCGTCCGAGGAGTCCACGGAGTGGGCCTTTCCGTCCCGCAGGGTGATACGCACGTCGACGAGCGGGTGTCCGGCCGCTACGCCCCGGGCCGCCTGTGCGCGGACCCCCTTCTCGACGGACGGAATGAACTGCCGGGGCACCGAACCGCCCACGACCCGGTCGACGAACTCGATCCCCGAGCCGGAGGGCAGCGGATCCACCTCGATCGCGCAGATCGCGAACTGGCCGTGGCCGCCCGACTGTTTGACGTGCCTGCCGCGCCCCTCGGCGGGCCCGCCGAACGTCTCGCGCAGCGAGACCCGGTACGGCTCGGCGTCCACCCGGACCCCGTAGCGGCCCTGCAACCGCTCCAGCGCGACGTCCCGCTGCGCCTCGCCGAGACACCAGAGCACCAGCTGACGGGTGTCCGGGTTCTGCTCAAGACGCATGGTCGGGTCCTCGGTGACCAGCCGGGTGAGTCCCTGCGAGAGCTTGTCCTCGTCCGCCTTGCCATGGGCGGCGACAGCGAGTGGAAGGAGCGGCTCCGGCAGGGTCCACGCCTCCATCACCAGCGGGTCGTCCTTGCCGGACAGCGTGTCACCGGTCTCCGCCCGGCTCAGTCCGGCGACGCAGGCGATGTCCCCCGCGACGCACTCGTGCAGCGGGCTCTGCCGTCGGCCGAAGGGTGCCGAGAGCGCGCCGGTCCGCTCGTCGGTGTCGCGGCCGGCGCCGCCGTCCCGGTCGGCGCGGCCGTGGCCCGCCTGGCTGTGGCCGGACACATGCACCGTCTCGTCGGGCCGCAGGGTCCCGGAGAAGACCCGCACCAGGGAGACCCGGCCCACATACGGATCGGACGCCGTCTTGATCACCTCGGCGACGAGCGGCCCGCCCGGATCGCAGCTCGCCGCGGCGTGCGGGGCGCCATCCGGGGTGGTGACCGCCGGAGCCTCGCGCTCCGGCGGCGCGGGGAAACCCCGGGTGATCAGTTCGAGCAGTTCGACCGTGCCGAGCCCCTGCCGCCCGCCGGACACCGCGGGCGCTGCGGCGAGCACCGGGTGGAAGACACCGCGGGCGACCGCCCGCTCCAGATCCGTGATGACCGTCCCGGTGTCGATCTCCTCGCCGCCGAGATAGCGGTCCATGAGGGTCTCGTCCTCGCTCTCCGCGATGATCCCCTCGATCAGCCGGTTGCGGGCCTCCTCCATCGGCGGCAGCTCGGCCTCGCCCGGCGCGCTCTCCGTGCGCTCCCCGGCCGTGTAGCCGAACAGCCGCCGGGTGAGCAGCCCCGCGAGACCCGTCACCGGGGCGTGCCCGTCCGGCCCTGGCGCTCCGTACAGCGGGAGGTACAGGGGGAGCACCGCGTCGGGGTCGTCGCCGCCGAAGATCCGGCCGCACAACCGGGTCAGCTCGGCGTATCCGGTGCGGGCCGTGTCCAGATGCGTGACCACGATGGCCCGCGGCATCCCGACGGCCGCGCACTCCTCCCAGACCGCACGCGTCGCGCCGTCGACGCTGTCCGCTTCCTGGGCGGCCGACACGACGAACAGGGCCGCGTCCGCCGCGCGCAGACCGGCCCGCAGTTCGCCGACGAAATCGGCATAGCCGGGTGTGTCGATCAGATTGATCTTGATGCCGTCCCACTCGACGGGGACGACCGAGAGCTGTACCGACCGCTGCCTGCGGTGTTCGATCTCGTCGTAGTCGGAGACGGTCTGGCCGTCCTCCACCCGGCCGGCCCGGCTGACCGCTCCCGCGGTCAGTGCCAGGGCCTCGACCAGGGTGGTCTTGCCGGATCCGCTGTGGCCGACCAGGACCACGTTCCGTACGGAGGCGGGCCGGACGGCCGTCGCCACTCTGCCGGCGGCTCCGGGATGTGTGCTCGCCTTGTCGCCCATGAGTGTGCCTCCCGTGTGATGAGGGACGTTGCACGGTGAGAAACGTTGCAGCTGCTGCAGGTGAGGAACGGGGGGCGGGCACAGGGCCAGGAGCGAGGCGGCACCGGTGACGCCCGCGGTCATTCGAGCTTTCCACTCGGGCCGCGGCGCGTCCATACGTGCGGCCGCGACGTCTGCCGGCCGCCGTCCTGGCACGCGCCCGGACAGGGCCCGGCGGTGGAGGTCCGCCGTCCTGGCTACGATGGGCCCGCCGGGTGGCCAATGGGGCCGCGCGGCCCACCGACCCCCCGGGAAGGCCATGCTGAACAAGTACGCGCGTGCATTCTTTACGCGTGTCCTCACGCCGTTCGCCTCATTCCTGCTCCGGATCGGGGTCAGCCCCGACGCGGTGACGCTGATCGGTACGGCCGGGGTGATGGCGGGTGCGCTGGTCTTCTTCCCCAGGGGAGAGTTCTTCTGGGGCACGATCGTCATCACGCTCTTCGTCTTCTCCGACCTCGTCGACGGCAACATGGCGCGCCAGGCCGGGATTTCGAGCCGCTGGGGGGCCTTCCTCGACTCGACCCTCGACCGGGTCGCGGACGGGGCGATCTTCTCCGGCTTCGCCCTCTGGTACGCGGGCACCGGCGACAACAACCTGATGTGCGCGGTGGCCCTCTTCTGCCTCGCGAGCGGCCAGGTGGTCTCGTACACCAAGGCCCGGGGCGAGTCGATCGGACTTCCGGTCGCCGTGAACGGGCTGATCGAACGGGCCGAACGGCTGGTCATCTCGCTCGTCGCCGCCGGTTTGGCCGGGCTGCACAAGTTCGGCGTGCCCGGGATCCAGATCCTGCTGCCGATCGCGCTGTGGATCGTGGCGGTGGGCAGCCTGATCACCCTGGTGCAGCGGGTCGTCACCGTACGCAGGGAGTCCGCGGAGGCCGACGCCGCGGCGGCTGCCGAAGCCACCGCGCACGGCGGCGAGGCGGTATGAGGGAGCGGCTGACGGACGCCCTGTACGGGCTCGGCTGGGGGGCGGTCAAGAAGCTGCCCGAACCGGTCGCCACACGGCTCGGCCGGCGCATCGCGGACACGGTCTGGAAGCGGCGCGGCAAGAGCGTGCTGCGGCTGGAATCCAACCTGGCCCGGGTCGTGCCGGACGCCGGTCCCGCCCGGCTCGCCGAGCTGTCCCGGGCCGGCATGCGCTCGTACATGCGGTACTGGATGGAGTCCTTCCGGCTGCCGGCGTGGAGCGCCGACCGGGTCCGCGACGGCTTCGACGTCGACGACGTCCACCATCTGACGGACGGTCTTGCCGCCGGTAAGGGCGTCATACTCGCGCTGCCGCACATGGGCAACTACGACCTCGCGGGCGCCTGGGTCACCACCAGGCTGGGCGTGCCGTTCACCACGGTCGCCGAGCGGCTCAAGCCCGAGACGCTCTACGACCGGTTCGTGGCCTACCGCGAGGGCCTGGGCATGGAGGTCCTGCCGCACACCGGCGGTTCCGCCTTCGGCACGCTGGCCAGGCGGCTGCGGGACGGGGGCCTGGTCTGTCTGGTCGCCGACCGTGACCTCTCCGCATCGGGTGTCGAGGTCCAGTTCTTCGGCGAGGCGACCCGGATGCCCGCAGGCCCCGCGCTGCTCGCCCAGCAGACCGGAGCGCTGCTGCTGCCGGTCACCCTCTGGTACGACGGTTCGCCGGTCATGCGCGGCCGTGTCCATCCGCCCGTGGACGTACCCGCTTCGGGTACGCGCCCCGAGAAGACCTCGGTGATGGCACAGGCCCTCGCCGACGCCTTCGCCACCGGAATCGCCGAGCACCCGGAGGACTGGCACATGCTCCAGCGCCTCTGGCTCGCCGACCTGGAGTGCCGTCAGGAGCCTTCGTGAAGATCGGCATCGTCTGCCCGTACTCCTGGGACGTCCCGGGCGGGGTCCAGTTCCACATCAGGGACCTCGCCGAACACCTCAACGGCCTGGGCCACCAGGTCTCGGTGCTGGCCCCGTCCGACGACGAGACCCCGCTGCCGCCGTACGTGGTCTCCGCGGGCCGGGCCGTCCCCGTCCCGTACAACGGATCGGTCGCCCGGCTCAACTTCGGCTTCCTGTCCGCGGCCCGGGTCCGGCGCTGGCTGCACGACGGCACCTTCGACGTGATCCACATCCATGAGCCCACCTCGCCGTCGCTGGGGCTGCTCACCTGCTGGGCCGCGCAGGGGCCGATCGTGGCGACCTTCCACACCTCCAACCCGCGCTCCCGGGCGATGATCGCCGCGTACCCGATCCTGCAGCCCGCGCTGGAGAAGATCTCGGCCCGGATCGCGGTGAGTGAGTACGCGCGCAGGACCCTGGTCGAGCACCTGGGCGGCGACGCGGTCGTCATCCCCAACGGCGTCGACGTCGGATTCTTCGAGCGCGCCGAGCCCCGGCCCGAGTGGCAGGGAGGGACCATCGGCTTCATCGGGCGGATCGACGAGCCGCGCAAGGGGCTGCCCGTGCTGATGCGGGCGCTGCCGAAGATCCTCGCCGAGTGCCCGGACGCCCGGCTGCTGGTCGCCGGGCGCGGCGACGAGAAGGAAGCGGTCGCCTCGCTGCCGAAGGAGATGCGGCAGCGGGTCGAGTTCCTCGGCATGGTCAGCGACGAGGACAAGGCACGGCTGCTGCGCAGCGTCGATGTCTACGTCGCGCCGAACACCGGCGGGGAGAGCTTCGGGATCATTCTCGTCGAGGCGATGTCGGCCGGTGCGCCGGTGCTGGCGAGCGACCTCGACGCGTTCGCCCAGGTCCTGGACCAGGGGGCGGCGGGTGAACTCTTCGCCAACGAGGACGCGGACGCGCTGGCCGCGTCGGCCGTGCGGCTGCTGGGCGACAGCGATCGCAGGGAGGGGCTGCGCCGGCGGGGCAGCGCTCATGTGCGCCGCTTCGACTGGTCCACGGTCGGTGCGGACATCCTGTCGGTCTACGAGACGGTGACCGACGGCGCCGCGTCGGTCGACACCGACGAACGGGTCAGCCTGCGGGCCCGGTTCGGCCTGGCCAGGGACTGACAGGGCACCGCAGGCCGTCGTTTGACGGGCCATCAGGTCTCTGGGTGGCCCCGGGCCGCGGTCCAACGGCCCGCCGCGTCCGCGGTGGCGGGCGTCCGGCCGCGGCGGACCGGTAGCCTTTCGGCCCGTGACCGTATCCCTGATCATCTGGATCGTCCTCGCCTTCGTCGCGGTCGGCCTGTACCTGAGCTGGACCGCCGGGCGGCTCGACCGGCTGCACGCACGGATCGACGCCGCCCGCGCCGCCCTCGACGCCCAGCTGCTGCGGCGCGCTTCGGTCGCCCAGGAACTGGCCACGTCCGGCGTCCTCGACCCCGCCGCCTCGATCGTCCTCTACGAGGCGGCGCACGCGGCCCGGCAGTCCGAGGAGGAGCACCGAGAGGTGGCCGAGAGCGAGCTCAGTCAGGCGCTGCGGGCCGTCTTCGGTGAGACGGCGCAGGTCGGGGCCGTGCGGTCGGCGCCCGGCGGGGAGGAGGCGGCCGACGAGCTGGCCGCGGCCGTACGGCGGGTGCCGATGGCCAGGCGCTTCCACAACGACGCGGTACGGGCCGCCCGCGCCCTGCGCACCCACCGCAAGGTCCGCTGGTTCCGGCTCGCGGGCCATGCGCCGTTCCCCCTGGCGTTCGAGATGGACGACGAGCCGCCGGTGGCCCTGGCCGACCGGCCGGGCACGTAGGGCCTCCCGTTCGGACCGGGCTGCGGCGAGAACGATCCACCGGCTGTTCATTGGCCCTTGCAGTGGACTGGTTCACAGGAGTTATCTCGGTGGAGCAACAACTCTCTTCCCCCGAGCGAGGTAGCCCGTGTCCAGCAGTACGCACCCCACCACATCCTCCGCCGAGACCCCGGCGACCGGCACCGCGCGCGTCAAGCGCGGTATGGCCGAGCAGCTCAAGGGCGGCGTGATCATGGATGTGGTCGACGCCGAGCAGGCGAAGATAGCCGAGGACGCCGGCGCCGTCGCCGTCATGGCCCTGGAGCGGGTCCCCGCCGACATCCGCAAGGACGGCGGAGTGGCCCGGATGTCCGACCCGAACATGATCGAGGAGATCATCTCGGCGGTCTCCATCCCGGTCATGGCCAAGTCGCGTATCGGCCACTTCGTCGAGGCCCAGGTGCTGCAGTCGCTCGGCGTCGACTACATCGACGAGTCCGAGGTGCTGACCCCGGCCGACGAGGTCAACCACAGCGACAAGTTCGCCTTCACGACGCCGTTCGTCTGCGGCGCCACCAACCTGGGCGAGGCCCTGCGCCGGATCGCCGAGGGTGCGGCCATGATCCGCTCCAAGGGGGAGGCCGGCACCGGCAACGTCGTCGAGGCCGTCCGCCACCTGCGCCAGATCAAGAACGAGATCGCCCGGCTGCGCGGCTACGACAACAACGAGCTGTACGCGGCGGCCAAGGACCTGCGCGCCCCGTACGAGCTGGTCAAGGAGGTCGCCGGGCTCGGCAGGCTGCCCGTCGTCCTCTTCTCGGCAGGCGGCGTCGCCACCCCCGCCGACGCGGCGCTGATGCGCCAGCTCGGTGCCGAGGGCGTCTTCGTCGGCTCCGGCATCTTCAAGTCCGGCGACCCGGCCAAGCGTGCCGCCGCCATCGTCAGGGCCACCACCTTCTTCGACGACCCGAAGGTCATCGCGGACGCCTCCCGGAACCTGGGCGAGGCCATGGTCGGCATCAACTGCGACACCCTCCCCGAGAACGAGCGTTACGCGAACCGGGGCTGGTGATGGGTACTCCCGTCATCGGCGTCCTCGCTCTTCAGGGCGACGTACGGGAGCATCTGACCGCGCTGGCCGCCGCGGGCGCGGCGGCCAGGCCGGTCCGGCGCCCCGAGGAGCTGGACGAGCTCGACGGCCTGGTCCTCCCGGGCGGCGAGTCCACCACCATGTCCAAGCTGGCCACCCTGTTCGGCATGCTGGAACCGCTGCGCGAGCGCATCGGATCCGGCCTTCCGGTGTACGGGACGTGCGCCGGGATGATCATGCTCGCCGACAAGATCCTGGACCCCCGGTCGGGCCAGGAGACCTTCGGCGGCATCGACATGATCGTCCGGCGCAACGCCTTCGGGCGTCAGAACGAGTCCTTCGAGGCGGCCGTCGAGATCCCCGAGATCGACGGCGGCCCCGTCGAGGGCGTCTTCATCCGGGCCCCCTGGGTCGAGTCGGTGGGTGCCAGGGTCCAGGTCCTCGCGGAGCACGGCGGCCACATCGTCGCGGTGCGCCAGGGCCGCGTCCTGGCCACGTCGTTCCACCCGGAGCTGACGGGGGACCACCGCGTGCACCGGTACTTCGCGGACATGGTGCGCGACGCCCAGTGACCGGCGCCCGGTAGGATCTCTGGCGTTCGTCCAGGAAATGGTTACGCGAAGGAGACAGGCAGATGTCCGGCCACTCTAAATGGGCTACGACGAAGCACAAGAAGGCCGTGGTTGACGCCAAGCGCGGCAAGCTCTTCGCGAAGATGATCAAGAACATCGAGGTCGCGGCCCGCACGGGCGGCGCCGACGTGTCCGGCAACCCGACCCTCTTCGACGCCATCCAGAAGGCCAAGAAGAGCTCGGTGCCGAACAAGAACATCGACTCCGCGGTCAAGCGCGGTGCCGGTCTCGAAGCCGGTGGCGCCGACTACGAGACGATCATGTACGAGGGCTACGGACCGAACGGTGTCGCGGTGCTCATCGAGTGCCTCACCGACAACCGCAACCGCGCCGCCTCCGACGTGCGCGTCGCGATGACCCGCAACGGCGGCAACATGGCCGACCCGGGCTCCGTGTCGTACCTGTTCAACCGCAAGGGCGTCGTGGTCGTGCCCAAGGCCGGGCTCACCGAGGACGATGTCCTGGGCGCGGTGCTCGACGCCGGCGCCGAGGAGGTCAACGACCTGGGCGAGGCCTTCGAGGTGCTCTCCGAGGCCACCGACATGGTCGCGGTCCGCACCGCGCTCCAGGAGGCGGGCATCGACTACGACTCGGCCGAGGCCAACTTCATGCCGACCATGCAGGTCGAGCTGGACGAAGAGGGCGCACGCAAGATCTTCAAGCTGATCGACGCGCTGGAGGACAGCGACGACGTGCAGAACGTCTTCGCCAACTTCGACGTCTCGGACGAGGTCATGGAGAAGATCGACGCCTGACGGGCGCTCAGCACCACGGGTACGTACGGACGGGCCGGCGGGGACACACCCCGCCGGCCCGTCCGTGTTCTCCGTGTTGTCGGTGCCACCCGATAGCCTGCGACAACGCAGGAACACACGGTCGAACGGCACTGCCCGTTCTGCCGGACAGCAGGCATGAGGGCCGGACAGCAGCATGAGGGAGGGGCACCGTGCGGGTACTCGGCGTGGACCCGGGGCTGACGCGCTGCGGCGTCGGTGTCGTCGAGGGCGTGGCCGGACGCCGGCTGACCATGCTCGGCGTGGGAGTCGTCCGGACGCCCGCCGACGCGGAGCTGGGGCTGCGGCTGGTCGCCATCGAGCGCGGCATCGAGGCGTGGCTGGACGAGCACCGGCCCGAAGTCGTCGCCGTGGAGCGGGTGTTCAGCCAGCACAACGTCAGCACGGTGATGGGTACCGCGCAGGCCAGCGCGGTCGCCATGCTCTGCGCGTCCCGCCGGGGTATCCCGGTCGCCCTGCACACCCCCAGTGAGGTCAAGGCCGCCGTCTCCGGCAGCGGCCGGGCGGACAAGGCCCAGGTCGGGGCGATGGTGACCCGGCTGCTGCGGCTGGACGCACCGCCCCGGCCGGCCGACGCCGCCGACGCGCTGGCACTCGCCATCTGCCACATCTGGCGGGCCCCCGCGCAGAACAGACTCCAGCAGGCCGTCGCCGCCCACCGCACGCTGAAAGGCCGTACCGCATGATCGCCTTCGTCTCCGGACCGGTGGCCGCCCTGGCCCCGACCACCGCCGTCATCGAGGTCGGCGGGATCGGCATGTCGGTCCAGTGCGCCCCGAACACACTGTCCGCCCTGCGCATCGGCCAGGAGGCGAAGCTCGCCACCTCCCTCGTGGTGCGGGAGGACTCCCTCACGCTCTACGGCTTCGCCGACGACGACGAACGCCAGACCTTCGAGCTCCTCCAGACCGCGAGCGGTGTCGGCCCCCGGCTCGCGCAGGCCATGCTCGCCGTGCACTCGCCCGACGCCCTGCGGCTCGCTGTCTCCACCGGGGACGAGAAATCGCTGACCGCTGTTCCCGGTATCGGCAAGAAGGGCGCCCAGAAACTCCTTCTGGAGCTCAAGGACCGGCTCGGAGCCCCGCTCGGCACCGGCGGCGCACACCTCGCCGCGCAGCGCACCGCATCCGGACCCGCGCCGTGGAGCGAGCAGCTGCACTCCGCGCTCGTCGGCCTCGGCTACGCGCCGCGTGACGCGGAGGAGGCCGTCGCCGCCGTCACCCCGCAGGCCGAGGCCGCCGCCGAGCCCAACGTCGGCGCGCTCCTCAAGGCCGCCCTGCAGACCCTCAACCGCGCCCGCTGATCGAGAGACCCGCCATGCTGCCTCCTCAGAACGAGTGGGACGACACCGCCCCCGAGACCGAAGAGCGCCTGGTGGGAGCCGACGCCGACGGTGAGGACCAGGCGGTCGAAGCCGCGCTGCGCCCCAAGGACCTGGACGAGTTCGTCGGCCAGGAGAAGGTCAGGTTCCAGCTCGACCTGGTCCTGCGCGCGGCCAGGCAGCGCGGCGCCACCGCCGACCACGTGCTGCTCTCCGGCGCCCCGGGCCTGGGCAAGACCACTCTTTCCATGATCATCGCGGCCGAGATGGGCGCTCCCATCCGCATCACGTCCGGCCCCGCGATCCAGCACGCCGGTGATCTGGCCGCCATCCTCTCGTCCCTCCAGGAGGGCGAGGTGCTCTTCCTCGACGAGATCCACCGGATGTCCAGGCCCGCCGAGGAAATGCTCTACATGGCCATGGAGGACTTCCGTGTCGACGTCATCGTCGGCAAGGGGCCCGGCGCCACCGCCATCCCGCTGGAGCTGCCGCCCTTCACCCTGGTCGGCGCCACCACCAGGGCAGGTCTGCTGCCGCCGCCGCTGCGCGACCGCTTCGGCTTCACGGGACACATGGAGTTCTACGAACCGGCCGAGCTGGAGCGCGTCATCCACCGCTCGGCCCGGCTGCTGGACGTCGAGATCGGTGAGGACGGCGCCGGGGAGATCGCCGGACGCTCCCGCGGCACCCCCCGGATCGCCAACCGGCTGCTGCGCCGGGTCCGCGACTACGCCCAGGTCGAGGCCGACGGAGTGATCACCAGGGAAATCGCCCGTACGGCGCTCGCGGTGTACGAGGTTGACGCCCGCGGACTCGACCGGCTGGACCGTGCGGTGCTCCAGGCCCTGCTCAAGCTCTTCGGGGGCGGACCCGTGGGCCTCTCCACCCTCGCCGTAGCCGTGGGCGAGGAGCGCGAGACGGTCGAGGAGGTCGCCGAGCCGTTCCTGGTCCGCGAGGGTCTGCTGGCCCGCACCCCGCGTGGCCGGGTGGCCACTCCGGCCGCCTGGGCGCACCTGGGACTCGTACCCCCGCAGGGGGGCGCGGGAGGCGCTGCGGGAAAGGGACAAGCGGGTCTGTTCGGGGCGTGAGAAGGCGCGGGGGTGCCCGCAGCGGAACCCCGGTGCCATGCTGGGCGTTGTTCCATTGATGCGGACTCGCTTAGACTCCGCCGATGCCGCCCTTCCAGGACGGCATGCCCCGCCCCCGAAGATCAGGCCGCGATCCAGCGCGGTCGTGCGAAGGAAGTTCCCTCCCGTGAGTCTCGTGACCCTCCTCCCCTTCATCGTGCTCATCGGGGCCATGTTCCTGATGACCCGGTCCGCCAAGCGGAAGCAGCAGGCGGCCGCATCGATGCGCAATGAGATGCAGCCCGGCACCGGCGTCCGGACGATCGGGGGCATGTACGCCACCGTCAAGGAGATCAACGAAGACTCGGTCCTCCTGGAGATCGCGCCCGGCGTCCACGCCGTCTACGGCAAGAACGCGATCGGCGCGGTCCTGGACGACGCGGAGTACAACCGCATCGTCCACGGCGACACCGCCATCGTTCCCGACGACGCCTCCTCGCTGACCGAGCTCGACGAACCCAAGGTCGACCTGGGCAAGCACGAGACCCCGGACGCCGACGCCGCCTCCGGCGACGCCGAGGACGCCGACCAGGCCGCGGCCACCGCCGAGGACAAGGCCGACAAGAGCGACAAGGCCGAGAAGAAGAACGACGGCGAGGGCGAAGCGAAGTAGCCACATCCGGGGACCGTCGGTGCTGCCCCGGCAGCACCGACGGTCCCCGAGACCGTGCACTGCTACAGCGGAGCAGGTCCCCCACATCACTTCGTGGCCGCTCACAGCGCATACCCGGCGCGGGCGGTAGGACAGGGAGAATCGACAAGGTGGCAGCACCGAACAAGGGCCGAAGGCAGACGGGAGCCCAGGGCAAGCCCGGGCGGTCCCTGGCCCTGATCCTGATCGCCATGGTTGCGCTCGTCGGCGGGATGTTCTGGGCGAAGCAGGTCACGCCGCGTCTCGGCATCGACCTCGCGGGCGGTACGAGCATCACGCTCCAGGCCAAGCCCCAGCCGGGCAAGCCCAACGCGATCAACCAGAAGAACATGGACACCGCGGTCAGTATCATCGAGCGCCGTGTCAACGGGCTCGGAGTGTCCGAGGCCGAGGTTCAGACCCAGGGCAAGGACCAGATTCTCGTCAACATCCCCAAGGGGACGAACGAGAAGCAGGCCAGGCAGCAGGTCGGGACCACCGCTCAGCTGTACTTCCGCCCTGTGGTGACGGTCGCGGCCGGGAAGCCCACGCCTGCCGGCAAGCCCTCCGCCACGCCCTCCCCGAGCGCCTCGTCGAAGGCCAAGGACAAGTCGTCGTCCTCGGGGTCGCCGAAGGGCACTGCCTCCCCCCCCTCGTCCCCCCAGGGTCGTGCGGTCACCGACGCGCTGAAGGCCGGCCCCACGCCCGGCCCGTCGACCCCTCCCCAGTCCAGCCCCACCCCGACGCCCGCCCAGAGCGCGGCCGCCGCCAAGCTGGAGAAGAAGTTCGCCGCGCTCGACTGCTCCACCAAGGCCGGCCGTGCCAAGGCCGGCGGCGACAACGTCAAGCCCACTGACCCGACTGTGGCGTGCAGCCAGTCCGGTGACGCGAAGTACATCCTCGACGCCGCCGCCGTGGACGGCACCGACGTCTCCGGCGCCAAGGCCGTCATCGACCAGCAGCAGGGCCAGTGGATCGTCCAGATGGACTTCACGGGCAAGGGCTCGAAGAAGTTCCAGGCGATCACCAGCAAGCTCTCGAAGCAGCAGTCCCCGCAGAATCAGTTCGCCATCGCGCTGGACGGCGCCGTCGTCTCGGCCCCCAGCGTGAGCCAGACGCTCAGCGGCAGCGCCCAGATCTCCGGCAGCTTCACCCAGCAGTCGGCCGAGGACCTCGGCAACGTGCTGTCCTACGGCGCGCTCCCGCTCTCCTTCAAGGAGGAGACCGTCACCACGGTGACCGCGGCGCTCGGCGGCGAGCAGCTCCAGGCGGGCATCATCGCCGGCGCCATCGGCCTCGTGCTGGTCATCATCTACCTGGTGGCCTACTACCGCGGCCTGTCGTTCATCGCGATCCTCAGCCTCCTGGTCTCCGCGATCCTCACGTACACACTGATGTCGCTGCTCGGCAAGGGCATCGGCTTCGCACTCAACCTGCCCGCGGTGTGTGGTGCGATCGTTGCGATCGGTATCACCGCGGACTCGTTCATCGTCTACTTCGAACGCATCCGTGACGAGATCCGCGAGGGCCGCACGCTGCGGCCCGCCGTCGAGCGTGCCTGGCCGCGCGCCCGGCGCACCATCCTGGTCTCGGACTTCGTCTCGTTCCTCGCCGCGGCCGTCCTGTACATCGTGACGGTCGGCAAGGTGCAGGGCTTCGCGTTCACGCTGGGCCTGACCACGCTGCTCGACGTCGTCGTGGTCTTCCTCTTCACCAAGCCGGTGATGACGCTGCTGGCCCGCAAGAAGTTCTTCTACAGCGGCCACCCGTGGTCCGGCCTCGACCCGAAGCGGCTCGGCGCCAAACCCCCGCTCCGCCGCTCGCGCGGTGGCGCCACCGCCGCCTCCTCCGTCCCCACCGACCCGAAGGAGGCGTGAGATGTCGCGACTCGGCAGCATGGGCGCCCGGCTGTACCGCGGCGAGGTCGGCTACGACTTCGTGGCCAAGCGCAAGATCTGGTACGGCATCTCGATCCTGATCACCATCACGGCCATCGTCGGCCTGGCGGTGCGCGGTCTGAACCTGGGCATCGAGTTCCAGGGCGGAGCGGTCTTCACCACCACCCAGAGCAGCACCGTCTCCGTGACGCGCGCCCAGGAAGTGGCGCAGCAGCTCTCCGGGCACGACGCGTCGGTCCAGAAGCTCGGCAACGGCGGGATGCGGATCCAGGTCTCGGGGATCGACACCGACACGGCCGACAAGATCCACGGCTCGCTCGCCAAGGACCTCAACCTCCCGATCGACAAGATCGCCGCCGACGTGGTCGGTCCCAGCTGGGGAGAGACGATCGCCAACAAGGCCTGGGAGGGCCTGGCGATCTTCATGATCCTGGTGGTGGTCTATCTGGGCATCGCCTTCGAGTGGCGGATGGCCCTCGCCGCCCTGGTGGCCCTGATCCACGACCTCACGATCACGGTCGGGATCTACGCGCTCGTCGGCTTCGAGGTCACCGAGGGCACCGTGATCGGTCTGCTGACGATCCTCGGTTACTCCCTCTACGACACCGTCGTCGTCTTCGACGGTCTCAAGGAGTCCTCGAAGGACCTCAAGAAGCAGACCCGCTTCACCTACAGCGAGATCGCCAACCGCAGCCTCAACGGCACCCTGGTGCGTTCCATCAACACCACGGTCGTGGCGCTGCTCCCGGTGGCGGGCCTGCTCTTCATCGGCGGCGGTTTCCTCGGCGCCGGGATGCTGAACGACATCTCGCTCGCGCTGTTCGTCGGCCTCGCGGCCGGTGCGTACTCCTCGATCTTCATCGCCACGCCGCTCGTCGCCGACCTCAAGGAACGCGACCCCGCGATGAAGGCTCTCAAGAAGCGGGTGCTCGCCAAGCGGGCTGCCGCCGCCGCGAAGGGGGAGTCGGCCGACCAGGCCGACGACACCCTCCAGCAGGACGACGCCGCCGGCGCCCCGGCCCCGGCCGGTGCCGTGGCCGGCAGCCGCCGTGCGCCCGCCCCGAGGGGCCGCGGGCGTACCCCGGGGAAGCGCCGATGACCAGCACGCGGAGCACCCAGGACCTGCTGCTCAGCAGGATCAGGGACGTGCCGGACTATCCGCAGCCGGGCGTGGTGTTCAAGGACATCACACCGCTCCTCGCGGACCCGGAGGCCTTCACGGCACTGACCGACGCCCTCGCGGAGCTCTGCGTGAAGCACGGCGCCACGAAGATCGTCGGTTTGGAGGCCCGCGGCTTCATCCTGGCCGCACCGGTCGCGGTCCGCGCCGGAATCGGCTTCATCCCGGTCCGCAAGGCCGGGAAGCTGCCGGGTGCGACGCTCTCCCAGACGTACGATCTGGAGTACGGCCGCGCCGAGATCGAGGTGCACGCCGAGGACCTCTGCGCCGACGACCGCGTCATGGTCATCGACGACGTGCTCGCCACCGGCGGCACCGCCGAGGCCTCGCTGGACCTCATCCGGCGGGCCGGTGCCCAGGTCATCGGTGTGGCCGTGCTGATGGAGCTGAGCTTCCTGGACGGGCGTGCCCGGCTGGAGCCCGCGCTGCGCGGCGCCCCGCTGGACGCCCTGATCACGGTCTGACCCGTACGCCGTACCGCTGAGGCGGGCCCCCGGGAGACCGGGCGGCCCGCCTCTCGCGTACGGTGCCGGCACCGGCCCGGGGCGAGCGGATCGCCGGGGATCGTTACCATGGGCTTCCGGACCTGACACGGGGACCCGGACCCTCCCCCCAGGCTCTGTCCGGGGGGACCCCCAGAGGAGTGCCCTTGCCAGACGAGGACCGGCCCGCAGCCGCCGCACAGCCCGACAAGCAGGACCAGAAGGCCGCGGCGGCCCCAGCGACGCCCGAGAAGCCGCCCGCCGGGCAGCCGAAGCCCTCGGCTCCCGTGGTGCGCCCCGGCGGCGCGGCGCCGCTCTCGACGCCCAAGCCCGCCGCGCAGGCGCCCGAACCGGCCGCGCAGGGTGCCACCGCGCGCCCGGCCCCGCAGAGTCCCGCAGCGCGCTCGGGCGGTTCGTCGAACCGTGTCAGGGCCAGGCTCGCCCGGCTGGGCGTGCAGCGCTCCTCGCCGTACAACCCGGTGCTCGAACCGCTGCTGCGGGCCGTGCGCGGCAACGACCCGAAGATCGAGTCCGCGACGCTGCGGCAGATCGAGCGCGCCTACCAGGTGGCGGAGCGCTGGCACCGCGGGCAGAAGCGCAAGAGCGGCGACCCGTACATCACGCACCCGCTCGCGGTCACGACGATCCTCGCCGAGCTGGGCATGGACCCGGCCACCCTGATGGCCGGGCTGCTGCACGACACCGTCGAGGACACCGAGTACGGCCTGGACACCCTGCGCCGTGACTTCGGCGACCAGGTCGCCCTCCTCGTCGACGGCGTCACCAAGCTCGACAAGGTCAAGTTCGGCGAGGCCGCGCAGGCCGAGACCGTACGCAAGATGGTCGTCGCGATGGCCAAGGACCCGCGCGTCCTGGTCATCAAGCTCGCCGACCGGCTGCACAACATGCGCACCATGCGGTATCTCAAGCGGGAGAAGCAGGAGAAGAAGGCCCGCGAGACCCTGGAGATCTACGCCCCGCTCGCCCACCGCCTGGGCATGAACACCATCAAGTGGGAGCTGGAGGACCTCGCCTTCGCGATCCTCTACCCCAAGATGTACGACGAGATCGTGCGACTGGTCGCCGAGCGGGCGCCCAAGCGCGACGAGTACCTCGCCATAGTGACCGACGAGGTCCAGTCCGATCTGCGCGCCGCCCGGATCAAGGCCACCGTCACCGGGCGCCCCAAGCACTACTACAGCGTCTACCAGAAGATGATCGTGCGCGGCCGCGACTTCGCGGAGATCTACGACCTGGTGGGCATCCGCATCCTTGTCGACACCGTCCGCGACTGCTACGCGGCGCTCGGCACCGTCCACGCCCGGTGGAACCCGGTCCCGGGGCGGTTCAAGGACTACATCGCGATGCCCAAGTTCAACATGTACCAGTCGCTGCACACCACGGTGATCGGCCCCAGCGGCAAGCCCGTCGAGCTCCAGATCCGTACGTTCGACATGCACCGCCGGGCCGAGTACGGCATCGCGGCGCACTGGAAGTACAAGCAGGAGGCCGTCGCGGGCGCCTCCAAGGTGCGCACGGACGCGCCGAAGAGCACCGGCAAGGGCTCCCGCCAGGACACCGTCAACGACATGGCCTGGCTGCGGCAGCTGCTCGACTGGCAGAAGGAGACGGAGGACCCCAGTGAGTTCCTGGAGTCGCTGCGCTTCGACCTGTCGCGCAACGAGGTCTTCGTGTTCACCCCGAAGGGCGACGTCATCGCGCTGCCCGCGGGTGCCACCCCGGTCGACTTCGCGTACGCCGTCCACACGGAGGTCGGCCACCGGACGATAGGAGCACGGGTCAACGGGCGGCTCGTTCCGCTCGAATCCACCCTCGACAACGGTGACCTGGTCGAGGTCTTCACCTCCAAGGCCGCGGGAGCGGGACCCTCCAGGGACTGGCTGGGCTTCGTCAAGTCGCCCCGGGCACGCAACAAGATCCGCGCCTGGTTCTCCAAGGAGCGCCGCGACGAGGCGATCGAGCAGGGCAAGGACGCCATCGCGCGGGCCATGCGCAAGCAGAACCTGCCGATCCAGCGCATTCTCACCGGGGACTCGCTCGTCACGCTGGCGCACGAGATGCGCTACCCGGACATCTCCTCGCTGTACGCGGCGATCGGCGAGGGCCACGTGGCCGCGCAGGGCGTCGTGCAGAAGCTGGTGCAGGCGCTCGGCGGCGAGGAAGCGGCCAACGAGGACATCGCGGAGAGCACACCGCCGTCGCACGGCCGCAGCAAGCGGCGCGCCAACGCGGACCCCGGTGTGGTCGTCAAGGGCGTGGACGACGTCTGGGTGAAGCTCGCCCGGTGCTGCACACCCGTGCCCGGCGACCCCATCATCGGGTTCGTCACCCGGGGGAGCGGGGTCTCCGTGCACCGCGCGGACTGCGTCAACGTGGACTCGCTGTCCCAGCAGCCCGAACGGATCCTCGAAGTCGAGTGGGCGCCCACCCAGTCCTCGGTCTTCCTGGTCGCCATCCAGGTCGAGGCCCTGGACCGCTCCCGGCTGCTCTCGGACGTCACCCGGGTCCTCTCCGACCAGCACGTCAACATCCTGTCGGCGGCGGTCCAGACCTCCCGCGACCGGGTGGCCACCTCACGCTTCACCTTCGAGATGGGCGACCCGAAGCACCTCGGACACGTCCTGAAGGCGGTACGGGGAGTGGAGGGCGTCTACGACGTCTACCGGGTGACATCGGCCCGCAGACCCTGACACGGGGATCCGGACATGGGTGAGGGCCCTCCGCCCGGCGGAGGGCCCTCACCCATGTCAGGGTCCGGCTGGTGTGTCTCAGCCGCCGAACTCCTCCAGGCCCTTCAACGCCTGGTCCAGCAGCGCCTGCCGGCCCTCCAGCTCACGGGCGAGCTTGTCGGCCCTGGCGTTGTTGCCCGCCGCGCGCGCGGTGTCGATCTGCTTGCGCAGCTTGTCGACCGCGTCCTGCAACTGCCCCGTCAGACCCGCGGCACGCGCACGCGCCTCCGGGTTGGTGCGCCGCCACTCGGTCTCCTCGGCCTCCTGGAGGGCCCGCTCCACGGTGTGCATCCGGCCCTCGACCTTCGGCCGGGCGTCACGCGGTACGTGGCCGATCGCCTCCCAGCGCTCGTTCAGCGCCCGGAACGCGGACCTGGCCGACTTGAGATCCCTGACCGGGAGCAGCTTCTCGGCCTCGACCGCGAGCTCCTCCTTCAGCTTGAGGTTCTCGGACTGCTCGGCGTCCCGCTCGGCGAAGACCTCGCCGCGGGCGGCGAAGAAGACGTCCTGGGCGCCGCGGAAGCGGTTCCACAGATCGTCCTCGGACTCGCGCTGGGCGCGGCCCGCGGCCTTCCACTCCGTCATCAGATCGCGGTAACGGGCCGCCGTCGCACCCCAGTCGGTCGACCCGGAGAGCGACTCCGCCTCGGCGACCAGCTTCTCCTTGGCCTTGCGGGCGTCCTCGCGCTGGGCGTCCAGCGACGCGAAGTGCGCCTTGCGCCGCTTCGAGAACGCCGACCTGGCGTGCGAAAAGCGGTGCCACAGCTCGTCGTCGGACTTTCGGTCGAGCCGGGGAAGGCCCTTCCAGGTGTCCACCAGCGCCCGCAGCCGCTCACCCGCGGACCGCCACTGGTCGCTCTGCGCGAGCTCCTCGGCCTCCACGACCAGGGCTTCCTTGGCGTGCTTCGCCTCGTCGGTCTGCCTGGCCTTCTGGACCTTGCGCTCCTCGCGGCGCGCCTCGACCGTCGAGACCAGCCCGTCCAGGCGCACCCGCAGTGCGTCGAGGTCCCCGACGGCGTGGTGCTCATCGACCTGCCCCCGCAGATGGTCGATGGCGATCTGGGCGTCCTTGGCCGACAGATCGGTGGTCTTCACCCGGCGTTCGAGGAGGCCGATCTCGACGACCAGGCCCTCGTACTTGCGCTCGAAGTAGGCCAGGGCCTCCTCGGGAGAGCCTGCCTGCCAAGAACCGACGACCTTCTCGCCGTCGGCCGTACGCACGTAAACGGTGCCGGTCTCGTCGACACGGCCCCACGGGTCGCTGCTCACAGCGCCTCCATCCACATGATGCCTGCGGGGACTTGTGGGCCCCCGGACATCGTCCACAGTTTCTTCGGCCGGGCTGCTTGCGCCCCGCACACCGCCAACATAGGCGAACGGCGGGGCGGCTGTCCGCATCCGGCCCATCCGAATATCCCCATATCCCCGACCGGACCGGGCCGAGGGGCCCCGGTTCAGTCCTTGGTGACGGTGGCCTTCGAGATGGTGACGGCCTTCTTGGGCGCCCCGTCCTGGCTCCCGCCGGTCACCCCGGCCTTGGCCACCGCCTTCACCGTCTTCAGTCCCGCCGCGTCCATGGTCCCGAACGGGGTGTAGGTCGGGGGCAGTTTGCTGTCCTTGTAGACGAGGAAGAACTGGCTGCCCCCGGTGTGCGGCTGGCCGGTGTTGGCCATCGCCACCGTGCCTGCCGGGTAGGTCACCGTACCGTCGCTGCCGGCCTTGCCGAGCGCGGTCAGGTTCTCGTCCGGGATGGTGTAGCCGGGCCCGCCCAAGCCGTTGCCCTTGGGGTCGCCGCACTGGAGGACGTAAATGCCCTTGGTGGTGAGGCGGTGGCACTTGGTCTTGTCGAAGAAACCCTTGTCCGCGAGCGACTTGAAGGAGTTCACGGTGTGCGGGGTCTTCGCGGCGTCCATGACGAGGGAGACCGGGCCCTGGCTCGTCGTGAGTGCGAAGGTGTACTTCGCCTTCTTGTCGATCTTCATCGCGGGCTCGGGGGGACCGCTGCTGCTCGCCGACGGCGACGGATCCGCGGCCTTGGCGGGGGAGGCCTTGCCGTCGTCGCCCTTGAACGCTCCGGCTCCCCAGGCGATACCGCCCGCCACGACCACCACGGCGACCGCGGACGCGATGACCGCGTTGCGGCGGCGTGCGGTGCGCCGGGCGGTGATGCGGCGCTCCTGCTGCCGCTCGAACTTTTCCCTGGCGAGCTGTCGCCGCCGCTGATCGCTGTTGACCACCGGGTGTTCTCCCTCGTCCGTATGCATGCGTGATTCGCGCGTGTCGTATACCTGTCCGGGCTAGGCCGTACCGTATATGGGTTCGCTGTGGGATGAGCGGCGCCGGTAGGCTCTGATCTGCTGCATTCTCCCGCTGGACCGACATTTAAGGACGATCGTGCTCATTGCCGGGTTCCCCGCCGGGGCCTGGGGGACCAACTGTTATCTGGTCGCCCCCGCCGCCGGTGAGGAGTGCGTGATCATCGACCCGGGCCACCAGGCCACTCAGGGAGTCGAGGACGCGCTCAGGAAGCATCGGCTCAAGCCCGTGGCGGTCGTTCTCACCCATGGCCACATCGACCATGTGGCATCGGTCGTCCCGGTGTGCGGAGCGCACGACGTGCCGGCGTGGATCCACCCTGCCGACCGCTTCATGATGAGCGACCCGGAGAAGGGCATCGGCCGCTCCATCGGTATGCCGCTGATGGGCGAACTGACCGTCGGTGAACCGGACGACGTCAAGGAACTGGCCGACGGCAGCGAGCTGACCCTCGCCGGTCTGGAGTTCGCCGTCTCGCACGCGCCGGGCCATACCAAGGGGTCGGTGACGTTCAGGATGCCCGAGGCCGCGGACATTCCGCAGATCCTCTTCTCGGGCGACCTGCTCTTCGCCGGCTCCATCGGCCGCACCGACATGCCCGGTGGCGACCACGCCGAGATCCTTGAGTCGCTGGCCCGCGTGTGCCTGCCGCTCGACGACTCGACCGTGGTGCTGCCCGGTCACAACGAGCAGACGACCATCGGCCGCGAGCGCGCCACCAACCCGTATCTGCGGGACCTGGCCGCTCCCCGACGAGGAATGTGACGACTTTTCCGTGAGTACTTTCCAGGCCCCCAAGGGCACGTACGACCTTCTGCCGCCCTCGTCCGCGAAGTTCCTCGCGGTGCGCGCGGCCCTCGCGGCCCCGCTGCGGAACTCCGGCTACGAGTACATCGAGACGCCCGGCTTCGAGAACGTCGAGCTCTTCTCGCGCGGGGTCGGCGAATCCACCGACATCGTCTCCAAGGAGATGTACGTCTTCGAGACACGTGGCGGCGACAAGCTCGCCCTGCGCCCCGAGGGCACCGCCTCCGTACTGCGCGCCGCACTGGAGGCCAACCTCCACAAGGCCGGGAACCTGCCGGTCAAGCTCTGGTACTCCGGCTCGTACTACCGCTACGAGCGCCCGCAGAAGGGCCGCTACCGCCACTTCTCGCAGGTGGGCGCCGAAGCGATCGGCACCGAGGATCCCGCTCTGGACGCCGAGATGATCATCCTCGCCGACCAGGCCTACCGCTCGCTCGGCCTCCGGCAGTTCCGCATCCTGCTCAACTCACTCGGGGACCGGGAGTGCCGTCCGGTGTACCGCGACGCGCTCCAGGGCTTCCTGCGCGGGCTCGACCTGGACGAGGAGACCCGTCGGCGGGCCGAGATCAACCCGCTGCGGGTGCTCGACGACAAGCGGGCCGACGTGCAGAAGCAGCTGGCCGGTGCGCCGATGCTGCGGGACTACCTGTGCGAGGCGTGCAAGGCGTACCACGAGGAGGTCCGCACCCTGCTGACCGCCGCGGGTGTCGCGTACGAGGACGATGTGAAGCTGGT
The DNA here is from genome assembly GCF_041438865.1 of Streptomyces sp. NBC_01471. NCBI lineage: Bacteria > Bacillati > Actinomycetota > Actinomycetes > Kitasatosporales > Streptomycetaceae > Streptomyces > Streptomyces sp. NBC_01471. The sequence goes on from NZ_CP109450.1 coordinate 6,785,285, forward strand.
CCGCGGCCTCGACTACTACACCCGTACCACCTTCGAGTTCGTCCACGACGGACTCGGCTCGCAGTCCGCGGTGGGCGGCGGCGGCCGCTACGACGGGCTCTCCGAGATGATCGGCGGTCCCGCGCTGCCGTCGGTGGGCTGGGCCCTCGGCGTGGACCGCACGGTGCTGGCGCTGGAGGCCGAGGGCGTCGACCTCGAACTGCCCGCCACGACCAGTGTGTTCGCGGTGCCGCTCGGCGAGGAGGCCCGGCGGGTGCTCTTCGGCGTCGTCACCGAGCTGCGCAGGGCGGGCGTCGCCACGGACTTCGCGTTCGGCGGTCGCGGTCTCAAGGGCGCGATGAAGAGCGCCAACCGCAGCGGGGCCCGCTTCACCGTGGTCGCGGGTGAGCGGGATCTCGCCGAGGGCGTCGTCCAGCTCAAGGACATGGAGTCCGGCGAGCAGAGCGCGGTGCCGCTCGACGGACTCGTCGACGAGGTCCGTGCACGGCTCGGCTGAAACTGCCGCCCTGCTGAATCGGCACCTGTGGCCCGGACGGAGAATCTCCGTCCGGGCCACAGGTGCGAGACCGGTGCGACATCCTCCTCCTTCGGGACAAGAAGGACGGAGAACGTCAACCCGGCGGTCGGCGGTTCGTCCTGCCGGGCAATTGCGACACATGATCGCCGGGTACGGTTCACGGTGGCCGGACGAGCCGCGTGACCGGAGGCTGCGGTCACGCCCCGGCGGCGCAGGCCCGGCGGACCCGCCTCCGTGCATCCTCCGGCGGCCCTCCGCCACTGTGGTCCCCGCCGCCGCCCCCGCACCGAATGCCCAGGTCACAGTAGGTCGGCCGGGGCTGTCCCGACGTATCCCGGGCGCGGCCCGCGACCATCGGCCGTGCACGCCACCCGACCGGGACGCCTCCCGCGGGGCGGGCTGCCCGGCGCGGGTCTCCGCACCTCCTTATCTCCATCGAACAGTGCGGACCCCGTGCCGTGCGGCACAATGAGCCTGCCCACAGGCCACAGGAGCGATGGATCGGCATGATGACGACGACAGTGGTTGACGACGTGTCCGCGCAGCAGGACGGGAAGACCGGCGCGAGCCGTGCCTTCGGCTGGCTTCTGGTGATCACCGGCGCCGCCGGGCTACTCGCGGCATGGGTCATCACCCTCGACGAGTTCAAGCTCCTGAAGAACCCGAACTTCACGCCGGGCTGCAGCCTCAACCCGGTGGTGTCCTGCGGCAATGTGATGAAGAGCGCGCAGGCCTCGGTCTTCGGCTTCCCCAATCCGATGCTGGGCCTCGCCACCTACGCGGTCGTGATCGGCGTCGGGATGAGCCTGATCGCGGGCGGGCGCTACGGCCGCTGGTACTGGCTGACGTTCAACGCGGGCTGCCTCTTCGGTGTCGGCTTCGTCACCTGGCTCCAGTACCAGTCCCTGTACAACATCAACTCGCTCTGCCTGTGGTGCTCCCTGGCCTGGGTGGGCACCATCACCCTCTTCTGGTACGTCACCTCGCACAACGTCCGGCACGGCCTGCTGCCCGCCCCCGGCTGGCTGCGGAGCTTCTTCGGCGAGTTCACCTGGGTGCTGCCCGTCGTGCACATCGGGATCATCGGCATGCTGATCCTCACCCGCTGGTGGGACTTCTGGACCGGGGCGCACTGACCCCGCGGAGCCCGGCCGCCGGCCGGCCGGTGCCGGCCGGCGGCAGCGGTCCGCCGGCGTTGTCAGTGGGGTGACATAGGGTTTTGTGCGTGGAACCCGATCTGTTCACCGCCGCGGCCGAAGAGCGCCAGGAGAAGGACCCGTCCAGCAGCCCCCTGGCTGTACGGATGCGTCCGCGCACCCTGGACGAAGTGGTGGGCCAGCAGCATCTGCTGAAGCAGGGCTCACCGCTGCGACGGCTCGTCGGTGAGTCCGGCGGCGGCCCGGCCGGTCCCTCGTCCGTGCTGCTCTGGGGGCCACCGGGCATCGGCAAGACGACCCTCGCCTACGTCGTGAGCCAGGCCACCCAGAAGCGGTTCGTCGAGCTCTCCGCCATCACGGCCGGCGTCAAGGAAGTACGCGCCGTCATCGACGGCGCGCGCAGGGCCTCGGGGGGATACGGCAAGGAGACCGTCCTCTTCCTCGACGAGATCCACCGCTTCAGCAAGGCCCAGCAGGACTCACTGCTCCCCGCGGTGGAGAACCGCTGGGTCACGCTGGTCGCCGCGACCACCGAGAATCCGTACTTCTCGATCATCTCGCCGCTGCTCTCCAGGTCCCTGCTGCTCACGCTGGAATCACTCACCGACGACGACCTGCGGTCGCTGCTGCACCGGGCCCTCACCGAGGAGCGCGGGCTCGGTGGCGCCGTCACGCTGGCGACCGAGGCCGAGGCGCATCTGCTGCGGATCTCCGGCGGCGACGCCCGCCGTGCCCTCACCGCACTCGAAGCGGCGGCCGGCGCGGCGATGGCCAAGTCCGAGCCGGAGATCACGCTCGGGACGCTGGAGGAGACGGTCGACCGCGCCGCCGTGGCGTACGACCGCGACGGCGACCAGCACTACGATGTGGCGAGCGCTCTCATCAAGTCGATCCGTGGCTCGGACGTGGACGCGGCCCTGCACTATCTGGCCCGCATGATCGAGGCGGGGGAGGACCCGAGGTTCATCGCCAGACGGCTGATGATCTCCGCCAGCGAGGACATCGGTCTGGCCGATCCGACCGCGCTGCCGACCGCGGTCGCCGCCGCCCAGGCGGTCGCGCTGATCGGCTTCCCCGAGGCCGCGCTCACCCTCAGCCACGCCACGATCGCGCTCGCGCTGGCCCCCAAGTCGAACGCCGCGACGACAGCGATCTCCGCCGCCCGAGCCGATGTGCGCGCGGGTCTGGTCGGGCCGGTCCCGGCGCATCTGCGCGACGGGCACTACAAGGGCGCGGCCAAGCTCGGCCACGCCCAGGGCTACGTCTATCCGCACGATGTCCCGGGCGCCATCGCCGCCCAGCAGTACGCCCCGGACTCCGTGCAGGGCAAGCGCTACTACGAGCCCACCCGGTACGGCGCCGAGGCGCGCTACGCGGACGTGGTCGAGAAGGTGCGGGAGCGGCTGTCGGGCGAAGGCACGGACGGACGCCAGTGACGAGGGCCGGTGGTCCGGTCATGACGGCCGGGTGCCCGGACGTGCTCCGGGTCGCGGCCGTTCACACACCCGGCGCCACCCGCCCTGTCCGTCTTCGAGGCCGTCCGTCTCCGCGGCCTTCTGTCTCCGCAGCCGGCCGGTCTCACCCGGCCGCCGCGTCGAAGAGCGTGTGCATGGCGCGGCGCAGCCCGGTCACATCGCTCACCGGCTCGGGGAAGTCGAAGCGCGCGTCGAAGCACCGCGCACCGGTGAACCGCACCCGCAGCCCGAACCGGTCCAGCGCCAGCGGCACCGCCGCGCTGCCGTCCGGGACCCGGTCGCCCAGCAACCCGGACAGCCCGCTCACCTGCTCGCCGTGGGCGGAGTGCAGATGCTGGAGCAGTTCGGTCTCATGGGCTACCAGCGGATCGGGGTCGGCTCCCGCGAACTCCTCGGGCTCGGCGCTCCCGTGCCCCCAGAGGTCGTCCACGTACACCTCCCCGACCTCGAGCCGCAGCATCATGCGGCCCGGAGCGGCCATGCCGGGTACGGAGGTGAGCCACCCGGAGACCCAGGCCCGGCCGCGGATCCGGTGGGGCACGGAGACCGGGGCGACATCTGTGATCTCCAGCACCGCGGCCAGCTCGTCGTCCTGTGCGTGGGTCGCGGCCCGGACGGCCGGGGACGCGGCGGGGAAGAGCAGATACAGCTCACCGTCGGGTCCGGTGCTGCGGGTGAGCGGGACCAGCTGGTCGCTGAGGGCCGCTTCGACCCCGGTCACCAGCAGTACCGCGGAGCAGGTACTCTGTACGAGAGTTCGTGTGCGCTCGGCTGCTGACGGCATCCGGGCGGTTTCAAGTCCGCTGGGACGCGGCTGACCACGATCTGATCGGACCTCCGTCGCGTCGACGCCCAGAGCGTCGGCCTTCTTTGTGCTGTCCGTGATGTGACTGGTGTTCCCCGGACGAGACATGCGATCTCCTTGAGTAAGGTGAACCTAACCTAACCCAACCATGGAGGTTTGGAGAACGTGCCTAACCAGTCGCGTCCCAAGGTCAAGAAGTCACGCGCGCTCGGTATCGCGCTGACGCCGAAGGCTGTCAAGTACTTCGAGGCCCGTCCGTACCCGCCGGGCGAGCACGGCCGTGGCCGCAAGCAGAACTCGGACTACAAGGTCCGTCTGCTGGAGAAGCAGCGTCTGCGCGCCCAGTACGACATCAGCGAGCGCCAGATGGCCCGCGCCTACGACCGCGCCAAGAAGGCCGAAGGCAAGACGGGCGAGGCGCTGGTCGTCGAGCTCGAGCGCCGTCTCGACGCCCTGGTCCTGCGTTCGGGCATCGCCCGGACCATCTACCAGGCCCGGCAGATGGTCGTCCACGGCCACATCCAGGTCAACGGCGGCAAGGTCGACAAGCCGTCGTTCCGCGTCCGTCCCGACGACGTCGTGATGGTCCGCGAGCGCAGCCGCGAGAAGGTCCCCTTCCAGGTTGCCCGTGAGGGTGGCTACGACACCGAGGGCGAGACCCCGCGCTACCTCCAGGTGAACCTGAAGGCCCTGGCCTTCCGCCTGGACCGCGACCCGAACCGCAAGGAAATCCCGGTCATCTGCGACGAGCAGCTGGTCGTCGAGTACTACGCCCGCTGATCCGGACGTACCTCGCGCTTCACCGCTTCGGCCCGTCGTCCCCTCGCTCCACGCCGAGCAGGGGGCGGCGGGTCTTTGCGTGCCGCAGGGCCGCGCAGCGCCCGGGCCACCGCGGCGTCGCGGCCGAGCTGCGCACCCCGCGCCAGGAAACTCTCGTAGACCTCGGGGCCCAGCGTGCCGCGGGCCCCTTCCTCGCACCGCTGATGCGGTGCGCTGTAGTACGCCGAGCCGAAGAGCGGCAGCCCCACCGAGGTCCAGAGCTGCCCGGCCGCGCCCTGCAGCAGCGCGGCCTCCGTGGCCTGACCGCTCTCCAGAGTGAGCAGTGCCATCAGCTCCAGGGCGAGCACCGTGCCCAGCTGGTCGTGGAAGGCGTGGCTGGTGGACAGGGACTCGGACAGAAGTTCGCGGGAGTGCGCAGTCCGGCCGTCGGACCAGGCCTCGAAGGCCAGTACGTAGAGCGCGTAGGCCCGCGCCCAGCGCTCGCCGTGGTCCTCGCAGACCGCCACGACGTCCTGGCAGATGGCGGCCGCCTCGTCGAGCCGGCCGCGGAAGCACACCGCCATCGCCAGCTCGACCTGTCCCATCAGGACGTTGCTGTTGAGCTCGCCGAGCTCCCGGTACTGCCCGAGCGCCTCGCGCAGCAGCTCCTCGGCGCGCGGCATGTCATCGGTGACCAGTGCCAGACAGCCGGTCCTGTGCAGCGCGTACGCGGCCGCCACCGGGTCACCGGTGTGCTGTGCCGCCTCCTGGCACTCCTGGAGGGCGGCCACCGCCGCCACCGCGTCCCCCTGGAGCACTGCCACGTAACCCAGGACCCAGAGCGCCTTGAGCCGTGCGCCGTCGTGTCCGCCCTCCGCCTCCAGCACATGGTCCAGCCAGTGCCGGCCTTCGGCGAGGCGTCCGCAGCCCGCCCAGTAGAACCAGAGCGTCCCCGCCAGGTACTGCGCCAGATGAACGTCCTCGGGGTGCTCCAGCGAGAACTCCAGTGCGCCCCGCAGATTCGGCAGTTCACCGTCCACCCGGACCGCGATCCCGGCCTGCCGGGGGCTGAACCAGTCCAGTTCGCACCAGGTCGCCAGCCCCACGAACCAGTCGCGATGGCGCCGCCGGAGCCGCTCGGTGTCCCCGGCTGCCGCGAGCCACTGCGCCCCGTAGTCGCGGATCGTGTCCAGCATCCGGTAGCGGACGCCCGCCGGGGTGTCCTCCCTCAGCAGCACGGACTGCGCGAGCAGCTCGTCCAGCTCGTCCAGGATGCCGTCGGAGGGCAGTTCGGCGCTGCCGCAGATGTACTCGGCCGCCTCCAGGTCGAACTGCCCGGGGAACACCGAGAGCCGCGCCCAGAGCAACCGCTGTTCCGGGGTGCACAGTTCATGGCTCCAGCCGATCGCCGTGCGCAGTGTCCGGTGACGCGGCAGCACACCCCTGCCGCCCCCGGTCAGCAGCCGGAAGCGGTCGTCGAGCCTGGCCAGCAGCTGGTCGACGGAGAGGGCCCGCATCCGCCCCGCCGCCAGCTCCAGCGCGAGCGGGATCCCGTCCAGCCGCCGGCACACCTCCGCGACCCGTGCGGCGTCGGGCCGGGTGAACCGGAATCCGCGCCGGCCCGCCGAGACGCGGTCGGTGAAGAGCCGTACGGCGTCCCGGTCCCGCATCGGCGCCAGCGGGAGTGTCAGCTCGCCCTCGATCTCCAGGGGCCGCCGGCCGGCCGCGATCACCCGGAGCCCCGGTGCGCCCCGCAGCAGTCCGAGGAGCAGCCCGGCGCACGCGTCGACCAGGAATTCGAAGCCGTCGACCACGAACAGCAGCTCCCGCCCGGCGAGATGGCGGGTCAGGACCTCGCGCGGCGGCCTGCTCGTGTGGTCGGTCAGGCCCAGGGCCTCGACCAGGGTGTGCTCGATCAGCTCCGGGTCGCGCAGGGCGGACAGATCGGCCAGCCACGCTCCGTCGCAGAACCGTTCCTGCATCCTTCCGGCCACATGTGTCGCCAGCCGTGTCTTGCCTACGCCGCCGACTCCGACCACCGTGACCAGCCGGGACGAGCCGATGAGTCTCTCCAGCTCGGCAGCCTCGGACCCGCGCCCCACGAACCGGTTGAGCTCTGCGGGAAGGCCGCCGGGGGCGGTCCGATGGCCGGTCGAGTCGTGTCGCATAGGACACGGAGAGTACGGGGAGGTGAGCACTACGTACAATCCGATGCCGGAACTCCCGGCGTGCGCTCGGGATATCGGGTACAGGGGCGGAGCCCCGGCGCGATAGGCTCGGAAACCACAATCGACGTGACCAACGACGTGACTTCCGACGACCAGAGAGCGGTGCAACGTGTCCGGTGGAGAGGTGGCCGGCATCCTGGTGGCCGTCTTCTGGGCGATCCTGGTCTCCTTCCTCGCCGTGGTGCTGGTGAGGCTGGCCCAGACGCTCAGGACGACCACCAAGCTGGTGGCGGACGTGACGGATCAGGCCGTGCCGCTGCTCGCCGATGCCTCCGCGGCCGTCCGGTCGGCGCAGACCCAGCTGGAACGGGTCGACGCCATCGCGACGGACGTCCAGGAGGTCACCTCCAACGCGTCGGCACTCTCCACGACCGTCGCATCGACCTTCGGCGGACCGCTGGTGAAGGTCGCGGCCTTCGGCTACGGCGTCCGCCGGGCCCTCGGGCGCAAGGACGGCGCGCAGCCGGCGAGCCCGGGCGGCCCGGTGATCGTCGGCCGTACGGTGCCGGCCGCACGGCGTAGGAAGCGGAAGGGCTGACGCTGCAATGTTCCGCCGTACGTTCTGGTTCGCCACCGGCGCCGCAGCCGGTGTGTGGGCCACCACCAAGGTCAACCGCAAGATCAAGCAGCTGAGCCCGGAGAGCCTCGCGGCGCAGGCGGCGAACAAGGCCGTCGACGCGGGCCACCGGCTGAAGGACTTCGCCGTCGACGTACGGGCCGGCATGGTCCAGCGCGAGGCGGAGCTCGGGGAGGCGCTCGGCATCGACGCGCCGCCCGGACCTGCCGAGCTTCCCGCGCGGCGACGCCTCGCCGCCATCGAACACACCAAGCACTCGCACAACCGGAATGAGGACCACTGATGGAGTCGGCTGAAATTCGCCGCCGCTGGCTGAGCTTCTTCGAGGAGCGCGGGCACACCGTCGTCCCTTCGGCGTCGCTCATCGCGGACGACCCGACTCTGCTGCTCGTGCCCGCGGGCATGGTCCCGTTCAAGCCGTACTTCCTCGGCGAGGCCAAGCCGCCCGCCCCGCGCGCCACCAGCGTGCAGAAGTGCGTGCGGACGCCGGACATCGAAGAGGTCGGCAAGACCACCCGGCACGGCACGTTCTTCCAGATGTGCGGCAACTTCTCCTTCGGCGACTACTTCAAGGAAGGCGCCATCCAGTACGCCTGGGAGCTGCTCACCAGCTCCGTGGCGGACGGCGGCTACGGCCTGGAGCCGGAGAAGCTCTGGATCACGGTCTACCTCGACGACGACGAGGCCGAGCAGATCTGGCGCGAGAAGATCGGCGTGCCGGCCGAGCGCATCCAGCGGCTGGGCAAGAAGGACAACTTCTGGTCCATGGGCGTCCCCGGACCCTGCGGACCGTGCTCCGAGATCAACTACGACCGCGGCCCGGAGTTCGGCGTCGAGGGCGGCCCCGCCGTCAACGACGAGCGGTACGTGGAGATCTGGAACCTGGTCTTCATGCAGTACGAGCGCGGCGCCGGAGACGGGAAGGAGGACTTCCCGATCCTCGGTGACCTGCCGTCCAGGAACATCGACACCGGCCTGGGCCTCGAACGGCTGGCGATGATCCTCCAGGACGTGCCGAACCTGTACGAGATCGACACCTCGCAGGTCGTCATCGACAAGGCCACCGAGCTGACCGGCGTCAGGTACGGCCAGGCCGAGGCCTCGGACGTCTCGCTGCGGGTCGTCACCGACCACATGCGTACGTCCGTGATGCTCATCGGCGACGGTGTGACTCCGGGCAACGAGGGCCGTGGCTACGTCCTGCGCCGCATCATGCGCCGGGCCATCCGCAACATGCGGCTCCTCGGCGCCACCGGACCGGTCGTCGCCGAGCTGGCCGACGTCGTGATCAACACCATGGGTCACCAGTACCCGGAGCTCATCACCGACCGCAAGCGGATCGAGACGGTCGCCCTCGCCGAGGAGGCCGCCTTCGTCAAGACGCTGAAGGCCGGCACCAACATCCTCGACACCGCCGTCAGCGAGACCAAGGCCTCCGGCGGTCGGGTGCTCGCCGGTGACAAGGCCTTCCTGCTCCACGACACCTGGGGCTTCCCGATCGACCTCACCCTGGAGATGGCCGCCGAGCAGGGCGTCTCGGTGGACGAGGACGGCTTCCGGCGGCTGATGAAGGAACAGCGCGAGCGCGCCAAGGCCGACGCCAGGTCCAAGAAGACCGGCCACGCCGACCTGTCCGCCTACCGCGCCGTCGCCGACAACTCGGGCGCCACCGAGTTCACCGGGTACACCTCCACCGAGGGCGAGTCGACCATCGTCGGCCTGCTCGTGGACGGGGTGTCCTCGCCCGCCGCCACCGAGGGCGACGAGGTCGAGATCGTCCTCGACCGGACCCCGTTCTACGCCGAGGGCGGCGGCCAGCTCGCCGACACCGGCCGGATCAGGCTCGACTCGGGCGCCGTCGTGGAGGTCCGCGACGTCCAGCAGCCGGTTCCGGGCGTCTCCGTGCACAAGGGCTCCGTCCAGGTGGGCGAGGTGACGGTCGGCGCCGCCGCCTACGCCGCCATCGACCAGCGCCGCCGCCGGGCCATCGCCCGCGCCCACAGCGCCACCCACCTCACCCACCAGGCGCTGCGCGACGCCCTCGGCCCGACGGCCGCCCAGGCCGGCTCGGAGAACTCGCCCGGCCGCTTCCGGTTCGACTTCGGTTCGCCCAACGCCGTACCCGGCACGGTCCTCACCGACGTCGAGCAGAAGATCAACGACGTGCTCTCCCACGAACTCGACGTCCACGCCGAGGTCATGTCCATCGACGAGGCCAAGAAGCAGGGCGCCATCGCCGAGTTCGGCGAGAAGTACGGCGAGCGGGTCCGTGTCGTCACCATCGGCGACTTCTCCAAGGAGCTGTGCGGCGGGACGCATGTCCACAACACCGCCCAGCTGGGGCTGGTGAAGCTGCTCGGTGAGTCCTCGATCGGCTCCGGTGTGCGCCGGATCGAGGCCCTGGTCGGCGTCGACGCGTACAACTTCCTGGCCAGGGAGCACACCGTCGTCGCCCAGCTCCAGGAACTCGTCAAGGGCCGCTCCGAGGAACTGCCGGAGAAGATCTCCGGCATGCTCTCGAAGCTCAAGGACGCCGAGAAGGAGATCGAGAAGTTCCGCGCGGAGAAGGTCCTCCAGGCCGCCGCCGGTCTCGCCGCCGGGGCCAAGGACGTACGCGGTGTCGCCGTGGTGACCGGCCAGGTTCCCGACGGCACGGGCGCCGACGACCTGCGCAGGCTCGTTCTCGATGTGCGGGGCCGGATCCAGGGCGACCGCCCCGCCGTGGTGGCCCTCTTCACCACGGCCAACGGCCGCCCGCTGACGGTCATCGCCACCAACGAGGCCGCCCGCGGGCGCGGTCTCAAGGCCGGTGAGCTGGTCAGGGCCGCCGCCAAGACCCTCGGCGGCGGCGGTGGCGGCAAGCCGGACGTGGCCCAGGGCGGCGGGCAGAACCCGGACGCCATCGGCGACGCCGTGGCCGCCGTCGAGCGCCTGGTCGGAGAGACCGCCTGATGCGACGTGGCCGCCGGCTTGCGATCGATGTCGGGGATGCCCGGATCGGGGTCGCCTCGTGCGACCCCGACGGGGTCCTCGCCACACCTGTGGAGACCGTGCCCGGACGTGACGTCCCGGCGGCCCACCGGCGGTTGAGGCAATTGACCGCCGAGTACGAACCGATTGAGGTCGTGGTCGGTCTTCCCCGTTCCCTGAATGGGGGAGAAGGCCCGGCGGCCGCCAAGGTCCGTGTATTCACCCAGGAACTCGCTCGTGATATTGCACCCATTCCGGTGCGATTGATCGACGAGAGGATGACCACAGTGACGGCGAGTCAGAGTTTGCGGGCCTCAGGCGTAAAGTCCAGAAAGGGTCGTTCTGTCATCGACCAGGCAGCGGCAGTCATCATCCTGCAGAATGCACTGGAGGCCGAACGGGCGTCAGGTGTTGCTCCAGGTGAGGGCGTCGAAGTGGTTGTCTGACCGGGTTACGGTAACGTTCCGCGCCATGCGGCGGGTTTCGAACAGCTGCCGCACAGCACAAGAGGCGGACCGTCCGGAGGCCTCGCGGCTCTAGGGGACCGATGACTGAGTATGGCCGGGGCGCAGGCTCCGAACCGTGGCATCCCGAGGACCCGTTGTACGGGGACCAGGGATGGGGAGGTCAGCAGGACGCCTCCGGCCAGACGCCTTACGACGGCCAGGCGCAGCAGTACGCCCAGGTGCAGCAGTACGACCAGTACGGCAACCCGGTGTACAGCCCGCCGCAGGACCCGTATCAGCAGCAGGGGCACTACCCGCAGGACGCGCGGCAGCACGGCGCGGGCCAGGGTCAGTACGGTGGTCACCAGGGCCAGTACGGCCCGGGTCAGGCCCCGTACGGCCAGGATCAGCAGCCCTATCCGCAGGACCCGAACCAGCAGCTGTACGCGCAGAATTCGAACGCCCAGCAGTACCGGCAGACCCCGCCGCACCAGGCCCCGCCCCACCAGACGCAGTACCAGCAGGGCCCGTACCAGCAGCAGTATGCACAGGCCCCGTACCAGCAGGACCCGTATCCGCAGCAGGCCCAGCCGCAGCAGAACGGCGGCTGGGAGGGCGCGGCGCAGACCGGTGTGGCGTACGGAGCGGATCCGCATGCGCCGTACGGTGGACAACCGGTTCACCCCAACGGGGAGCACCCCGACTTCTACCGGACGCCCGACGCCTATCCGCCGCCGCAGCCCCCCGGCCGTCGCGACGAATGGCAGCAGGAGCCGCCGGCGGAGGCGGAGCCCGAGCCCCGGCACGCACCCGAGACGCATCCTTTCTTCACCGGCGGCGACGGTCCTGTCGGCGGCGGGGATGACGATGACGACTACGACGACGACCCCGCCGAGACCCGTGACGGCACCCGTGACCGCCGGGGCAAGACCAGAAAACCCAAGCGCCGCAACGGCTGCGCCTGTTTCGCGGTCTCACTCGTGCTGGTCGGCGGTCTCGGTGGCGTGGGCTATGTGGGCTACAGCTTCTACCAGTCCCGCTACGCCCCGCCCCCGGACTTCACCGGCGTCGGCAGCTCGCCGGTCGAGGTCGAGGTCCCGCAGGGCACGGGCCTCGGGGGGATCGGCCGGCTGCTGAAGGAGAAGGGCGTGGTCAAGAGCGTCCAGGCCTTCGTCACCGCGGCCGGGAAGAACCCGAAGGGCAAGGCGCTCCAGGCCGGTGTGTACAGCCTCAACCAGCAGATGTCCGCGGCGAACGCGGTCACCGCGATGGTGGACCCGAACAGCCTGAACCAGCTCATCATCCCGCCGGGCTGGCGGAACGCCACCGTGTACACGGCCATCGACAAGCGGCTGGAACTGAAGGCCGGGACCACCGCCGGCATCGCCAAGTCGGATTCCGGCAAGCTGGGGCTGCCGGGCTGGGCCAAGGGGCACAAGGACCTCAAGGACCCGCTGGAGGGCTTCCTCGCTCCGGCGAGCTACCCGATCGCCAAGGGGATGAAGCCGGAGGACATCCTCAAGAAGATGGTCGGTCAGGCGGACAAGGAGTACGGGGACGAGGACCTGACCGCAGCGGCGCACCGGCTGGGGCTCCAGGACCCGTTCCAGGTCGTCACCGTGGCGAGCCTCGTCCAGGCCGAGGGCAAGACCCAGGACGACTTCCGCCGAATGGCAGAGGTCATTTACAACCGCCTGAAGTCCGGTAATACACAGACCAATCAGCTCCTCCAGTTCGACTCGACCTACAATTATCTGAAGCGCCAGAGCAAGATCAATATCGGGGAAGCGGAAATCCACAAGAATACGGATCCGTACAACACCTATACGCAGAAGGGTCTTCCGCCCGGACCGATTGGAAGTCCGGGTCCCGAAGCACTCGCTGCGGCCCTGAATCCGACGAAGGACGGCTATCTCTACTTCGTCTCGGTCGACGGGCACAGAACCGGATTCACCAAGACCTATGCGGAGTTCATGAAATTGAAGGCGCAGTTCAATGACAACCAGAACGGTGGCTGAGGCCCGCAGGGCGGCCGTTCTGGGATCGCCCATCGCGCACTCGCTCTCTCCGGTGCTGCACCGTGCCGCGTACCGGGAACTCGGGCTCGGCAGCTGGTCGTACGACCGTTTCGAGGTGGACGAGGCGACCCTTGCCTCGTTCGTCGACGGGCTGGGCGTGTCCTGGGCCGGGCTCTCGCTGACCATGCCGCTCAAGCGGGCGGTCATCCCGCTGCTCGACGAGGTGACCGCGACCGCGGCCTCCGTCGAGGCGGTCAACACGGTCGTGTTCACCTCCGACGGGCGCCGGGTGGGCGACAACACCGACATCCCGGGGATGATCGCCGCGATGCGCGAGCGCGGGGTCGAGAAGGTCGAGTCCGCCGCCGTCCTCGGTGCGGGCGCCACCGCCTCGTCCGCACTCGCTGCCCTCTCCCTCATCTGTACGGGCCCGGTCACCGCCTACGTGCGCAGCGCCGCCCGCGCCCAGGAGATGCGCGGCTGGGGCGAGCGGCTGGGCGTCGATGTACACACGGCCGACTGGGAGGACGCCGCCGGCGCGTTCGACGCGCCGCTGGTGATCGCGACCACCCCGGCCGGTACCACCGACGCGCTCGCCGCCGCCGTTCCCGGTGCGCCCGGCACTCTCTTCGACGTGCTGTACGAGCCCTGGCCGACGCCGCTCGCCACCGCATGGCGGTCCCGCGGCGGGGCCGTCGTCGGCGGCCTCGATCTGCTGGTGCACCAGGCAGTGCTGCAGGTCGAGCAGATGACCGGCCGGACGCCCGCCCCGCTGGCCGCCATGCGGGAAGCCGGAGAGCGGGCACTCGCCTCGCGGTGAGGCCCGCGCCGGGGACCTTACGGGAGGACTCTGCGTCCGGCGGGGCGGCGGATCAGCCGCGCCGCCGGAGGCCGATTCCGGCGCCGGACGCGTAGTCCTGGGTCCAGCTGCGGCCCGCGTCGGACTTCCAGGTGACCTCGACGGTGTCACCCAGGGGCCTGACGCGTTCCACGGTCATGGAGCGTTCGCTGTCCCTGACGTCACCGCGGCGCAGCTCCCGCGCCTCCACCGTGACGCGCTCGGCGGGCTGGGCGCGCTGCGCCTCGCCCGCCGCCCGTACCAGGGCGGCGGCCAGCTCCCTGGCCTGCGCCGGGGAGCAGCACAACACGGTCTCCGGCCCCTGCGGCGACGGCCGCGCGGCGAGCCGTACTCCGGCGGGGCCGGCCGCCAGGGTCACCCCTGCGCCGCCTCCGAGATCCAGTTCCACGTGAGCTCCGCCTCTCTCCGGCAGCCCGCTTCCGGAGCCGCCCCGGTGTCCGGTGCCCTCCGCATTGGAGCACACCGCGCGCGGCTGACCCGGCGCCGGACGCCGGATCCGGCGGCGTCCGCGACGGGCCGTCCGGGGACCGGGCGGACGTCCGCCAGCTGGACCCGTGACCGTCCGGCCGCCCGGTCGTGGGAGGATCGGGTCAGGCGGGCCAGGGCCGCGCACCCGGCCGCGCCGTCGCAAACGAAGGCGCGAGCATGAGGAGCACCGTTGAGCAGGTTGCGTTGGCTGACCGCGGGGGAGTCGCACGGACCCGCACTGGTGGCGACGCTGGAGGGGCTTCCCGCCGGCATCCCGGTCACCACGGACATGGTGGCGGACGCGCTCGCCCGGCGGCGGCTCGGATACGGCCGCGGCGCCCGGATGAAGTTCGAGAAGGACGAGGTCACCTTCCTCGGCGGGGTCCGGCACGGGCTGACCATGGGCGGCCCGGTGGCCGTCATGGTCGGCAACACCGAGTGGCCCAAGTGGGAGAAGGTCATGTCGGCCGATCCGGTCGACCCCGACGAGCTGGCCCAGCTGGCCCGCAACGCCCCGCTGACCCGGCCCCGTCCGGGCCACGCGGACCTCGCGGGCATGCAGAAGTACGCGCTGGACGAGGCCCGGCCGATCCTGGAGCGCGCCAGCGCCCGTGAGACGGCGGCCCGCGTCGCGCTGGGCACGGTGGCCCGCTCCTACCTGAAGGAGACGACCGGCATCGAGCTGGTCTCCCACGTCGTGGAGCTGGCCGGGGCGAAGGCTCCGTACGGCGTCGTGCCGGTGCCCGCCGACGAGGCGCGGCTCGACGAGGACCCGGTGCGCTGCCTGGACGCGGACGCGTCGAAGGCGATGGTCGCCGAGATCGACCAGGCCCACAAGGACGGTGACACCCTCGGCGGTGTGGTCGAGGTGCTCGCCTACGGCGTACCGGTCGGCCTCGGTTCGCACGTGCACTGGGACCGCAGGCTCGACGCCAGGCTCGCCGCCGCTCTGATGGGCATCCAGGCCATCAAGGGCGTCGAGGTCGGCGACGGCTTCGACCTGGCCCGGGTGCCGGGCTCCAAGGCGCACGACGAGATCGTGCCGACCGCGGACGGCGTACGCCGCACGACGGGCCGCTCCGGCGGTACCGAGGGCGGTATGTCCACCGGTGAACTGCTGCGTGTCCGGGCCGCGATGAAGCCGATCGCGACCGTGCCCCGCGCGCTCGCCACCATCGACGTGGCCACCGGCGAGGTCGCCGCCGCACACCACCAGCGATCCGACGTCTGCGCCGTGCCCGCCGCCGGGATCGTCGCCGAGGCCATGGTCGCGCTGGTCCTGGCGGACGCGGTCGCCGAGAAGTTCGGCGGCGACAGCGTCGGCGAGACCCGCCGGAACGTCCGGTCGTTCCTCGACAACCTGCAGATCCGATGAGCGGGCCGCTGGTCGTCCTCGTCGGCCCGATGGGTGTCGGCAAGTCCACCGTCGGCGAGCTGCTCGCCGAGCGGCTCGGCGCGGCCTACCGCGACACCGACGCCGACATCGTGGCGGCCGAGAACCGCACCATCGCGGACATCTTCGTCGACGACGGCGAGGACCACTTCCGCGCTCTGGAGCGTGCCGCGGTGCGCGAGGCGGTGACCGGGCACACCGGCGTCCTGTCGCTCGGCGGCGGCGCGGTCCTCGACCCGGCCACCCGCGAGCTCCTCGCCGGCCACCCCGTCGTCTACCTCTCCATGGACGTCGACGAGGCGGTGAAGCGCGTCGGGCTCAACACCGCGCGCCCGCTGCTCGCCGTCAACCCGCGCCGCCAGTGGCGTGAGCTGATGGACGCGCGCCGTCCCCTGTACACCGAAGTCGCCCGGGCCGTCGTCGCCACCGACGGCCGGATCCCCGAAGAGGTCGCCGAGGCGGTCCTCGACGCCCTGGAGCTCCGGCTCCCCGCAGGGGACACCACCCCGCCCCCCGGCCAGGAGAAGACCGTATGACGCAGGACGCCCCCATCCGTATCCAGGTCGGCGGCACGGACGGCCACGATCCGTACGAGGTGCTGGTCGGCCGTCAGCTGCTCGGCGAGCTGCCCACCCTGATCGGTGAGCAGACGCAGCGGGTCGCCGTGCTGCACCCCGAGGCGCTGGCCGAGACCGGCGAGGCGGTCCGCCAGGACCTCGCCGACCAGGGGTACGAGGCCATCGCGGTCCAGCTGCCCAACGCGGAGGAGGCCAAGACCGTCGAGGTCGCCGCCTACTGCTGGAAGGCGCTGGGCCAGACCGGGTTCACCCGCACCGACGTCATCATCGGCGTCGGCGGCGGCGCGACCACCGACGTGGCCGGGTTCGTCGCGGCGACCTGGCTGCGCGGGGTGCGCTGGATCGCCGTCCCCACCACCGTGCTCGGCATGGTCGACGCGGCCGTCGGCGGCAAGACCGGCATCAACACCGCCGAGGGCAAGAACCTGGTGGGCGCCTTCCACCCGCCGGCCGGGGTGCTCTGCGACCTCGCCGCGCTGGACTCGCTCCCGGTCAACGACTACGTCTCCGGCATGGCCGAGATCATCAAGGCCGGTTTCATCGCCGACCCGGCCATCCTCGATCTCGTGGAGTCCGACCCCGAGGGGGCCCGTACGCCCGCGGGACCGCACACCGCCGAGCTGATCGAGCGGTCCATCCGGGTCAAGGCCGAGGTCGTGTCCAACGACCTCAAGGAGTCGGGCCTGCGGGAGATCCTCAACTACGGGCACACGCTCGCCCACGCCATCGAGAAGAACGAGCGCTACAAGTGGCGGCACGGCGCGGCCGTCTCGGTCGGCATGGTGTTCGCCGCCGAGCTCGGCCGTCTCGCGGGCCGCCTCGACGACGCGACCGCCGACCGGCACAGCGCCGTGCTCGCCTCGGTCGGGCTGCCGCTCACCTACCGGGGCGACCAGTGGCCCAAGCTCCTGGAGACGATGAAGGTCGACAAGAAGTCCCGGGGCAACGTCCTGCGCTTCATCGTCCTCGACGGACTCGCCAAGCCGACCGTCCTGGAGGGCCCGGACCCGGCCGTCCTGCTCGCCGCGTTCGGGGAGGTCTCCGCGTGAGCGGCCGCGTCCTCGTGCTCAACGGCCCGAACCTGGGCCGGCTCGGCTCCCGCGAGCCCGACGTCTACGGTGCGACGTCCTACGCGGGGCTCGTCGAGGCCTGCACCCTGCTCGGCAAGGAGCTCGGATTCGACGTCGAGGTGCGCGAGACCAACGACGAGGGCGAGATGATCCGCTGGCTGCACGAGGCGGCCGACGGCGCGATCCCCGTCGTCATCAACCCCGGTGCGTTCACGCACTATTCGTACGCGATGCGGGACGCGGCGGCCCAGCGCACCGCCCCGCTCATCGAGGTGCACATCTCGAACCCGTACGCCCGCGAGGAGTTCCGTCACAACTCCGTAATCGCTGCGGTCGCCAGCGGCACCGTGGCGGGCTTCGGGATCGGCTCCTACCGCCTCGCCCTGCGGGCGCTGGCCGGGGAACTCAGCGGCTGACGCCGCCCGGTGACCCTCCCCGGCCGTTCACACGGTGCCGGCCGGGGAGGGTACCGTTCGGTACGGCAGACAGTCGGCTGAGTGAGACGGAGTGGCACCGGATGCAGCACGCTGTGGGAGCTCCGCTGCCGCCGCCCCCGTCGGGCGCCGCCGGCTGGGGGCAGGGCGCCCAGCACCCCGGACAGCCCCCGGGCTGGGTGGCGCCCGGCCTGCCGCCGGCCCCGCCCGCGCCGCCGCACCTGCCGCCCGCGCCGCCGTCCATGGAGACGACCGGCCACATCCAGCTGCCGCCCGGCGGCCCGGTCCCGCTGCCCGCCCCGCCCGCCGCCAGCGCCCCGGCCGACACCGGCAACACCACGCTCGCCGTCCTCCTCATAGGACCGGCGGGCGCCGGCAAGACCACCGTCGCCCGGCACTGGGCGCGGAGCCGCCGGATGCCCACGTCGCACATCAGCCTCGACGACGTACGCGAGTGGGTCTGCTCCGGCTTCGCCGACCCCCAGACCGGCTGGAACGACCACTCCGAGGCCCAGTACCGCCTGGCCCGCCGCACCTGCGGCTTCGCAGCGCGCAACTTCCTGGCCAACGGGATCTCCTGCATCCTCGACGACGCGGTCTTCCCCGACCGCCCGGTCGTCGGCCTCGGCGGCTGGAAGCGCCACGTCGGCCCCGGTCTGCTGCCCGTCGTCCTCCTGCCGGGCCTGGAGGTCGTCCTGGAGCGCAACGCGGCCCGCAGCGGCAACCGCCGTCTCGGCGACGAGGAAGTCGCCCGGATCCACGGCCGGATGGCCGGCTGGTACGGCTCGGGGCTGCCGATCATCGACAACTCGGGGTACGACGTGGCCACCACCGCCCAGGTGCTCGACGACGTGCTCGCCCGGTCCATCGCCTCCCCTCCGACCTGGTGAAGCTCCCCGGTCGGACGCGCTGAACCGGCCGGGACCCGCTGCCGCTCCTAGGCTCGGACCATGGCAGAGGTGTTTGCGGTCCGCCGGGCAAGGCTGCGTGACCGGTGCCTGGCAGCGGGCAGCGGCGCCGCGCTGGTCTCCCGGCCGGCCAACGTCCGGTATCTCGCGGGTGCGGCCCCGGCGGGCGCCGTCCTGCTGCTCGGCCCCGAGGGGGATGTGCTCCTCTGCCCCGCCGGGCCCCCGGCCGACCCCCAGGACGGCCGCCCCGACGAGCACCTGCGGCTCACGGTGCTCCCGGAGTCCGGCGGTGACCCGGCGGTGGCCGCCGCCGACCTGCTCGGCTCGGCGGGCGCCGTGTCACTGGCGGTGGAGGAGCACCATCTGACCGTCGCCCGGCACCGGGCCCTGCTCTCGGTGGCCCCGCGGCTGCGTCTCGCCGATCTCGCGCGCGCGGTCGAGCAGCAGCGGATCATCAAGGACGAGGAGGAGATCAGCTGTCTGCGCACCGCCGGGGAGATCACCGACCAGGCCCTGGGCGAGCTGCTCGAATCGATCCTCGTCGGGCGCACCGAGCGTCATCTCGCGCTGGAACTGGAGCGGCGCCTGGTCGACCACGGCGCCGCCGGGCCGTCCTTCCCGACCTCGGTGGCCACCGGGCCCAACGCCGGGCTGAGCGGCCACCGCCCCTCCGACCGCCGGGTCGAGGAGGGAGATCTGCTCTCCGTCCGGCTCGGGGCCGTGTACCGCGGATACCGATGTGAGATCGGCCGGACATTCGTCATCGGGACGGCGCCGGCGGACTGGCAGATCGAGCTGTACGACCTGGTCTTCGCCGCACAACGGGCAGGTCGGGAGGCACTTGTGCCCGGTGCGGCGTGCCGGGACGTGGACCTCGCGGCACGCCATGTCCTGGAGGCCGCGGGCCACGGCGGGACCCTCGGGCCGTCGACCGGGCACGGTGTCGGGCTCGAAATCGACGAGGACCCGCAGTTGGCACCTGCGGCCATGGGTAAACTGGACGCTTGCGTGCCGGTCACCGTCGAACCGGGGGTCCACCTCCCTGGCCGGGGCGGAGTCCGGATCGATGACACGCTCGTCGTACGCCCTGAGGCGGACGGCGGACCCGAGCTACTCACCATTACGACCAAGGAGCTGCTCGCCCTCTAGTGGCGCGCACCCGCGGTCCCACACACGCTGCAGTCCAGGAGAACCTCAACCGTGGCTTCCACGAACGACCTCAAGAACGGCCTGGTGCTCAAGCTCGACGGGGGCCAGCTCTGGTCCGTCGTCGAGTTCCAGCACGTCAAGCCCGGCAAGGGCCCGGCTTTCGTGCGCACCAAGCTCAAGAACGTGCTTTCCGGCAAGGTCGTCGACAAGACGTTCAACGCCGGTGTGAAGGTCGAGACGGCCACCATTGACCGGCGCGACATGCAGTTCTCGTACATGGACGGCGAGTACTTCGTGTTCATGGACATGGACACGTACGACCAGCTGATGGTCGACCGCAAGTCGGTCGGTGACGCGGCCAACTTCCTCATCGAGGGCTTCACCGCCTCCGTCGCCCAGTACGAGGGCGAGGTGCTCTACGTCGAGCTCCCGGCAGCGGTCGAGCTGACGATCCAGCACACCGACCCGGGTGTCCAGGGCGACCGTTCCACCGGTGGCACCAAGCCCGCCACCCTGGAGACCGGTTACGAGATCGGTGTCCCGCTGTTCATCACGACCGGCGAGAAGATCAAGGTCGACACGCGATCCGGTGATTATCTCGGCCGGGTGAACAGCTAACCGTGGCTGCCCGGAACACGGCGCGCAAGCGCGCCTTCCAGATCCTCTTCGAGGCCGACCAGCGCGCGGCGTCCGTGCAGACGGTCCTCGCGGACTGGATCCGTCACGCCCGGACCGACGACCGGCAGCCCCCGGTCAGTGAGTACACGATGGAGCTCGTCGAGGGGTACGCGGAGCACGCGGACCGTATCGACGAACTCATCGCCACCTACGCGGTGGGCTGGACCCTCGACCGGATGCCGGTCGTCGACCGCAACATCATCAGGCTCAGCGCCCATGAGCTGGTGTGGGTCGACGGCACTCCGGACGCGGTCGTGATGGACGAGGCGGTGCAGCTCGCCAAGGAGTTCTCCACCGACGAGTCACCGGCCTTCATCAACGGTCTGCTCGGCCGCTTCAAGGACCTCAAGCCGAGCCTGCGCCGCGACTAGGTCTCACGGACCGGGTCCTGCTCACCCAGGCCCGGAGCGGAAGATGAACAATCTTCTGCTCCGGGCCTGGTGCGTTCCGCGGCCCGTGCCCTAGGTTGCGCGCATGGCCGACCCCGGTGAACGGACCAGCGAAGGCAGACCGACCGGCGAGCCAGGGCCCGCGGGGCCAGGCCCGGACGCGTCGTCCGCCGACCGGCGCATCCTCGAACGGCTCGGCGCCCTGCGCGCGGCCGATCTCCCCGTCAGGGGCGGACGCACCCTGGCGTACGTCTACGACTCAGGACTGCCCGGCGTCGAGGAGCTGGCCAACGCGGCGGCCGCCGCGTTCGCGGGCGTCAACGGCCTCGACATGACGGCCTTCCCCAGTGTGGTGTCGCTGGAGAACGACATCGTGGGGCGCGCCGCCCGGCTGCTCGGCGGCGGCCCGCACACCGCGGGGACCTTCACCAGCGGCGGAACGGAGAGCTGCCTGCTCGCCGTCCTGACCGCACGCGAACACGCGCTGCGCACCCGTGGCGTCACCGAACCCGAACTGGTGCTGCCTGAGACCGCGCACGCGGCCTTCCACAAGGGCGCCGCGCTCTTCGGACTCAGGACCGTGGTGGTCCCGGTGGACCCCCTGACCTTCCGGGTGCGCGCCACCGACGTGGCGGCAGCCCTCTCCGACCGCACCGCCCTGGTGGTGGTCTCCGCGCCCTCGTACGCCCACGGGGTGATCGACCCGGTCGCGGAAACCGCCGCGGCGGCGGCCGGGCGCGGCGTGCTCTGTCACGTCGACGCCTGCATCGGCGGCTGGTACCTGGGGCATCTGCGGCTCGGCGCCTCCGCGCCGGCCCTGCCGCCGTTCGACCTCGCCGTCCCCGGAGTCACCTCGCTCTCGGTCGACCTCCACAAGTACGGGTACACGCCCAAGGGAGCGTCCGTCCTGCTGTTCCGGGACGCCGGACTCCGCAGGCACGGCTGGTTCGCGCACGCCTCGTGGCCCGGCTACCCGGTCCTCAACACCACCCTCCAGGGCACCAAACCGGCCGGGCCGCTGGCTGCGGCCTGGGCGGTGCTGGAACGGATCGGCACCGACGGGTACACGGAGCTGTCGCTGCGCGTCCACCGGGCGGTGACCGGGCTCGTGGCGGGGATCGGGGACATCGACGGCCTCCGGGTGCTCGGCAGCCCGGACTCCTCGCTGCTCTCGGTCGCCGCCGACCGGCCGGGCATCGACCCGTTCGTGGTGGCGGACGAGATGCGCCGTCTCGGCTGGTACGTGCAGCCGCAGCCGGCTTTCGCGGGCTCACCCGCCAATCTGCACCTCACCGTGACGGCCGCGATGGCGGGGGAGGAGACCGTACGGAAGCTGCTCGACGCACTGGCCGACGCGGTCGCCGCGGCCGCGGTCACCGGGCCCGCCGGGGCCGACCCCGCCGTCATCGCGGCGGCCGGGGCACTCGACCCGGAGACCCTGGGCCCCGGGGAAGCGGCGCTGGCGCTCGCCTTCGCCGGAGTGGGTGAGCGGGGGGAGCTGCCCGAACGGATGGCGCCCGTCCTCGCGGTGCTCCAGGCGCTGCCGCCGAAGCTCGCCGAACGGCTGCTGCCCGAACTGGTCGGCCGCCTCTACCGGGCGGCTGGGTCCTGACGGCCGGCCACCGCCGGGAGCCGGAAACCCGAAGGGCGGCCACCGGCATATGCGGGGCCGCCCTTCGGACGAGACGTTTCTTCTGTTGAACAATCCGCGAGAGGCTCAGCCCTCGTCGTGTGCCACCGCGCGACGTGCGTCCGCGTCCAGCACACCCCAGCTGATGAGCTGCTCGGTGAGCACCGAGGGGGACTGGTCGTAGATGACGGCGAGTGTGCGCAGGTCGTCCTGGCGGATCGACAGCACCTTGCCGTTGTAGTCGCCGCGCTGGCTCTGGATCGTGGCCGCGTAACGCTGGAGCGGCCCGGCCTTCTCCGGCGGGACGTGGGCGAGGCGCTCCAGGTCCAGGACGAGCTTCGGCGGCGGCTCGGCCGCTCCGCCCGGCGTCGTGCCCGGCAGCAGCTCCTGCACCGGCACACCGTAGAAGTCCGCCAGCTCGGCGAGGCGCTGGACGGTCACGGCGCGGTCGCCACGCTCGTACGAACCGACCACCACGGCCTTCCACCGGCCCTGGGACTTCTCCTCGACACCGTGGAGGGAAAGGCCCTGCTGGGTGCGGATGGCACGGAGCTTGGCTCCGAGCTGTTTTGCGTATTCGCTGGACATATGGCTCCCCGGACGCTGAGATGACCTGCGGCTCCGCCGCGCGGCTGGTAACTCACTGTGAGGTTACGCAGCGTTACTTGGATGCGTCAAGCCGAATGGTCCGGACCGCCCCGGACCTGGGGCGGGAGCGCCCAACGGGCCCCTGGTAGGGTGGCTTCTGTAATTCCGACGTCCTTTAAGGTCCGTCCCGTGAGGCGGAGAAGGAGGTCCGTTTCATATGGACACCAGCAGTGCACGTTCCAGCAGTGCCGATTCGGGCCGTACCGATTCAGGCCATGCCGACCCGATCAGTGCGAATTCCGATGCGCGCCCCGTTCTTGAGGCCCCGGACATCGCACGGGTACTGACCCGTATCGCTCACGAGATCGTCGAACGCGCCAAGGGCGCCGAAGACGTCGTGCTCCTCGGCATCCCGACCCGCGGTGTGTTCCTGGCCCGCAGGCTCGCAGCGAAGCTCGAGGAGATCACCGGCCGCACGATCCCGGTCGGTTCCCTGGACATCACCATGTACCGCGACGACCTGCGCATGCGGCCCGCCCGCGCGCTGGCCCGCACCGACATCCCCGCGGACGGCGTCGACGGACGTCTGGTGGTCCTCGTCGACGACGTGCTCTTCTCCGGCCGTACGATCCGCGCCGCGCTGGACGCGCTGGGCGACATCGGCCGCCCGCGCGCCGTGCAGCTCGCCGTCCTCGTCGACCGTGGCCACCGCGAACTCCCGATCCGTGCCGATTACGTCGGCAAGAACCTCCCCACGTCGCTGCGGGAGACGGTCAAGGTCCAGCTCGCCGAGGAGGACGGCCGCGACACGGTCCTGCTCGGCACCGAGCGGACCGCCCCGGCCGGCGGCCGCTAGCTCCTCTTCCGTACGGCCCGCGACCCGGGCCGCAGAGCTGTGCCCGCCCGCCTGCCATGCCCGAATCCGCTGCGACCTCCGCGACCCCCCGCGAACATGGAGCACACCCAGATGAAGCGCCACCTCATCTCGGCCGCCGATCTCACCCGCGACGACGCCGTCCTGATCCTCGACACCGCCGAGGAGATGGCCCGGGTCGCCGACCGGCCGGTCAAGAAGCTTCCGACCCTGCGCGGCCGTACCGTCGTCAACCTCTTCTTCGAGGACTCGACCCGGACCCGCATCTCGTTCGAGGCCGCCGCCAAGCGCCTCTCCGCCGACGTCATCAACTTCTCCGCCAAGGGTTCGTCGGTCTCCAAGGGCGAGTCCCTCAAGGACACCGCGCTGACCCTGGAGGCGATGGGCGCCGACGCCGTCGTCATCCGGCACGGCTCCTCCGGGGCCCCGTACCGGCTCGCCACATCGGGCTGGATCGACGGCGCGGTCGTCAACGCGGGCGACGGCACCCACGAGCACCCGACTCAGGCGCTCCTCGACGCGTTCACCATGCGCCGCAGGCTGGTCGGCGCCGACGCCGGTATCGGGCACGACCTCGAAGGCCGCCGCATCACCATCGTCGGTGACGTGCTGCACAGCAGGGTCGCCCGGTCCAACGTCCATCTGCTGCACACCCTCGGCGCCCGGGTGACGCTGGTCGCGCCGCCCACCCTGGTGCCGATCGGCGTCGAGCACTGGCCCTGTGAGGTCTCGTACGACCTCGACCGGGTGCTGCCCGACTCCGACGCCGTCATGATGCTGCGCGTCCAGCGCGAGCGGATGAACGCGGCCTTCTTCCCCACCGAACGCGAGTACTCGCGCCGCTACGGCCTGGACGGCGACCGCATGGCCCGGATGCCCGGCGACTCCATCGTGATGCACCCCGGACCGATGAACCGGGGGATGGAGATCACCGCCGACGTCGCCGACTCCGACCGCTGCACCGCAGTGGAGCAGGTCGCCAACGGCGTCTCGATCCGGATGGCCGTCCTCTATCTGCTGCTGGGCGGCTCCGAGCCCGCCACGACTTCCCGTACCGAGGAGAGCAAGTAACCATGAGCAAGACCCTGATCCGTGGTGCGAAGGTGCTCGGCGGCGAGCCGCAGGACGTCCTGATCGACGGCGAGACCATCGAAGCGGTGGGCCCAGGCCTGTCCGCCGACGGCGCCGAGGTCATCGAGGCCGACGGCCGCGTCCTGCTGCCCGGCCTGGTCGACCTGCACACCCACCTCCGCGAGCCGGGCCGTGAGGACTCCGAGACCGTGCTCACCGGCACCAAGGCCGCCGCCGTCGGCGGATTCACCGCCGTCCACGCCATGGCCAACACCTTCCCGGTCGCGGACACCGCCGGCGTCGTGGAGCAGGTCTGGCGGCTGGGCAAGGAGTCCGGCTACTGCGACGTGCAGCCCATCGGCGCCGTCACCGTCGGCCTGGCGGGCAAGCAGCTCGCCGAACTCGGTGCGATGCACGACTCGGCCGCAGGCGTCCGGGTCTTCTCCGACGACGGCAAGTGCGTGGACGACGCCGTGATCATGCGCCGCGCCCTGGAGTACGTGAAGGCCTTCGACGGCGTCGTGGCCCAGCACGCCCAGGAGCCCCGGCTCACCGAGGGCGCCCAGATGAACGAGGGCGTCGTCTCCTCCGAACTGGGTCTCGGCGGCTGGCCCGCCGTCGCCGAGGAGTCGATCATCGCCCGCGATGTGCTGCTCGCCGCCCACGTCGGCTCCCGGGTGCACATCTGTCACCTGTCGACAGCCGGTTCCGTGGAACTCGTCCGCTGGGCCAAGTCCAAGGGCTGGAACGTCACCGCCGAGGTGACCCCGCACCACCTCCTGCTCACCGACGAGCTGGTCCGCACGTACAACCCCGTCTACAAGGTCAACCCACCGCTGCGCACCGAGGCCGATGTGCTGGCCCTGCGCGAGGCGCTCGCCGACGGCACGATCGACTGCGTCGCCACCGACCACGCCCCGCACCCGCACGAGGACAAGGACTGCGAGTGGGCCGCGGCCGCCATGGGCATGGTGGGGCTGGAGACCGCGCTCTCCGTCGTCCAGCAGACGATGGTCGACACCGGGCTCGTCGACTGGGAGACCGTCGCCGACCGGATGTCCTTCCGGCCCGCGGCCATCGGACGCCTGGCCGGCCACGGCCGCCCGATCGCGGCCGGTGAGCCCGCGAACCTCACACTGGTCGACGCGGCTTACCGTGGTGAGGTGGACCCCGCGGGCTTCGCCTCCCGCAGCCGCAACACCCCGTACGAGGGCCGTGAGCTGCCGGGACGCGTCACCCACACCTTCCTGCGGGGCAGGGCAACGGTCGTGGACGGGAAGCTGGCGTGACACCTCTCATCAATCTTCACCCCGCACATCTTCATCTGGCGGCGCAGCAGAAGTCGGCGGACGTCACCGACTGGTCGGGCCGCATCGGCTGGATCGTGGGCCTGCTGCTCTTCGTCGCGCTCGTCTACTGGCTGATGCGCGAGGGCTGGAAGTGGCGGGGCACCCTCCAGGGCGACCTGCCCGAGCTGCCCACCGCGCCGGACGCCCCCGGCGCGGCCAGACTGGAGATGAGCGGCCGCTACCACGGCTCGACCACCGCCGGGCAGTGGCTCGACCGGATCGTCGCGCACGGCCTGGGCACCCGCAGCAAGGCCGAGGTGACGCTCACGGACGCGGGTGTGGATGTCGTACGCCCCGGGGCGAGCGACTTCTTCATCCCGGCGGCGCGGCTCCGCGAGGCCCGGCTGGACAAGGGCATCGCGGGGAAGGTCCTCGCCGAGGGCGGCCTGCTGATCATCACCTGGCAGCACGGCGACAAGCTGATCGACTCCGGCTTCCGCTCCGACCGGGCGGCGCAGCACGCCTCCTGGGTCGAGGCGGTCAACGCCATGAGCCACCCGGCGGACGCCCCCGCCGGAACCACCCCGGCGAGCGCCCGCACCGCTGACAGCACCACCAGCACCACGCACCACCCGATCACGACGGAAGGCACCGCACGATGACGATCTCCAGCCCGGGGAACGCCCCGGAGAGGAAAGCGGCATCTCCCGCCGTACTCGTCCTGGAGGACGGCCGGTGCTTCCGCGGCCGCTCCTACGGGGCCACCGGGGAGACCTTCGGTGAAGCGGTGTTCAACACCGGGATGACCGGCTACCAGGAAACCCTCACCGACCCCTCCTACCACCGCCAGGTCGTCGTGATGACGGCCCCGCACGTGGGCAACACCGGCGTCAACGACGAGGACGACGAGTCCGCGAAGATCTGGGTCGCCGGATATGTCGTACGCGACCCCGCCCGTATCCCGTCGAACTGGCGCTCACGCCGCTCCCTGGACGACGAGCTGGTGGCGCAGGGCATCGTCGGCATCAGCGGTGTCGACACCCGCGCCCTCACCCGCCATCTGCGCGAGCGCGGCGCGATGCGCGTCGGCATCTTCTCCGGCAACGCGGTCGCCGACGAGGGCATGCTCCTCGCCAAGGTCCGGCAGGCACCCGAGATGAACGGCGCCGACCTCTCCGCCGAGGTCGCCACCACCGAGACCTACGTGGTCCCGGCGGTCGGCGAGAAGAAGTTCACCGTCGCCGCCATCGACCTCGGCATCAAGGGCATGACCCCGCACCGGATGGCCGAGCGCGGCATCGAGGTGCACGTCCTGCCCGCGACCGCCACCGTCGACGACGTGTACGCGGTCGCCCCCGACGGAGTGTTCCTCTCGAACGGCCCCGGCGACCCCGCCACCGCCGACCTGACGGTCATCAAGGCCGTTCTGGAGCGGAAGACCCCGCTCTTCGGCATCTGCTTCGGCAACCAGCTGCTCGGCCGCTCGCTGGGGTTCGGCACCTACAAGCTCAAGTACGGCCACCGGGGGATCAACCAGCCCGTGCAGGACCGTACGACCGGCAAGGTCGAGGTCACGGCGCACAACCACGGCTTCGCCGTCGACGCCCCCCTCGACCAGGTCTCCGACACGCCGTACGGCCGCGCCGAGGTCTCCCACGTCTGCCTCAACGACAACGTGGTCGAGGGTCTCCAGCTGCTCGACCAGCCGGCCTTCAGCGTCCAGTACCACCCCGAAGCAGCAGCGGGCCCGCACGACGCCGCGTACCTCTTCGACCGCTTCACGTCTTTGATGAACACAGCCCTGATGGAGGCCCAGCGTGCCTAAGCGCTCCGATATCCAGTCCGTCCTGGTCATCGGGTCCGGGCCGATCGTGATCGGCCAGGCCGCCGAGTTCGACTACTCGGGGACCCAGGCCTGCCGGGTGCTCAAGGCCGAGGGCCTGCGGGTCATCCTGGTCAACTCCAACCCGGCCACGATCATGACCGACCCGGAGATCGCCGACGCCACCTACGTCGAGCCGATCACCCCGGAGTTCGTCGAGAAGATCATCGCGAAGGAGCGCCCGGACACCCTGCTGCCGACCCTCGGCGGGCAGACCGCGCTCAACACCGCCATCTCCATGCATGAGAACGGTGTCCTGGAGAAGTACGGCGTCGAGCTGATCGGCGCCAACGTCGAGGCGATCAACAAGGGTGAGGACCGCGAGCTCTTCAAGGGCGTCGTCGAGGCCGTCAAGGCCAAGATCGGTTACGGCGAATCCGCCCGCTCGGTCATCTGCCACTCGATGGAAGACATCATCGCCGGAGTGGACACTCTCGGCGGCTACCCCGTCGTCGTGCGCCCCTCCTTCACCATGGGCGGCGCCGGTTCCGGCTTCGCGCACAACGAGGAGGAGCTGCGCCGGATCGCCGGCCAGGGCCTGATGCTCTCGCCGACCACCGAGGTGCTCCTGGAGGAGTCCATCCTAGGCTGGAAGGAGTACGAGCTGGAGCTGATGCGCGACAAGAACGACAACGTCGTGGTCGTCTGCTCCATCGAGAACTTCGACCCGATGGGCGTGCACACCGGTGACTCGATCACCGTCGCCCCGGCGATGACGCTGACCGACCGCGAGTACCAGCGGCTGCGCGACATCGGTATCGCGATCATCCGCGAGGTGGGCGTCGACACCGGCGGCTGCAACATCCAGTTCGCCGTCAACCCCGACGACGGCCGGATCATCGTCATCGAGATGAACCCGCGGGTCTCGCGCTCGTCCGCGCTGGCGTCCAAGGCGACCGGATTCCCGATCGCGAAGATCGCCGCCCGGCTCGCCGTCGGGTACACGCTGGACGAGATCCCCAACGACATCACGGAGAAGACCCCGGCGTCCTTCGAGCCGACGCTCGACTACGTCGTCGTGAAGGTGCCTCGATTCGCCTTCGAGAAGTTCCCGGCCGCCGACGCCACCCTCACCACCACCATGAAGTCGGTGGGCGAGGCCATGGCGATCGGCCGGAACTTCTCCGAGGCCCTCAACAAGGCGCTGCGCTCGCTGGAGAAGAAGGGCTCGCAGTTCACCTTCGTGGGCGAGCCCGGTGACAAGGCCGAGCTGCTGGAGACCGCCAAGATCCCCACCGACGGCCGGATCAACACCGTCATGCAGGCCATGCGGGCCGGCGCGACCCCGGAGGAGGTCTTCGACGCGACGAAGATCGACCCGTGGTTCGTCGACCAGCTGTTCCTGATCCTGGAGCACGCCGACGAGCTCGCCGCCGCCGAGAAGCTGGACCCCCAGCTCCTCGCCGACGCCAAGCGGCACGGCTTCTCCGACGCCCAGATCGCCGGGATCCGGGGCCTGCGCGAGGACGTCGTCCGCGAGGTGCGGCACGCGCTGGGTGTGCGCCCGGTCTACAAGACGGTCGACACCTGCGCCGCCGAGTTCGCCGCGAAGACCCCGTACTTCTACTCCTCGTACGACGAGGAGAGCGAGGTCGCACCCCGCGAGAAGCCCGCCGTGATCATCCTCGGTTCGGGTCCCAACCGCATCGGCCAGGGCATCGAGTTCGACTACTCCTGCGTCCACGCCTCCTTCGCGCTGAGCGACGCGGGCTACGAGACCGTGATGGTCAACTGCAACCCCGAGACCGTCTCCACCGACTACGACACCTCCGACCGGCTCTACTTCGAGCCGCTCACCCTGGAGGACGTCCTGGAGATCGTGCACGCCGAGACGCTGGCCGGGCCCGTCGCCGGTGTCGTCGTCCAGCTCGGCGGCCAGACCCCGCTGGGTCTGGCGCAGGCGCTCAAGGACAACGGTGTGCCGGTCGTCGGCACACCCCCGGAGGCGATCCACGCCGCCGAGGACCGCGGCGCCTTCGGCCGGGTCCTCGCCGAGGCCGGGCTGCCCGCCCCCAAGCACGGCACCGCCACCACCTTCGACGAGGCCAAGGCCATCGCCGACGAGATCGGCTACCCGGTCCTGGTCCGCCCCTCGTACGTGCTGGGCGGCCGCGGCATGGAGATCGTCTACGACGAGACCCGGCTCGCCGCGTACATCGCGGAGTCCACCGAGATCAGCCCCACCCGCCCGGTGCTGGTCGACCGCTTCCTCGACGACGCGATCGAGATCGACGTGGACGCGCTCTACGACGGCACCGAGCTCTACCTCGGCGGCGTCATGGAGCACATCGAGGAGGCCGGGATCCACTCCGGCGACTCCGCCTGCGCGCTGCCCCCGATCACCCTCGGCGGCTTCGACATCAAGCGGCTGCGGATCTCCACCGAGGCGATCGCCAAGGGGGTCGGTGTCCGCGGACTGATCAACATCCAGTTCGCGCTGGCCGGCGACATCCTCTACGTCCTGGAGGCCAACCCGCGCGCCTCCCGCACGGTCCCCTTCACCTCGAAGGCCACCGCGGTCCCGCTGGCCAAGGCAGCCGCCCGCATCTCGCTCGGCGCGACCGTCGCCGAACTGCGCGCCGAGGGCATGCTCCCGGCGACCGGCGACGGCGGCACCCTGCCGCAGGACGCGCCGATCTCCGTCAAGGAGGCCGTGATGCCGTGGTCGCGCTTCCGCGACATGCACGGACGCGGCGTCGACACCGTCCTCGGCCCGGAGATGCGCTCCACCGGCGAGGTCATGGGCATCGACTCGGTCTTCGGCACCGCGTACGCCAAGTCGCAGGCCGGCGCCTACGGGCCGCTGCCCACCAAGGGCCGCGCCTTCATCTCGGTCGCCAACCGGGACAAGCGCTCGATGATCTTCCCGGCCCGCGAGCTGGTCGCGCACGGCTTCGAGCTGCTCGCCACCTCCGGCACCGCCGAGGTGCTGCGCCGCAACGGCATCAACGCCACCGTGGTCCGCAAGCTCAGCGAGGGCGAGGGCCCCGGCGGTGAGCGGACCATCGTCCAGCTCATCCACGACGGCGAGGTCGACCTCATCGTCAACACCCCGTACGGCACCGGCGGCCGGCTCGACGGGTACGAGATCCGCACCGCGGCCGTGGCCCGCTCGGTGCCCTGCCTCACCACGGTCCAGGCCCTCGCCGCGGCCGTCCAGGGCATCGACGCGCTCAACGGCGGCGACGTCGGCGTCCGCTCCCTCCAGGAACACGCACGCCATCTGACCGCCGCACGCGAGGTCTAGCAGCCCACGAGGGGGACACCGGAAACGGTGTCCCCCTCTTCGCGAGCCCCCGTCCCTGACCCCCGTTCGTGAGTTCCCGCCCGGGGGCTCGTCATGAGGAAAGCCGGATGTACAAACTCTTCTTCGACCTGGTCTTCAAGCGGATGGACCCCGAGCGCGCCCACCACCTGGCCTTCGGCTGGATCCGCACCGCGGCGCGGATCCCGGTGCTGCGCACGTTCGCCGCCGCCGCGCTCGCGCCCCGCCACAGGGAACTGCGTACGGAGGCCTTCGGCCTGCGGATGCACGGCCCCTTCGGCCTCGCCGCCGGCTTCGACAAGAACGCGGTCGCCATCGACGGCATGACCATGCTCGGCTTCGACCACGTCGAGATCGGCACCGTCACCGCGCAGCCGCAGCCCGGCAACCCCAGGAAGCGGCTCTTCCGCCTGGTGGCGGACCGCGCGCTCATCAACCGCATGGGCTTCAACAACGAGGGCTCCGCGGCCGTGGCGGCCCGTCTGGCGGCCCGCAACCCCGTCTTCAGGACCACCGTCGGCGTCAACATCGGCAAGACCAAGGTCGTCCCCGAGGAGGAAGCCGCCGGCGACTACGTCACGTCGACCGAGCGGCTGGCCCGCCACGCGGACTACCTCGTCGTCAACGTGTCGTCGCCGAACACCCCGGGGCTGCGGAACCTCCAGGCCACCGAAGCGCTGCGCCCGCTGCTGACCGCCGTGCGCGAGGCGGCCGACCGCAGCGTCACCGGGCGGCGGGTCCCGCTCCTGGTGAAGATCGCCCCCGACCTCGCCGACGAGGACGTGGACGCCGTCGCCGACCTGGCGGTCGAACTGGGTCTGGACGGCATCATCGCCACCAACACCACCATCGCCCGCGACGGTCTCGGCCTGCGGTCGGCCCCGGCGCTCACCGGGGAGACCGGCGGTCTCTCCGGCGCACCGCTCAAGGAACGCTCCCTGGAGGTCCTGCGCCGTCTGCACGCGCGCGTCGGCGGCGACCTCACCCTGATCGGGGTCGGCGGCATCGAGACCGCCGAGGACGCCTGGCAGCGGATCCTGGCAGGGGCCACGCTGGTCCAGGGCTACAGCGCCTTCATCTACCAGGGCCCGTTCTGGGCCCGCGCGATCCACCAGGGCCTCGCGGCCCGGCTGCGCGACAGCCCGTACGCCACGCTCGCCGAAGCCGTCGGCGCCGACACCCGGAAGAAGGCCGTCCGATGACGCCCCAGCAGCCACTCGAACCGTTCGGCACCCGGCTGCGCCGGGCCATGGACACCCGCGGGCCGCTCTGCGTGGGCATCGACCCGCACGCCTCCCTGCTGACCGCCTGGGGCCTCGGCGACGACATCGCCGGTCTGGAGCGCTTCACCCGTACGGTCGTGGAGGCGCTGGCCGACCGGGTGGCGGTGCTCAAGCCGCAGTCCGCGTTCTTCGAGCGGTTCGGCTCGCGCGGCATCGCCGTCCTGGAGAAGGCCGTCGCCGAGGCGCGTTCGGCGGGGGCCCTGGTGCTGATGGACGCCAAACGCGGCGACATCGGCTCGACCATGGGGGCCTACGCCGCGACCTACCTGGACCCTGAATCGCCGCTCTTCTCGGACGCGGTGACCCTCTCGCCGTACCTCGGGTTCGGCTCGCTGCGCCCGGCCCTGGACGCCGCGGTGCTCAGTGGCGCCGGCGTCTTCGTCCTCGCGCTGACCTCCAACCCGGAGGGCGCCGAGGTCCAGCGGGCCACGACGCCCGACGGCCGGCCGCTCGCCCGGCTGATGCTCGACCACATGGCGGCCGAGAACGAGGGCGCCGACCCGCTCGGCTCGGTGGGCGCCGTCGTCGGTGCGACGCTCGGTGACCCGGGGGTACGCCTGGACATCAACGGCCCGCTGCTCGCCCCCGGTATCGGCGCCCAGGGCGCGACGCCCGCGGACCTGCCCCGGGTGTTCGGTTCCGCGGTCGGCAACGTGGTGCCGAGCGTCAGCCGGGGAGTCCTGCGCCACGGGCCGGACGCCACGGCCCTGCGCGATTCGGCCGCCCGCTTCGCCGACGAAGTCCGTACGGCGGTCGCCGGGTAGCGAGTGTCCGGCCGATCAGCGAGGTCCGGGGCCGGACAGAGCCGGAAACCCGGGGTCGGACGGTCAGAATCAGCCAGTTCCCGTCCGGTGGGCCGAAAACCGGGGTGTTATGCCCTAAATATCCCCTCCGGCCAAGGCTGACCAGGACTTTTCGTCTGTTCTCGCTGACTGGAGCGGCCCTGGCCGCTAGTCTCCGTCGAGAGCCGACGCGCAATTCTGTTGCTCGTCGCTTCGCAGGTGTGGGGCGATCAGGTTCCTCACCGGTCCGTATCCGACAGTTCGACATCCGAGGTGACGTAGGCGTGGCTCTTCCGCCCCTTACCCCTGAACAGCGCGCAGCCGCGCTCGAAAAGGCCGCCGCGGCTCGCCGGGAGCGGGCCGAGGTCAAGAATCGACTCAAGCACTCCGGCGCCTCCCTGCACGAGGTCATCAAGCAGGGCCAGGAGAACGGCGTCATCGGGAAGATGAAGGTCTCCGCCCTCCTTGAGTCCCTGCCCGGTGTGGGCAAGGTCCGCGCCAAGCAGATCATGGAGCGGCTCGGCATCTCCGAGAGCCGCCGAGTGCGCGGTCTCGGCTCCAATCAGATCGCCTCTTTGGAGCGCGAGTTCGGTGGCGGCGCTGCCTGACGTCCCGGGCACCCCCGGGAAGCTGGAATAATCGCCGCATGGCTGCAACACCCCGGGGGACGACCCCCGTACCCCCGGACCCCCATCCGCGGTTGACCGTGCTCTCCGGCCCCTCCGGGGTCGGCAAGAGCACGGTCGTCGCCCATATGCGCAAGGTTCACCCCGAGGTCTGGCTCTCGGTGTCGGCGACGACCCGCAAGCCGCGCCCCGGTGAGCGCCACGGCGTCCATTACTTCTTCGTGGGCGACGAGGAGTTCGACAAGCTCATCGCCAACGGTGAGCTGCTCGAGTGGGCCGAATTCGCGGGCAATCGGTACGGCACCCCGCGCCGGGCCGTCCTGGACCGCCTGGAGGCGGGGGAGCCGGTGCTCCTGGAGATCGATCTCCAGGGCGCCCGGCTCGTACGGGAATCGATGCCCGAGGCCCAGCTGGTCTTCCTGGCACCGCCGGGCTGGGACGAGCTGGTCCGCCGGCTCACCGGGCGCGGGACCGAACCGCCCGATGTCATCGAACGCAGGCTGGCGGCCGCGAAGATCGAACTGGCCGCCGAGTCGGAGTTCGACACGACTCTTGTCAATACCTCCGTCGAGGACGTGGCCCGCGAGCTGCTAGCCTTGGTCAAAGTTCTTTGATTTTCACTCCATCGGAAGGCAGAGAGTGTCCTCTTCCATCACCACGCCCGAGGGCATCATCAACCCGCCGATTGATGAGCTGCTCGAGGCAACCGACTCCAAGTACAGCCTTGTGATCTACGCCGCCAAGCGTGCGCGCCAGATCAACGCGTACTACTCGCAGCTGGGCGAAGGCCTGCTGGAGTACGTCGGTCCGCTGGTGGACACTCACGTCCACGAGAAGCCCCTCTCGATCGCGCTCCGCGAGATCAACGCGGGTCTGCTGACCTCCGAGGCCATCGAAGGCCCCGCGCAGTAACGCAGACAGTGAGTTCTTTCACTCCGGGCCCGGCAGCACAGCTGCCGGGCCCGGAGTGTTTCCCGGGGTCCCCCGGAGTGCTGCCCCGCGGGTGATGCAGCATGGGGGTGTACGAATCCGAATGCGGAGCCGGAAGCCGGGGAGACGTGGACGTGGCGGAGAAGCCGAAGGTCGTTCTGGGGGTCAGCGGAGGCATCGCCGCGTACAAGGCGTGCGAGGTACTGCGCAGGCTGACCGAGTCCGGCCATGACGTACGGGTCGTGCCGACCGGTTCCGCGCTGCACTTCGTCGGCGCCGCGACGTGGTCGGCGCTCTCCGGGCACCCCGTGTCCACCGAGGTCTGGTCCGACGTCCACGAGGTTCCGCACGTGCGGATCGGACAGGATGCGGATCTGGTGCTGGTCGCCCCCGCCACCGCCGACCTGCTCGCGAAGGCCGCCCACGGGCTCGCCGACGACCTGCTGACCAACACGCTCCTCACCGCGAGATGTCCGGTGGTCTTCGCCCCGGCGATGCACACCGAGATGTGGGAGCACCCGGCCACCCGGGAGAACGTGGCGACGCTGCGCCGCCGCGGTGCCGTCGTCATCGAACCCGCTGTCGGGCGCCTCACCGGTGTGGACACCGGCAAGGGCAGGCTCCCCGACCCCGGCGAGATCTTCGAGACCTGCCGCCGGGTGCTCAACCGCGGGACCGCGGAGCCGGACCTGGCGGGCCGCCATGTGGTCGTCAGCGCGGGCGGCACCCGGGAGCCGCTCGACCCGGTCCGCTACCTGGGGAACCGCTCATCGGGCAAGCAGGGGTACGCCCTGGCCCGCACGGCCGTCGCACGCGGCGCCCGGGTGACGCTGATCGAGGCCAACACCGGACTGCCCGCCCCGGCCGGGGCCGATGTGGTGCACGTGGGCACGGCGGTGCAGCTTCGGGAGGCCGTGCTGAAGGCCGCGGCCGACGCCGACGCGGTGGTCATGGCGGCAGCCGTGGCCGACTTCCGGCCCGCGGCCTACGCCCAGGGCAAGATCAAGAAGCGGGACGGCCAGGAGCCCGCACCGATCACCCTGGTCCGCAATCCGGACATCCTCGCCGAGATCTCCGCGGAGCGCGCCACGCCCGGACAGGTCGTGGTCGGTTTCGCGGCCGAGACCGACGACGTGCTCTCCAACGGGCGCCACAAGCTGCGGCGCAAGGGCTGCGATCTCCTCGTCGTCAACGAGGTCGGGGAGCACAAGACCTTCGGCTCCGAGGAGAACGAGGCGGTCGTCCTCGCCGCCGGGGGTGAGGAGACCTCCGTGCCGTACGGCTCCAAGGAAGCCCTTGCCGATACGGTCTGGGATCTGGTGGTACCGCGCTTCGGATGAAAATCTGGTGACATCCGCCGGGCCGGAGGGAGCTGGTGGAAGCCGCTTTCCACCCCATTTCGGCGGCCATCAGGCCATACCGCCGGTGCAGTGCCTCAGGTCACACGGCTCCCACAAAGCGAGACACGTGCCCCGTTGACCGGAGGTGACCGATAAACTGGTCACGGAATGAGTCGGGCGCAGCCCCCGGCCACTCCACCAATGATCAGCCAGCAGCCGCTGCAACCCCAGGGAGCGTTGTGTCCCGTCGTCTGTTCACCTCGGAATCTGTCACCGAGGGCCACCCCGACAAGATCGCTGACCAGATCAGCGACACGATTCTCGACGCGCTTCTGCGGGAGGACCCCGCTTCCCGTGTCGCCGTGGAGACCCTGATCACCACGGGCCAGGTGCACGTGGCCGGCGAGGTCACCACCAAGGCGTACGCCCCGATCGCGCAGCTCGTGCGCGACAAGATCCTCGAAATCGGCTACGACTCCTCGAAGAAGGGCTTCGACGGCGCCTCCTGCGGCGTGTCGGTGTCCATCGGCGCGCAGTCCCCGGACATCGCCCAGGGCGTCGACACCGCGTACGAGAAGCGGGTGGCCGCTGCCGGCACCGAGGAGGACGACCTCGACAAGCAGGGCGCCGGCGACCAGGGTCTGATGTTCGGCTACGCCTGCGACGAGACGCCCGAGCTGATGCCGCTGCCCATCCACCTGGCACACCGGCTCTCGCGCCGCCTCTCCGAGGTCCGCAAGAACGGGACCATCCCGTACCTGCGCCCCGACGGCAAGACCCAGGTCACCATCGAGTACGACGGCGACAAGGCGCTCCGGCTGGACACGGTCGTGGTCTCCTCGCAGCACGCGAGCGACATCGACCTGGACTCGCTGCTCGCCCCCGACATCCGCGAGTTCGTCGTCGAGCACGTGCTCAAGCAGCTGATCGACGACGGCATCAAGCTGGACACCGAGGGCTACCGGCTGCTGGTCAACCCCACCGGACGGTTCGAGATCGGCGGCCCGATGGGCGACGCCGGCCTGACCGGCCGCAAGATCATCATCGACACGTACGGCGGCATGGCCCGGCACGGCGGCGGCGCCTTCTCGGGCAAGGACCCGTCGAAGGTGGACCGCTCCGCGGCGTACGCCATGCGCTGGGTCGCCAAGAACGTGGTGGCCGCGGGCCTCGCCACCCGCTGCGAGGTCCAGGTCGCGTACGCGATCGGCAAGGCCGAGCCGGTGGGCCTGTTCGTGGAGACCTTCGGTACCGCCGCCACCGACGTCGAGAAGATCGAGCACGCGATCACGGACGTCTTCGACCTCCGCCCGGCCGCGATCATCCGCGACCTGGACCTGCTGCGCCCGATCTACGCCCAGACCGCCGCGTACGGCCACTTCGGCCGCGAGCTGCCGGACTTCACCTGGGAGCGCACCGACCGCGTGGACGCACTGCGGAAGGCCGCGGGGCTCTAGCAGCCGCCGTTCCTGATGCAGCAGCACTGCCCGGCTCCTCCACCGGAGGCGCCGGGCAGTGCTGTGAGGTATTCCGGCTGTACGGTCTTCCGGCTGCGCCGTATCCCCGCTGTGCCGTATCCCCCTGCTGTGCCGTTCCCCCGAGTCGGCCGGATCGGGGAGGGGACCGGCTCTGCGGGCGGACGGCCTCACCAGCGCCGGACCCCCAGGCTCTGTTCCGAGGGAGAGGTCGAACCAACTCATGGCAACACGGTCCGTTCCCGGCGGCGCGGGGCCAGGGCGGGTCCGCAGCCGCCGCGGGCAGGGCGAGCAGCTGCGCAGGGACATCCTGGACGCGGTCGGCCGCCTGCTGGACGACTGGGGCGGCATCGACAAACTCACGATTCGAGCGGTGG
The DNA here is from genome assembly GCF_041438865.1 of Streptomyces sp. NBC_01471. Lineage (NCBI taxonomy): Bacteria > Bacillati > Actinomycetota > Actinomycetes > Kitasatosporales > Streptomycetaceae > Streptomyces > Streptomyces sp. NBC_01471. The sequence continues at coordinate 6,823,575 of NZ_CP109450.1, forward strand.
CCCGTGAGGTCGGCGTCGCGGCTCCCAGCATCTATCTGCACTTCGCCGACAAGGCCGAGCTGGTGTGGGCGGCCCTGGAGGACAAGTACGCCGACCTCGCCGGCCGCATGCAGGCGGCCGACGCCGCCGCCGACCCGCAGGACGCACGGAACCGGCTGCGTGCGCAGATGCGGGCGTACTGCGGCTTCGCTCTGGACAACCCCGGCCACTACCGGCTGATGTTCGAGATCCCGCAACCGGCGGTGGCCGCGACCCGCATCGGCCGCCATCCCTCCCGCCGGGTGTCGTCGAGCCTGCGCGAGGCATGCGGCCGCTGTGTGGACGAGGGCTATGCGCCGACCCTGCCGGTCGCACAGACCGCGCACACCCTGTGGGCCGGACTGCACGGAAACATCGCGCTGTCCCACGCCCTTCTCTCCACCGAGCCGATGGAAACCCTCATCCTGGACGTCGCGGACGGGCTGCTCGACTCCCTGGTTCCCGACAGAGCCCCGGACAGTGCCCCACGCGCTCCGGTCCCCGAGACCCCGGCCTCCCGGCACATCAGGGCCATACAGTCGGGCCTGGGCGGCCACGGAGATTCTGACCAGGGGTAACACCGCGCCGAATCAAGCGGCTTGGCTCCCGGCGAACCGATTGACGGTGACCGGCACGGGGGTCTAACGTCCGTTACTGAACTTAGTTAGGTGACTGGGGCAAGCATTTTCTGTCTGCCCGTATCCCCCCACCCGCGTGGCTCTCCCCGAGAGCTCGACGGAGGTTGTGACATGGAGATTTCCCTCGACTTCGACAAGTGCTGCGGGGCAGGCCAGTGCGTGCTCGCCGCTCCCGAGGTCTTCGACCAGCGTGACGACGACGGCGTCGTGGTCCTGCTCGATGCCGATCCGCCTGCCGAGGAGTACGAGAACGTGCGCAGGGCCGCCCAGGTCTGCCCTGCGGCCGCGATCGACGTACGGCCGTGAACGCGCCGCCGCCCGCACGGATCGCGGTGGTCGGCGCATCGGCGGCCGGGCTGGGCGTCGTGGAGGGACTGCGGCGCGAGGGCTACGCGGGCGGTCTCACCCTGATCGGGGACGAGCCCCATCTGCCCTACGACCGGCCGCCGTTGTCCAAGCAGCTGCTGACCGGCGAGTGGGGGAGCGACCGGCTCGGGCTCCGCGGCGCAGCGGCCATCGAGGCACTCGGCCTCGACCTGCGTCTCGGTACCAAGGCGGTGGCCCTGGACACCCGCAGCCGGGAGGTCCGCCTGGACCGGGGCGGCGCGGTCGGTTACGACGCACTGGTGGTGGCCACCGGGGCGGCCGCCCGGTGGCTCGCCGGTACCCGGGGAGTCGCCGGAGTGCACGTACTGCGCACCCTGGAGGACGCCCTCGGGTTCCGCGCCGAGCTGCGCCCCGGAGTTCGCCTGGTCGTCGTCGGGGCGGGCTTCCTGGGCGCGGAGGCAGCCGCGGTCGCCCGCGGGGCCGGTGCCGAGGTCACGATGGTGACGGACGCGGCGCTGCCGCTCGGCGACGTACTGGGCCCCGTCCTGGGCGGGATGCTGGCCGGGGTCCACGTGGAGCACGGCGTACGGATCGTGTCCGGGACAAGGGCCGGCACCGTACTGGCCGATCACGGCCGCGCCACCGGTGTACGGCTGACCGACGGCAGAGTCCTCGATGCGGACGCGGTGCTGGTCGCCGTCGGAGCCGTACCCAACGTCGGCTGGCTCGCCGGAAGCGGTGTCCCGCTCGGGGACGGTGTCGAGTGCGACGCCACCCTGTACGCCGGATCGGGCGTGTGGGCCGCGGGTGACGTCGCCAACTGGCCGCATCCGCGCACCGGCAGCCGGATCCGGATCGAACACCGGACGAACGCCGCCGAGCAGGGCATCGCCGTGGCCCGCAACATCCTTGCCGGGCCCGGCCGGGCCGTTCCCTTCGACCCGGTCCCCTACGTCTGGTCGGACCAGTACGGGCTCAGGCTCCAGATCTACGGCCGGACCCGTGGAACGGACACCGTACGGATCGTGGAGGGCGCCCCGGAGGACCGCAAGCTGGTCGCGCTGTACGCCGACGGCGGACGGGTCCGCGGCGTCGTCGGTGTGAACATGCCGCGTGCGACCCGCGGTTACCGCGCACTGGTCGCCGAGACGGCCGCTCTGGACGAAAGGTCAGTCGCATGACGGACAGCAAGGACCTCAGGGCCGGTGTGGTGGGCCTCGGAATGATCGGCGGCGGAGTGGCCGTCAGCCTGGCGCGCCGGGGCCGGGCGCTCTCGGTCCACGACATCAGGCCCGACGCCTCGGCCCACCTGGCCGGCGTGCCGGATCCGCTGGACTCCCCGGCCGAAGTGGCCGCGGCCAGCGACGTGGTGATGGTCGCCGTCGTCGACGCCGGTCAGGCCCGGGACGTGATCGGTGGCGAGCACGGACTGCTGTCGGCCGCCCGGCCGGGTCTGACGATCGTGCTGCTCGCCACCGTCGCGCTGCCGGTCGTCCACGAGCTGGCCGGCCTGTGCGCCGAGCACGGTGTCGGGTTCCTGGACTGCGGGGTGACACCTGGCGACCGGGCCGCCGAGAACGGCATGGTCGCCATCCTCGGCGGTGAACAGCCCACCGTGGAGGCGGCGATGCCGGTGCTGGAGGACTGGGCCAGGAAGGTCGTCCACTGCGGTCCTCCCGGAGCCGGTATGGCCACCAAGATCGCCCGCAATGTCGTCACCTACGGAAGCTGGCGCAGCGTCTCCGAGGCCGCAGCCCTGGCCGGCGCCGCCGGTGTGGATCCGGACCGGCTCGCCGAAGTGATCGACACCGCCGATCCCGATGGCCACACCCTGTTGCAGCTGTTGCGCATGCGCGGGCCCGACGGCGCGCTGCCCGGGGCTGTCGGCCGGCAGATCGAGCCGCTGATGACCAAGGACCTCGACGCCGCACGTGAGTTGGCCGCGTCGCTCGGCGTGGAGGCGCCGCTCGTCGACGTGGCCCGCGCTCGCGCCCACCAGACCCTGGGGCTGGGCGAACAGCCTGCTCCGGCCGCGGAGGACCTCCACCGCTTCGGTCTGGACATGATGGACCGGGTCTACGGGCCCGGATTCAGCTCGGCCGTCCCGGAGACGGGCGAGCCGTTCACGGAGGAGACGGTCGACTATCTCTTCGCCCGGATCTGGAGCCGCCCCGGCCTCTCCGTACGGGACCGCAGGCTGCTCACTCTGGGCGTGGCCGCCACCACCGGCCGCCAGGAACTCATCCGGATCATCGCCGGCGGCGGCCTGGTCAACGACGAGCTGACCCCCGATCAACTGCGGGAAGCCGCACTCCACCTGGCGGTCTACGTCGGATGGTGCAACGGCACCGCCACCCACGCCGGCGTCACCGCCGCCATCCAAGCCCACACCCCCCACCAGGAGCCGTCATGACCGAGCCTCTCGTCGACCAGCCCGTCACCCGGGCACCCGGCAAACCCCTGGACCCGCCCGCCGAGTTCACCCAGCTGCGCGAGGACCAGCCCCTGGTCAAGGTCCGTTTCCCCAACGGTTCGACCGGCTGGCTCGCCACCCGCTTCGAGGAGGGGAGCCAGGTATTCAGCGACCCGCGGCTGAGCGCGAAGCGCTGGCGGCACGACACCCCCGAGGGCGAGGTGGCGGAGGCCGGCGAGGACTCTCCGTTCGACGTGGGCTTCGTGTTCATGGACGAGCCCGAGCACGGCGCCTACCGGAGGCTGCTCTCCGGACGCTTCACGCCCAAGGCCGTACGGACCAAGCTCCAGCCGTACCTGGACCGGATCATCGACGAGCACCTGGATGCCATCGCCGCCGGGCCGGAGACCTTCGACTTCATCGAAGCGATGGCCCTGCCGATTCCCTGCCTGGTGATCTGCGAGCTCCTCGGCGTTCCCTACAAGGACCGCGACGGTTTCCACCACGCCACCGAGGCGATGATGGACATGGGCCGCAGCCGTGAGGAGCGTGACGCGGGTGCGCACTGGCTGGTCGGGTACATCACCGACCTGGTCGCCGAGAAGCGCCGCACCGGTGACACCGAGGGGATTCTCGCAGAGCTGATCAACCGGGCCGACGGCGCCGACGCCGTGCTGACGGATCGTCAGTTGATTGGTCTCGGTGTCCTGCTGCTGTTCGCCGGCCACGACACCACGGCCGCGATGATGGGTCTCTCCACGCTGACGCTGCTCACCCATCCCGAGCAGCGTCAGAAGCTGGTCGAGCACCCCGAGAAGACCGGGACCGCCGTCGAGGAACTGATGCGCTACCTGACGATCGTCCAGTTCGGGCTGGGGCGGGTGGCCAAGGAGGACCTGGAACTCGGCGGCGCGCAGATCAAGAAGGGCGAGCTGGTGGTCGTCGCCATGAACGCGGCCAACCGCGACCCGCGCACGTTCGAGAACCCCGACGTCCTCGACATCGACCGCAGGATGGTGCGTCATATGGGCTTCGGCTACGGCGTCCACGCCTGCCTCGGCCAGAACGTCGCACGGGCCGAACTGACGAGTGTCCTCCCCAAGCTCTTCAAGCGCTTCCCGGACCTGAGGCTCGCCACTCCTCTGGAGGAGGTGCCGATGGACTTCACCGGCACCAACTACGGCGTCCGCAAGCTCATGGTCACCCGCTGAGAGGAGCCGGCAGGGTGAACCGCAGTGCCGTTCCCGGGGCCGCCTGCGCCGCCGCGGCCAGGGACTGCTCCGGCACGACGCCGATCACCGGGTAGCCGCCGGTCGTCGGGTGGTCGTTGAGGAAGATCACCGGGCGGCCGTCCGGCGGGACCTGGACCGAGCCCAGGACGACGCCCTCGCTGGGGAGTTCGCCGTGCCGGGCCCGTTCCAGGGCGGGGCCCTCGGTGCGCAGGCCGATGCGGTTGCTGTGCGGCGACACCCGGTACCCGGCCGTCGCCAGCGTGCGCAGCGCGGCCGGTGTGAACCAGTCGTGGCGGGGGCCGGGCCGCACCGGCAGGACCAGGGAGCCGGGGATGCCGGGCCACGGTGCGGTGTCGGCGCCCGGAACCGGGGTGCGGCCCGTCGGTGCGCCGAGCGGGAGCGCGTCGCCGTCGCGCAGGGGGGCCGGGCCGAGACCCGACAGCAGGTCCGCCGATCTGCTGCCCAGTACCGGCTCCGGGCACAGACCGCCCCCGAACGCCAGATAGCTGCGCACCCCGTGCTGCGCCCGATGCGCTTCGAGCACCGCACCGGCGGGCACCAGCACCGGTGCGCCCCACGGCGCGGGCCGGCCGTCGACCGTGACCCGGCAGGGCGCGCCCCCGACGACCGCGGTCACCGCCTCGGTGGGGCGGACCGCGCAGCCGGTGAGCGTGGTCTCCAGCACGGCGGCGTCCGGCGGGTTGCCGGCCAGCCGGTTGGCCAGCTCCCGGGCCGGGGCGTCCAGGGCGCCCGCGCGGGGGACGCCGAGATGGGCGTATCCCGCGCGGCCGGCGTCCTGCACCGTGGTCAGGGCGCCCGCGCGGACCACCTGGAGCCTGGCTGTCATCCCTGTCACGGGGCTGCCTCCCCGGTACGCGTTCCCGCGGCGCGGTGGCGCTCCGGGGTCTCCATGAAACGGACCCGGGTGCCCGGTGTCAGCAGTGCGGCGGGATCGCGGTCCTGATTCCAGAGGCACTCCGGATCGGGGGTCCGCCCGATGAGCTGCCAGCCGCCCGGCGACGCGCGCGGGTACACGCCGGTGTACGGACCGGCGAGCGCCAGCGATCCGGCGGGGACCCGGGTGCGCGGGGTGGTGCGGCGGGGCACCTGGAAGTGTTCGGGAAGGCCGGTGAGGTAGCCGAATCCGGGAGCGAAGCCCGAGAAGGCGACCCGGAATTCGATGCCGCTGTGGATCCGGGCCACGTCGCCGGGGCCGACCCCCCACAGGGCGGCCACATCCGCGAGGTCGGGGCCGTCGTACACCACGGGGACCTCGACGGCCGGGCCGGCGTCCCGGGGCAGCGGCGGGATCCGCCAGGAGCCGAGAGCCCGGGCCAGGCGCTCCGGGGCGCCGGGCGAGCCGTCCGCGATGCCGTCGAGCAGCACGGTTCGCGCGCCGGGAACGATCTCCCGTACGGCGGGGAGCGAGCCGAGGCCGCGACGGCGCAGCAGTTCGGCGTGGAACGCCTCGGCGGCCGCCCCCGTGGGGAGCTCCACGAGCAGACCGTGGCGTCCTGCGGGCAGCACCCGGACGGGATCGGTGCCGGCCACCTCGTTGCCCGTCCCCTCGTTGCCCGTCCCCCTGGTGCCGGGTGCTTCGCCGCGGGCGGCTTCCGTCCCGGTCGCTTCGGCCCCGGTCACCCCGTTCACGCGAACGCCCGGACCGCGACACCGGCCGCTTCGAGTGCCGCCCTGATCCGGCGGGCGACCCCGGCCGCTCCGGGAGTGTCGCCGTGCACACACAGGGATCGGGCGCCGACCGGCACCCGGCTGCCGTCGGCGGCGGTGACCGTACCGTCGACAGCCATCCCGACCGACCGGCGCACGACTGTTCCGGCGTCCTCGACCACCGCGCCCGGTTCGCGGCGCGGCACGAGTGTGCCCTGCGGGGTGTACGCGCGGTCGGCGAACGCCTCCTCGACGGCCGGGAGGCCGGCGTCCCGGGCGGCGGCGAGCAGGTGTGAGCCCGGCAGCCCCAGGACCGCGAGGCCGCCGCCCGCGAGGCGGATGCCTTCGACGACCGCCGCGGCCTGCTCCTCGTCCCGGACGGTGCGGTTGTAGAGGGCGCCGTGCGGTTTGACGTACGAGACACCAGGCCCGGCGGCTTCCGCGAAGACGCGTAGCGCGCCGATCTGATAGGCGACCTCGGCGGCCAGTTCACCGGGCGGCACATCCATGGAGCGGCGGCCGAAACCGGCGAGATCCCGGTACGAGACGTGGGCGCCGATGCGTACGGCGCGGGCTGCGGCCGTGTCGCACACCCGGCGCATCACGGAGGCGTCGCCCGCGTGGAAACCGCAGGCGACATTGGCACTTGTCACACAGGAGAGCAGGGCGTCGTCATCGGTGAGCTGCCACCGGCCGAAGCCCTCGCCGAGGTCCGCGTTGAGATCCATCACGCGCGTAACCTAACTAATTGTTCAACAATCTGACAAGAGGTGATGGGGGGCCGGGCCGGACGCCGGTCCGGGGTCGGCTTGGGCGCCGGCGCACCGCTGCGGTTGACTTGGCGGCGCCGCCCGGCACGGGGTGGAGCGGCACACGACTGACGGACAGGGGCCGAGACATGGTGGGGACAGCGGGCCGGACTTCTCCGGACCTCTCCGAGCTGACGGCCGGCGGTGCCGGGCCGGTCGGCGCGGGGGCGGGTACCGCGGAGCGGGTGGCCGCGATCCTGCGGGAGCGGATCACCGAGGGGTACTTCCCGCCCGGCAGCCGCCTGTCCGAGGAGAGCCTCAGCTCGGCGCTCGCGGTGTCCCGCAACACGCTGCGGGAGGCGTTCCGGCTGCTCACGCACGAGCGGCTGCTGGAGCACCGGCTGAACAGGGGCGTCTTCGTCCGTGTCCTGGCGGTCGAGGATCTCGTCGACATCTACCAGGTCAGGCTGCTGGTCGAGTGCTCCGCGCTGCGGGCGCTCGGGGAGCCGCCGTACCGGCTGGACGACGTGGAGGCCGCGGTGGCCACCGGGGAGCGGGCCGCGGCCGTGGACGAGTGGGCGGCCTGCTCCACCGCCAACATCCGGTTCCACCAGGCGCTGGCGGCGCTCGCCGGGAGTCCCCGGGTGAACGAACTGATGCGCAACGTGCTGGCCGAGCTGCGTCTCGCCTTCCATGTGATGGCGGACCCGCGGCGTTTCCACGAGCCCTATCTCACCCGGAACAGACAGCTCGTGGACCGGCTGGCCGCAGGTGACGCGGCGGGTGCCGAGCGGATGCTGGGCTTCTATCTGGAGGACTCCCGCCGACAGCTCGCCGAGGCCTACGCGATGCGCCTCGCCGCGGAGTGAGGGGGAGTGAGGCGGAGTGAGTACGGGGTGACGCACACCTCTTGTGTGTTTGTTGAACAATCGCCTAGGGTCTCGCGCAGCATCCCCGTCTGATCAGGGCCGCCAGGCCCATGCGCGGAAGAAGGCCGACGCGTGATCGTTCTCCTCGGCGTGCTCGTGGTGATCCTCGGATTCGCCACGCGCCGCAACCCCCTCCTCGTGGTGGGCGCCGCCGGCATCGTGACCGGACTGCTCGGCAAGATGTCGCCGCAGGAGGTGCTGGCCGCGTTCGGCAACAGTTTCGCCTCGTCCCGCTCGGTGACCGTCTTCGTCATCACGCTCCCGGTCATCGGACTCCTGGAGCGCTACGGCCTCCAGGAACAGGCCCGCAACCTCATCGGACGACTCGGCGCGCTGACCACCGGCCGCTTCCTCGCGCTCTATCTGCTCATCCGCCAGCTCACCGCCTCCGTCGGGCTCACCAGCATCGGCGGTCCGGCGCAGAGCGTGCGCCCGCTGATCGCCCCGATGGCCGAGGCCGCCGCCGAGAGCAGGGCGGGCGGTCCGCTGCCGAAGCGGGTGCGCGAGAAGATCCGCTCGCACGCCTCGGGCGCCGACACCATCGGCATGTTCTTCGGCGAGGACTGCTTCATAGCGATCGGCTCGATCCTGCTGATCACCGGCTTCGTCAACTCGACGTACCACCAGCACCTCGAACCGCTCAGCCTCGCCCTCTGGGCGATCCCGTCCGCGATCTGCGCCTTCCTCATCCACGGCGCACGGCTGCTGCACCTCGACCGGGTGCTGGAGCGCGAACTGGCCGTCGTCGCCGCCGAGAACGAACTCGCCGCCCATACCGCCCGCCGCCCCGAGGACCTCAAGTGATCAAGTCCGAGTACTTCTTCTGGCTGATCGGCGCGGTCTTCCTGGTGATGGCGGCCCAGATGGCCGGCGACCGCACCAACCCCAGGCGCTTCGGTTCGGCGTCCTTCTGGGGCCTGATCGGCGCGTGCTTCTTCTACTCGACCGGTGTGGTCGACAAGTCGCTTCCCGCCGAGCCGCTCGGTGCCGCCGTCCTGGTGCTGATCGTCCTGGGCGGGTTCGGCTTCACCGGCAAGGGAACACCGCACACCCCGCCCCGTGAGGAGCGGGCCGCTTCGGCGGCGCGATTCGGCAACAAACTGTTCCTCCCCGCCCTCACCATTCCCGTCGTCGCGATGCTCTGCGCGACGCTGCTGAAGAAGGTGCACATCGGCGGCGAGCCGGTCCTGGAGCCGGGATCCGAGACGATCCTGGGACTTGGCGTCGGGGCGATCGCCGCGATGGTGGTCGGCATGACCGTCCTGCGCGAGCGCCGCGTCTCGGTCCCGCTGCACGCCGGGCGCAACATGCTCGAATCCATGGGGTGGGCCCTCGTACTGCCCCAGTTGCTCGCGGTGCTCGGGTCGATCTTCCAGACGGCGGGCGTCGGAGACCAGGTCGGCCGCATCACCGAGGCGATCCTTCCGGACGGCCAGCGGTTCATCGCGGTGCTCGTCTACTGCTGCGGCATGGTCCTGTTCACGATCGTCATGGGCAACGCGTTCGCCGCCTTCCCCGTGATGACCGCGGCAGTCGGCTGGCCCGTCCTGATCCAGCAGATGCACGGCAGCATCCCGGCGGTCCTCGCCATCGGGATGCTGTGCGGCTTCTGCGGCACCCTCGTCACGCCCATGGCCGCCAACTTCAACCTGGTCCCGGCGGCGCTGCTGGAACTGGACGACCAGTACGGACCGATCAAGGCCCAACTGCCCACGGCGGCGGCCCTGCTGGTCTGCAACATCGCCGTCCTCGCGCTGTTCGCCTTCTGACCGCCCGTTCCGACCGCCCAGCCCCGCTCCGCGCCGCCCCGCTCCACCCGGTTCCGCCACGTCCCGCCCGGCCGGTTCAGTTCATCTCAGTGCCGCCCCGCTCAACCCGCTCAAGGAGTACCGCCATGCCCCCCACCCCGCCGGTCCCCGCCTCCGTACTGCCCGGTGAGTACGCGCGTCCGTTCGCGGAGCTGGCGCTCCACAACGTGGTGCGTGAGTACCCGAACGCCCCGGCCCATCTGTACGCGGGCCCCGAGGAGATCGTCGCGCCGCGCGAGCTGCACCCCGCGTTCTACGGTTCCTACGACTGGCACTCCACGGTGCACATGCACTGGCTGCTCGTCCGGCTGCTGCGCCGCTTCGGCCCGGCCGCACCGGGCGGCGACAGCAGCGGCGCGGACGCGCTGCCCGCGAACACGGCGGCCCGGATCACCGAGGTCATGGACACCCACCTGACCCCGGCCAACATCGCCGTCGAGGCCGCCTACCTGCGCCGCCGCCCGTCGTTCGAGCGCCCCTACGGCTGGGCCTGGCTGGTGGCACTCGCCGCCGAATGCCGGGCGCTCGGCGGTCCGGCGGGCACCCGGTGGGCCGACGCGCTCGCGCCCGCGGTGGCCGCCGTCGGCGATCTGCTCCAGAGCTGGCTGGGCAAGGCGACCTACCCGGTCCGGCACGGTGTCCACAACAACAGCGCCTTCGCTCTCGGCCTCGTCCTGGACGCGGGCGAGCAGGCGGGTCTCGCCCGTCCGGTGCTGGACGCCGCGGCCGGCCGGCTGACCGACTGGTTCACCGGGGACCACGACGCACCGCTCCACTGGGAACCCTCCGGCCAGGACTTCCTGTCGCCCGCGCTGACCGAGGCGCACGCCATGCTGCGGGTCCTGCCGGCCGCGGACTTTCCCGGCTGGCTCGCCGGGTTCGTACCGGCGCTCGCCGGCGGAGACCCGTGCTCCCTCCTCACCCCGCCGGTGATCTCGGACTACGCCGACCCGCAGATCGGGCATCTGCTCGGCCTCACCCTGAGCCGGGCGGCGGGGCTGCGCGCCGTCGCGGCCGCGCTGCCCGCGGGACCGGCCCGCGAGGCGGTGCAGGAGTCGGTCGCGGCCCATCTGGCGGTGGGGCTCCCGGCGGTCTCCTCCGGCGAATTCAATTCGGACCACTGGCTCGCGACGTATGCCGCGCTGGCCCTGGACACGGCCCCCGGCCACTGACCGGATCACCAGCAGCGGCAGCCCGGCGCGGGCCCCGCGGCCGTCCGCCCGGCAGGCCCGGTGTCAGTGGGGTCTGGTAGGAATTTGGCTGTGAGCAGCGACGACAAGCAGTCGGGGGACCCCGGCGACGGGGGCCCCGAGCAGCTTGCTCTCATCAGGGAGACCGTGCGGCGCACCAAGGTGCCCCGGGCCAAGCCGCGCACCTGGCGCGGGGCCGCGCTCGCCGGGGAACTCCCCGTGGCGCGCGTCGTGGTGAACAAGGGCGTGCTCCACCTCGACCAGTTCTTCGACTACGCCGTACCGGAAGAGCTCGACGAGGCGGCTCAGCCGGGTGTCCGGGTGCGGGTCCGCTTCGGTGCCGGGAGCCGCAATGTGCGGGACGGCCGCCGCGAGGGCGGTGGGCTGATCGACGGATTCGTGGTCGAGCGCCGGGCCGATTCCGACTACTCGGGACCGCTCGCCGCGCTGGCCGGGGTGGTGTCGCCCGAGCCCGTCCTCAGCCCCGAACTGCTCGGGCTCGCCCGGGCTGTCGCCGACCGGTACGCGGGCAGCCTCGCCGACGTCCTGCAACTGGCCGTGCCGCCGAGGAACGCGCGGGCCGAGGCGAAGCCGTCGCCCGAGCCGCAGGAACCGCCGCCCGCGCCGGAGCCCGGCACCTGGGCACGTTACGGGCAGGGGCCGGGCTTCCTGCGGGCACTGGAGTCGGGCGGGGCGCCGCGGGCCGTGTGGACCGCGCTGCCGGGACCGCACTGGCCCCGGGAGCTGGCGCTCGCCGTCGCCGCCACACTGTCCTCGGGCCGCGGCGCACTCGTCGTGGTGCCCGACGGGCGGGCGGCGGCCCGGGTGGACGGCGCGCTGACGGCGGTCCTCGGAGCCGGACACCACGCGCTGCTCACCGCCGACGCCGGCCCCGAGAAGCGGTACCGGCAGTGGCTCGCGGTGCGGCGCGGCTCCGTGCGGGCCGTGGTCGGTACCCGGGCCGCGATGTTCGCGCCCGTCCAGGATCTCGGCCTGGCCGTCATCTGGGAGGACGGGGACGCCAGCCACAGCGAACCGCACGCCCCGCTGCCGCACGCCCGCGAGGTCCTGCTGCTGCGCGCCGCACACGACAAGTGCGCCTTCCTGCTGGGCAGTACGAGCTGCACCGTTGAGGCCGCCCAGCTCGTCGAGACCGGCTGGGCCGCCCCGCTCGTGGCTGACCGGGAGCAGGTCAGGGCCGCCGCGCCGCTCGTACGGACCGTGGGCGACCTCGATCTGGCGCGGGACGAGGGGGCCAGGGCGGCGAGGCTGCCCAGCCTCGCCTGGCAGGCCGTGCGGGACGGCCTCAGGAGCGGTCCGGTCCTGGTGCAGGTGCCGCGCAGGGGCTATGTGCCGAGACTGTCCTGCGAGCGCTGCCGCACGCCCGCGCGGTGCGCGCACTGCTCGGGTCCTCTGGAAGCGCCGGACGAGCGGGCGCTGACCTGCGGCTGGTGCGGACGGGACGCGACCGGCTGGCACTGCCTGGAGTGCGGTCATACGAGACTGCGCGCGCAGGTCGTGGGCGCGCGGCGGACCGCAGAGGAGCTGGGCCGCGCGTTTCCGGCCGTGCCCGTACGGACGTCGGGGCGCGACCACGTGCTGGACACGGTGGACGGGCGGCCCGCCCTGGTGGTGAGCACCCCCGGCGCCGAACCGGTCGCCGAAGGCGGTTACGCGGCGGCGCTGCTGCTGGACGGCTGGGTGATGCTCGGGCGGCCCGACCTGCGCGCGGGCGAGGAGGCGCTGCGCCGGTGGATGGATGCGGCCGCGCTGGTACGGGGCCAGAGCGAGGGCGGCACGGTGGTGGTCGTCGCCGAGCCGACGCTCCGGCCCGTCCAGGCGCTGGTCCGCTGGGATCCGGCCGGGCACGCGGTGCGTGAGCTGGCGGACCGGGCCGAGCTGGGCTTCCCGCCGGTCTCGCGGATGGCCGCGGTGTCCGGGCGGGCGCAGACGCTGGAAGAGTTCCTCGGCGCGGTCAGGCTGCCGCAGGACGCCGAGGTACTGGGACCGGTACCGATCGTCCCCGCCGACCCCAACAGGCCCCGCCGGCCAGGCGATCCGCCACCGGGCGAGAGCTGGGAGCGGGCCCTGGTCCGGGTGCCGCCCGGGAGCGGAGCGGCGCTCGCCTCGGCGCTGCGGACGGCGCAGGCGGCGCGGCTGACGCGGGGCAGCGATCCGGTACGGATCCGGGTCGACCCGCCCGACATCGGCTGACGCCGAACAGCCCGACTGCGGTTGGCGGTTGGGGTGCTCGTGCCACGGTGTCCTGCGGTGCCCCCGGCCGGGCGCTCCGTGCTCCGGGCACGCGACTGCCCCCGGCGCGGTGCGGCGCGAGGGGCAGTTGATGGGGGCGGGCCGCGACGACGTGCCGGGTACCGGGAGCCGGGTCAGCCGTTGCGTGGCCCGGGGAAGGCACTCGGGCGTGCCTCCTCGCGCAGCGAGTGGCCGCTCGCCGTCGGCTGGGGCGGCATGGAGCGCGCGGCGGGTACGGACGGCAGGCCCGGGGACACCGGCAGAGGGTGCGGCAGAGCGGTCGCCTGGCTGCCCTCGTCCGCTGCGGAGTTCTCCTGCTCGGCGGTGGCCGCGGCGGCGGCAGCCGCAGCCGCAGACGCCCGCCGGGTGCCGTATCTGCGGTGCACCGCCTGCTTGGTGACCCCGAGCGCGGAGCCCACCGCGTCCCACGAGAAGCCCAGCGAACGGTCGAAGTCCACCGCGGCTGTCACCAGGGTCTCGACGCTGTCCCGGAGTTCCTGGGCCAGGCGGACGGTCGGGGCGGGCGCCCTGCCGTAGACGACGAAGCCCGTGGAAGGGCCGGAACGGCGCGGGCGGTACACATTGCCCAGCTGAGCGGTGAGGGTGCGCAGCGCGTCCACTTGTCGGCGGACCCGTTCGATGTCTCTGACCAACAGGTGCAGGCTGGCCCGCGCTTGGGCGTCGTGGGTTGCGTGGTCGGCCATGAACAAGCCTCTCGAACCGGCGTTGAAAAGGATCGGGCCGCGCATACGGCCCACTTCATTTCGGCATTTCGGTCAATCTCTCTTGACCAACGCTCCACCTGCTGTTCTGGTCACGCTGCGGGGGCGTATGGGCATATGCGAGGGGCGCGCGGCGGTGCGTACGCCCCCTCGGAACGGGCCCGTAGACTGGTGCGCTGCTCGTAGTCGTGCGCAGTCGGTCCGAGAGGCATCCAGTGAAACTCGTCTTCGCAGGCACCCCCGAGGTCGCCGTACCCGCCCTGGACGCCCTCATCGAATCCGGCCGGCACGACGTGGCCGCCGTGGTGACCCGCCCCGACGCCCCCGCCGGGCGCGGCCGCCGGCTGGTGGCCAGCCCGGTCGCACAGCGCGCCGAGGAGGCCGGCATCGAGGTGCTGAAGCCGGCCAGGCCGCGGGACGAGGACTTCCTGGCGCGGCTGCGGGAGATCGCTCCCGACTGCTGCCCGGTCGTGGCGTACGGGGCGCTGCTGCCCAGGACGGCCCTCGACGTACCGGCCCGCGGCTGGGTCAATCTGCATTTCTCGCTGCTGCCGGCCTGGCGCGGTGCGGCGCCCGTGCAGCATTCGATCATCGCGGGGGACGAGGTGACCGGTGCGTCGACCTTCCTGATCGAGGAGGGTCTCGACTCGGGCCCGGTCTACGGAGTGCTCACCGAGGAGGTGCGCCCCACCGACACCAGCGGCGATCTGCTGACCCGGCTGGCCTTCGCCGGATCAGGCCTGCTGGTGGCGACCATGGACGGGATCGAGGACGGCACCCTGCACGCGGTGGAACAGCCGGCCGAAGGGATCTCGCTCGCACCGAAGATCACCGTCGACGACGCCAGGGTGGACTGGTCGGCCCCCGCGATGCGGGTGGACCGGCTGGTGCGGGGCTGCACGCCCGCGCCCGGTGCCTGGACCGTCTTCCGGGAGGAGCGGCTCAAACTGGTCTCCCTCGCCCCGGTCACCGACCGCACGGACCTGGCCCCGGGCGAACTGGCGGTCGCCAAGAACAGCGTGCACGTGGGCACCGGCTCGCACGCCGTGGAGCTGCACTGGGTCCAGCCCCAGGGCAAGAAGCCGATGCGCGCGGCGGACTGGGCACGCGGTGTACGGATCGTCGCCGGCGAACTGCTCGGCGAGTAGCACCCGTACCCGGGCTGAGCGTCCCGTACCGCTCTGTGTCCCGTGGGGGCCGCGCGGCGGCGGGGGAGCGCCCGGGTGAACGGCCCGCCGCGCCGGACGTACGCTGAGGGGGTTCGTCCCCCTCACCCTCAGCGGAGCACCTTTCACGTGACCGACCAGCCTCGCCGCCGTCCCGCGCAGGAGTCGCGCCGGCAGCAGCCGAATCAGCAGTCGAAGCCCTACCGCCGCCCGCAGAAGGACCCGGTGCGGCTCCTCGCCTTCGAAGTGCTGCGGGCGGTCGACGACCGGGACGCGTACGCCAACCTCGTGCTGCCGCCCCTGCTGAAGAAGGCCCGCGAGAACCCGGCGTTCGACGGGCGGGACGCGGCGCTCGCCACCGAGCTGGTGTACGGCACCCTGCGCAGGCAGGGCACGTACGACGCGGTCATCGCGGCCTGCATCGACCGTCCGCTGCGCCAGGTCGACCCGCCGGTGCTCGATGTGCTGGCCCTCGGCGCGCACCAGCTGCTCGGTACCCGTATCCCCACCCACGCGGCGGTCTCCGCGAGCGTGGAACTGGCCCGGGTGGTGCTCGGCGACGGGCGGGCGAAGTTCGTCAACGCCGTGCTGCGCAAGGTCGCGGCCGACGACCTCGACGGCTGGCTGGAGCGGGTCGCTCCGCCCTACGACGAGGACGCCGAGGCCCATCTGGCCGTGGTGCACTCGCACCCCCGCTGGATCGTCTCCGCGCTGTGGGACTCGCTGGGCGGGGGCCGCGCCGGGATCGAGGACCTCCTCGAAGCGGACAACGAGCGCCCCGAGGTGACTCTGGTCGCCAGGCCGGGCCGCTCCACCACCGACGAGCTGACCGAGACCGTCGGCGAGGACTCCGCGCTGCCCGGCCGGTGGTCGCCGTACGCCGTCCGTCTCGCGGAGGGCGGCGAGCCCGGTGCGATCGAAGCGGTGCGCGACGGCCGGGCGGGGGTTCAGGACGAGGGCAGCCAGCTCGTCGCCGCCGCTTTGGCGAACGCGCCCCTGGAGGGCCGCGACGAGCGCTGGCTCGACGGCTGCGCGGGCCCCGGCGGCAAGGCAGCCCTGCTGGCCGCGCTCGCCGCGCAGCGCGGCGCGCTGCTGCTGGCCTCCGAGAAGCAGCCGCACCGGGCCCGGCTCGTCGAGCGCACTCTGGCGGGCAACCCGGGCCCGTACCAGGTGATCGCCGCCGACGGCACCAGGCCGCCCTGGCTGCCCGGCTCCTTCGACCGGGTGCTGATGGATGTGCCGTGCACGGGGCTCGGTGCGCTGCGGCGCAGGCCGGAGGCGCGGTGGCGGCGGCGCCCCGAGGACCTGGAGGGATTCGCTCCGCTGCAGCGCGGCCTGCTCCGCGAGGCGCTGAGCGCGGTACGGGTCGGCGGCGTCGTCGGATACGCGACCTGCTCACCGCACCTCGCCGAGACGCGCATCGTGGTCGAGGACGTCCTGAAGGGCCGCGGCGGACAGCCCGTCGAGGCCGAGTGGATCGATGTCAGGCCGCTGATGCCGGGGGTCGCGGCGGTGGGCGAAGGCCCGGACGTACAGCTGTGGCCGCACCTGCACGG
Organism: Streptomyces sp. NBC_01471; assembly: GCF_041438865.1. Classification (NCBI taxonomy): domain Bacteria; kingdom Bacillati; phylum Actinomycetota; class Actinomycetes; order Kitasatosporales; family Streptomycetaceae; genus Streptomyces; species Streptomyces sp. NBC_01471. Next base: position 6,840,244 of record NZ_CP109450.1, read on the forward strand.
CACCGACGCGATGTACCTCGCACTGCTGCGGCGCACCGCCTGACCCAGCGAGCGCCTCGAAGCGTCTCGGAACGAGTGACCATCGTGCCGGTTTCGCGTGCGAAGTGAGGGCGATCTTTTCCCAGCCGTTCCTGATCACAGCGGAGTCGACGGAGTTCTGAGGCGCCATGTCCCGGACTTCATGATCCTCCGCGACGGTCCTGGAGAAGTATGGGCGCGGTTATGGCAGGTCGCGGCGCATCAGGTCGGCGTAGGTCTCACGACGCACGACGGCACGGTGCTCGCCGTCGCGGACGAGGACCACCGGGGGGCGGCGCGCGCCGTTGTAGTTGTTGCTCAGCGCGTAGGTGTAGGCGCCGGTGACCGGTACGGCGATCAGGTCGCCGACGCCCGGGTCGTCGAGCGGGACGCCGGCGCTGAGGGTGTCGCCCGACTCACAGTGGCGACCGACCAGTTGGCACATCTCGCCCGCGCCGGTCGGGCGGGTGGCGACGGCGGCCTCGAATCGCTGTTGGTAGAGGGACACCTCAAGGTTGTCGCCCATGCCGCCATCGACGGCGACGAAGGTATGGCCGGCGCCGCGCTTGACGGAGACGACGCGGTAGAGCGAGACGCCGGACTCGGCGACCAGCGAACGGCCCGGCTCGATCAGGACGCGGGCGTCGGCCGGCAGCAGCCGCTTCGCTGTGTCGGTCAGGGCGTTGAGGTACGCCTCCACCGTGGGTGGCCGGTCGGTGTAGGTGTACCGGGAACCCAGGCCGCCGCCCAGGTCGTAGACGGCGAACTCGCCAAGTTGGGCGACCGCCTCGACGGCCTGCTCGAAGGGCTTGAGGTCCAGGATCTGCGAGCCGATGTGGACGTGGACGCCGTCCAGCCGCAACCGGTCGCTGGCGCGCAGCTGCGCGATCGCCTCGCGGGCCTGCGGGAGGAGCAGGCCGAACTTGGAGCCGTCCTGGCCGGTGGAGATCGCCGCGTGCGTGTCGGGGTGGATGTCGGGAGTGACCCGTACCAGCACGCCCTGCCCGACGCCGGTGTCGGTGTCGGTGAGGATCTTCTCCAGCTTGTCGATGTCGTCGAAGTTGTCGACGACGATCGTCCCCGCGCCCGCCTCGACGGCGAGGCGCAACTCCTCCTCGGTCTTGGCGTTGCCGTGCACGACCAGACCGGCTGGGTCGGCGCCCGCGGCGAGGGCGAGGGTCAGCTCGCCGCCGCTCGCGACGTCGATGCCGAGGCCCTCCTCGGCGAGCAGCCGGTAGACGGCCGTGCAGGGGAAGGCCTTCGAGGCGAAGGTGGCCCGGGAGTTCGGCCAGCGGGCGGCCAGGCCGTCGGCGTACCGGCGGGCACGGGCGCGGATGGAGGACTCGTCGACGACCAGCGCGGGAGTGCCGTAGGTCTCGGCGAGCTCTGCCACCGGGACCCCGCCGAGCACCAGCGCGCCAGCCCCGTCCCGGGTCGTCCCGGGGGGAAACAGCCCCACCAGTTCGCTGCCTGCCTGCGTCGCCGCCATCCGCGCTCCTTGTGACATTGGTTGGTCCCGCTCTCCGAAGTGACTCCCCCTATGTTTGGGCTTCCGTTGTGACGAAGCATCGTTGACATCATCAACATGGGGCGCTCAGACTTGATGTCAGCAACAATCGCTGAGCCGGAGACACACATGCAGGAGTCTGACGCGCGGCGGCACCTGCCCGCCCGCCAACTGGTGGACAACATCGGCCCGGCGCTGCTGCGCTTGATCCAGGAGGGGGCCGGCTGCGACGGGCCGCTGACCGAGATCGCCATCTATGCCCCGGGTGCGCCGACACAGCTCGGACCCGGGTGCGTGGTGCTGGGTGTTGGCGTGACCACGGAAGCCGAGCTGCGCGAACTGACCGCGGCGATGGAACGCTGTGACGCGAGAGTGGTGGCGGTGAAGGCCCCGGTGCCGCCGTCGGCGGACGAAGACCTGACGATCATCGAGGTCAACCAGAACGCGTCCTGGATGCACGTCGCGACGACCGTTCGTGAGCAGTTGCTCGAATACGCGAGGCTGCGCGTGCGCTCCGTCAGCAGCGGCTCGGAGCTGTTCTCCCTGGCGAACGCGATCTACGAGGCTCTCGGCGCCCCGGTCACCATCGAAGACCGCTTTTCCGCGCTGGTCGCCTGGTCGGAGGGTCAGGACAAGACCGATGCCGAGCGGATCGAGACCATTCTGGGGCGGGCGGTGCAGCCGAGGACGCTCGCCGAACAGCGCGAGCGTCATGAATTCGAGCGTCTGCACGCCAGCAGCGAGCCGGTCTATATGGAAGCGACCGAACCGGACCAGCTGCCGAGGGTCGCCATTGTTGTCCGGATCGGCTCGGATGTCCTCGGCTACATCTGGGCCGCGGTGACCGGGCCGCTCGACGAGGCGGGCACCGCTCGGCTTCGCGAATTCGCGTCGATGGTCGCGCTGCAGATGGTGGGCTTGCGAACCGAGACCAGCTACGCCCGTCAGCAGCGCGGCGAGCTGGCTGCGGCGGTCCTCGGAGGGTCGGCCGATCGGGTGGAGGCGAGCCGGCTGCAATTGGGCTCCGGACCGGTCTGTGTACTGGCCGCGGCCCCTCGGCTGGCCGGGACCACGGACGCCGACGCAGCGACCGCCGCGGTGACCGTTGACGAGCTACGCCGATTCGCTGACACGCTGGAGTACTTTCTGGCGGCCGTGCACTCACGTTCCGCCGCGGTGGCGGGTACAGGCGCGGTGTACGTACTGGTTGCCTGGCCTCTTGAACACACCGCAGCACTTGAGTCGACCGTCAACCTGGCACGTGATTTCCTCGGGCGGACGCCACTGGCCAGTGACTACGTGGTCGCCGTTGGCGGCCCGGCCGACTCGCTGGGCCGGATCGCCGCAGTGCGGGCGCAGACGGACGCCGCACTGCGGGCGCTGCGGCACCCGGCCTTCCACGGGCCGGCTGTGCGCACCGTGGAGGAGATGGCGCTGCCGGTGTTGCTGCTGCATCTCGCCGACGTCACTGAGTCGCTCGGCCTCCCGGATACCAGCGGAGCTCTGCACCGGCTGTGTCAGGAGGACGGCCAGGACGGTCTGCTGCCGGTGACCCTGGCCGCCTACCTCGCCGCCGCGGGAGCCACGGACGTCGCGGCGGCCAACCTGCACATCCACCCCAACACGATGCGCTACCGGCTGCGCCGGATCCGCGAGGTCTCCGGACTGGATTTCACCGATGCCGACGCCGTGCTGCTCGCGCACCTCCAACTTCGGGTGCGCGAGCTGCGGATGGGGGTCGCCTGATGGCTCCCGCTACGGCCGGAACGAGCGCGTGTAGCGGCATCCGTCCAGGTCGACCCAGAGCACTGAGCCGTTGAGGGCGGGGCCGGCCGTCAACCGCTCAGGCAAGCGCGGATCGGCTCCGACGCGGAACGTTCCGTCATCGAGTGCGATGAGTTCCGGTTCATCGCACGGCGCTTCGACGCCGGTCGCAGCGATCATGTGCAGTCGCCCCGCCCGCTGAACGATTCTGAAGCTGGGATACCAGGGCGTGTAGCTCCGGTAGTGACCGGCGAGCGGATGCGGGGTCGTGGCCGGCGTGGGGTCAGGGCCGAGCGAGTCGGGTCCGCAGAGCCAATGCGGCTTCCCGGCGATGGTGTTCACCGAATGGTGGTAAGTGGACCAGTGTGGGTGATCACATGCCAGCCGCCCGTCCCCCGAGTCGTACAGCTTGCCTGTTATCCCGTTCGAGGCAAGAGAGAGACCACTGTCCGCAGTGGCGGTGACCCGGATCTGGCGCGATCCCACTCCGTAGATTCCTGCGTAGAGATGAGCATCTGCGATCACCTCCCGGTCGAAGAGCGTGGGGTCCGGCGCGGCCCCTTGTACGACGGACAGCACATGCCGGCCGAAACGGTCGATTATCTGGCAATCGCCGGGCGCATTGGTCAGCACTGAGACACCGTATCCACCGTCGATATCGACGGCGAGAAACGAGCGGTATCCGACCATTCCTCCGGCGTGCATCAGCCAGGTATGGCCGTCGATGATCTCCACGTCCACGCCAAGCCCATAACCATTCCGATGGTCCGCCGAACCGCCCACGTCGGCGGGGTCTGTGATGATCTGCTCGAACCGCTCAGGGCTGAGGATCCTCGTGCCGGCCACGGTGCCGTGCCCCAGGATCATTCGAGCGAATGCGCCCATGTCGGATGCGGTTGCGGTCACATTCGCATCGGCCGCCGAATAATCGAAAAAAGTGGCAGGCGTGAGCGGGCTCGACGGTAGTGGCGGTCGGGCGTCGTGCACGAACTGGTATCCGGTGGCGAGGTGAGCCATGTCTTCGTGAATGATGTGCGCTGTCGAGTCACGCATGCCCAACGGTTGCAGCAGCCGTTCGGTCATGGCGTTCGCGAGCGATTTCCCTGTGACATGCTCGATGATCAGCCCCAGCAGGTTATAACCCTCGTTGGAGTAGTGGAACATCTGGCCCGGTTCGACACATGTCGTCGCATCTCGCAACGCGTAACCGCGAGCGGCGGCATCGGGAAGCGCGTCGGCCCCGGCCACCAGACCCGAAGTGTGTTGCATGAGGTGGCGGACCGTGATGGTTCGCGACCCGCCGTTCGGGGTGAACCACGGCAGATAGTCAGCGACCGGTGCCTCGAAGTTCACCTTCCCCTCATCTGCCAACTGCCCGAGCAGGAAAGCGGTGTAGGTCTTGCTGATCGAACCGATCTCGAACCGCGTGTGATCAGAAACCAGAGCCCGGGACTCCGTGTCAGCGAATCCCTCTGCGATGAGCGTGGATTCGCCGGTTGCGGTGACAATACTGATGGCGATCCCGGGCACCGGCCACGATGTGCGCAGCTGCTTTGTCAGCTGAGAGATCACAGGTCGCATGTCCATCAGATTCCCGCCTTCTGTGCATCGGATCCGGCGCACCTGTCCGGGCCGAGTTCGACATTCGAGTAGTCTATTTCCGCGTCCGGCCGGCGGCCCTTGATGAATCGGCGACACAGCGGGTACACCGCCACGCCCAGGAGTGCCACCCCGAGACTCGTGAAGAACGTAGCGGGTTCATCGACCGCTGCGGTCCACGCCAGATACACGATCATCCCGGTAGGGAGCGCGACGACCAGGATCGCGCCGGGCCAGCCGCCGGGAACACGAACCGGTCGGCGCATCCGGGGATACCGCCAGCGAAGAACCAGGAAGGCTGCGAATTCAAGCAGGATTGACGACAGGGTGAGCAGCACCGTGGCCCGCAAAATCGAGCTGAAATCGACAGCGGAGAGTACGACGACAACAATGCTGCTCGCCAGGAGAGCTCCTACCGGCGTGTCGAATCGTCTACTGTCTCGCGCCATCCAGCGAGGCAGATATGCATCCGCTGCAAGCGCGCGCGGTATGCGTGTGCTCGTCAGCAGGATCGCCATGAACAAGCCGGCCAGGGAAAGCGCCGAGCCCAGGGAGATCAGCACCTTGAGCCAGCTTCCGCCCAGGATGCCGCCGACAGTGATGAAATCGCCTTGAGCCCAGGCGGCGGGCGAACCCCGATGAAGGCCACTGCCGATGGCGGCGATCGTGGGCAAGAGGTAGGCAGCGATGATCAGCGGAACCGAAATGATCAGGGCGCGCGTGTAGGTTCGGTGCGCGTCGGCAACCTCACCCAGCACGGTACTCGGACCGTCGAAGCCAAGGTATAGCCACACGATCACGCTGAGCGCACCGGCCACCGACGAGTGCGCGCTCTGACCTGGAATCATGAAGGGTGAAAGAACGTTGGTTCCGTTGCTGATCGCATGACAGACACCGATAACTGTCAACACGGCGAACGGTGCGAGAATCAGCACCATCATTCCGACTGAATAGTCGCTCACGGCCTTGGAGCCGCGATAGTTGAGGTAGGCCATCGGAATGACGAGGGCGACGGTGACGATCCAGTGCAGATCCACGACGAAGCCACCATTGAACAGGGAGAGGATTACCATTCCCTTCCCGCGGGTGATGGCGGGTACCCAGGTGGCCAGGTAGTCGACGAGCAGGATCGGATACAGGGTGAGGTTCAGCACCGATCCGACCGCATTCCAGATACCGAACACAAATGCCGGAAAACTTCCGAGCGCGAGTTTTGTCCAGTAGTAGTAACCGCCGTTGACCGGTATCGCGGCGCTGAGTTCTGCTGCCACCAATGCGTTCGGCACGCCGAAAACGATGGGCACCAGGATGATCATCAGCAAAGTCATGCCTGGCCCGGCGCTGGAAATGGAGGCTTCGAGCCCGAAGGGGCCTCCGGAAACCGTGAAGAAGAAGATGCCGACCAGTGGCAGTACGCCGATCGCACGTTTCCCCGTCCCGGGCGCCGATGGCGCGATATCGGTTGGGGTCAGTTCAGTCATACTGGTCTCCACTAGCCGATCCGAGCTGGGCATCTGCCCCTATGGGAGCCCTTTGACCCCGAAGAAGTGCTGGGTCATGTCAGGTATGGGCGGTTGGGCACCTGATCGACATAACGTATGGGGCATCGTGGAAGCGGTCCTCGTCGTGCGCGTCAAAGCAGTGCCCCAGTAGTTGTCGCTTCCACCAAAGCCTGGACTCCGCGGCCTTCGAGGTCCGTCGTGTGGCTTGGCGGGACCATGTGCCGACGGCGTTCTGTGAGTGCCTGACGATCTTGTGCCGGATGGCCCTGCCTGATGACCCGGGGGGAGCGCATCGCTCCGCTGCTCCGCCCCGGGCGGTTGCCGGCGGACGACCGCACAACCGGGTGCAGTCGAACCGGGGGCAGCTGCGGGCGCGGCACACGCTCGCTCTGGTGTCCTCCGGCCGTCACCGCCCGTGGACAGGGGCGGTGACGGTGTACGGACGCGGAGGTGTCATCGGGCCTTTCAGAACGCGTGGGGCGAGGTGGTGGACGGCGGCACACCGGCGTTGAACCGGGTGTCGACGAAGTCGGAGAACTTGAACTGCTTGGGTATCAGCTTCAGGCCCGCGAACTCGTCGGCGATCTGCTGCTCCGAGGCGACGGCGGCCCGGTCCACGGCGACCCGCACCGTCGTGCCCGACGTACGCTGGACCGCGTCCAGCGCCACCTCGTACGGCACGCCGGTGTCCTTCGCCCACACCTTCGCCCACTGCTGCGGGTGCTTGTAGACCCACTTCCGGGCGAGCTGCAGCCGCTGCATGTAGTCCTTCATGGCTGCCGACTTCCCCTTGTCCGCCAGCGCGGAGGGGGAGGCGATGTCGAAGGTGAGGCCGTTGACCAGACCCTGTCCGCTCACCAGGACCCGGGCGTTCCCGCCGTCCAGCGCCTGGGTGGTGGTGGGGTCGGCCGCCGCCCAGGCATCGACGTCTCCCCGCTTGAACGCGGTCTTCGCCTCGGCGGACTGGAGGTAGTCGACCTTGACGTCCTTGATCGACATCCCGGCCTTCCTGAGCACGGCGAGCAGCAGGTCGTGCCCCGTGGTGCCCTGCATCACCGCGATCTTCTTGCCCTTGAGATCCCGGACGCTCTTCAGCGGCGAGTTCTTCGGCACCAGGATGGCCGTGCCCGCCACCGAGCTGTGCATCGCGCCCACGACGGTGATCCTCGATTTGGACGCGGCGGCGAACACCGGTGGTGTGTTGCCGGTCCAGCCGAGGTCGACCGCCTTGGCGTTGACGGCTTCCAGCAGCAGCGGCCCGGAGGCGAAGTTCGACCAGTTGATCTTGTACGGCATGTTGTTCAGCTCGCCGGATGCCTCCAGCATGGCTCGGTCGCCGCCCGTCTGGTCACCGACGTTGAGCGTGGTTCTGGTGTGTTCGGATTTCCCTCCGCACGCCGCGGTCAGCAGAGCGAACGGGATGAGCAGGGCGCCAAGACAGCGTCGTTTCATGGGGAGTCTTTCTTCGGTTCGGGTGGAGGTGACGAGGGGTGGTCAGAAGGGGGCCTGGGTGGCCACTACGCCAAGTTCGGTCAGCAGCCCGGCGCGGAGCAGGGTGAACTCCGGCGCGCCCACGTCACGCGGGCGCGGGAGGTCCACCGGTTGCTCATGGGCGATGACGCCGTCCTGCATCACCAGGACCCGGTCGGCCAGCAGCAGCGCTTCCTCCACGTCATGCGTGACGAGCAGCACGGCGCAGCCCCTGCGCTGCCACACCTCGGCGACCTGCCGCTGGGCTTTGATCCGGGTGAGCGCGTCGAGTGCGCCGAACGGCTCGTCGAGCAGCAGGAGGTCCGGTTCGCGGACCAGCGCCCGTGCCAGTGAGGCGCGTTGGGCCTCGCCCCCGGAGAGCGTCTTGGGCCAGGCGTCCGCCCGGTGCTCCAGGCCGACCTCGGCCAGCGCCCGTACCGCGGTCTCCCGCGTGGGGCGGCCCGGCAGGCCCAGCACGACATTGCGCCACACGCGTTTCCACGGCATCAGGCGGGGCGCCTGGAAGGCCACCGCCCGGCGACGAGGCACGAGCACGGTGCCGTCGATGTCCCGGTCGAGCCCGGCGAGTATCCGCAGCAGCGTGCTCTTGCCGCAGCCGCTGCGCCCCAGCAGGGCCACGAACTCGCCCGGCCGTACGGTGAGCTCCAGCGTGTCGAGGACGGCCCGGCCGTCGAAGGACCGGGTCAGACCGGTGATCTCGACGACCGCCCGGTCGGCGGTCACTTCCCCGTGAACGTCGGTCGCCATTGCAGCAACAACCTCTCCAGCGTACGGACGACGACGTCGGCGGCCAGGCCGAGGAAGGCGTAGACGATCAGGCAGACCACGATGACGTCGGTGCGGTAGTACTCGCGGGCCTGATCCATCAGGAAGCCGATGCCGTCGCTGGCGTTGACCGTCTCGCCGAAGACCAGGGCCAGCCACGCCGAGCCCAGCGCGAATCGCAGCCCGGTCAGGGCGCCGGGCAGCGCCCCGGGCAGCACGACATGGCGGATCAGGCCCCAGCGGCTCAGGCCGAGCGTGGCGCCGGCCTCGATCAGCTGCTCGTCCACGCCGCGGATCCCGGCGTAGGTGTTCATGTAAAGAGGGAAGGCTGTGGCGAGGGCGATCAGCGCCACCTTCACCGTCTCGTCGATGCCCAGCCAGACGATCAGCAATGGGATGAGCCCGGCGAACGGCACCGCGCGCAGCATCTGCACCACAGCGTCGATCAGGTCCTCCCCGATCCGCAGCAGCCCGGACAGCAGCCCCAGCCCGCCCCCGGCCATCACGCCCAGCACCAGCCCGACGGCGACGCGCTGCACCGAGACCGCCATCGCGGACGGCAGCGTGCCGTCGGCGATCAGCCCGCCCGCGGTACGGGCGATGGTGCCGGGGGAGGCGAGGGTGTCCGGCTGGAGTACACCGGTGGCACTGAACACCTGCCACAGGACCAGCAGCAGCACGGGCCCGGTGGCGCGTCGGAGCCAGCGTGGCACGCTGCGGCGCCGGGACGACGCGGAGACGACAGGTTCCAGGTCGACGCCCGCCGCGCCGAGTGTGACCAGCCCTTCAGGGCCATTGGCGGAAAGGCCGGATATGCCCGGTCCGGGGGATGTGTCGTTGGTGCTCATGAGGGGCTCCACGTCGGGGCTGGAGGGCGCGGGCCCGCGGCGTGGCGTACGCGGGCGGCTGTCGGCGGCGCCGATGGCGAAGTGCCGTCACGGCGCCGGGCGCGAGACGGGGAGCGGCGGGAAGCCGGAAGGCGCCGGCAGTCGCGGCAGCGCGCCGAGGGGGTCACGCTTAGCGAGTCACAGTGACCGCCCGTGGGGGACATCTGGTAAATACGACATGAACACGCGGCTGAAGCTAGCAGGTGGGACCCTCGGGCGGTCAACGGCGTCTCGCCCATCGGACGTCCTTCTCGCGCACCGGACGGGTCTTGGCTGTCAGCCCGGCCCACCGGGGCGCCGAGGTTCCGGGCGCAACGCCGGGCGGAGCGGTGAAGGGGTTGGCGGGGCCACGGCCCGGCCGTCGCTGCGTCACCCACGTCAACCGAAGCGCGGCGATCAGGGCCACGGTGTCGGGACGGCCGGAGCCCGCCGGAGCGGGAAGTGCGGCCGGCCCCGGGAGCGCACGCTCGTCATGGCTGTCGCGGACCGGGCTCAGGGCCGCGAGTACGAACCGGGCAGCAGGACATCTGGGGACTCGTGCGCCGTGGGACCGCTCATCCATGCACCACTGACAGATTGATCGGGCACCCCTCCTTCCGGGATCGGGCACCCCTCCTTCCGGGGGCGGACAAGCTCGCCGGGGAGGGATCGTGCAGGTGTCAGACCGCGCCGGACGACGCGGATGCTCCGTGGGTCTCTGTCTGCTGGTCGAGGTGGGTGCGGAGGAAGGTTCCGACCTGGTCCAGGGCCTGTGCGCCCTCGGCGAGGACGGCGGAGAACCCCTGGAAGACATGGGGGGCGCCCGGGAATGTCTGCAGGACGACCGCCACGTCGTCGTCGGCGGCCTTCGCGGCCAGCCGGAGGGCGTCGTCGAGGAGGACCTCGTAGGTCCCGGCCTGGATGAGCAGCGGGGGCAGTCCGCGCAGGTCGGCGAAGAGGGGGCTGGCGAAGGGGGAGCGGGGGTCCGCGCCCGCGAGGTAGTCGTCGGCGCGGGTGGCGAGTGCTTGCCGGGTGAGGGCCGGGTCGAGGACGGCCTTGGTCTCGTAGCTGCGCCCGGACTGGGTGAGGTCCGCCCAGGGGGAGAGGACGGCGGCCGCCGCCGGCCGGGGGAGACCGGCCTCCTTGATCGCGACCAGCAGGGCCAGGGCGAGTCCGCCACCGGCGGACTCGCCGGTCACGGCGATGGACCCGGCCGGGATGCCGCGGTCGAGGAGCCCGCGGTAGGCGGCAACGGCGTCGTCGACGGCCGCCGGGAACGGGTTCTCCGGCGCGAGGCGGTAGTCCACCGCGTGGACGGTGGTGCCGGTGCGGCGGGCTACATCGGCGGCCAGGTTGACACCGGCCGCGGCGGATCCGAGGGCGTAGCCGCCACCGTGGAAGTACAGCACCGCACCGGACGGCTTGTCGCAGCCCGCCGTGACCTCGATGGTGTCGACGCCGCCGAGCTCGACGGCTATGGCGCGGACGTCCTCGGGGACGGGGTGGGAGCCGATCATTTCGTCGAAGACGAGGCGCATCTTGTGCGGGTCGCCGCCCATGTCGAGCGGGGAGGTGCGCAGCAGGTCGATGATCGCGGCGAGCTGGGACTGAGTCATGGCGGTCTGCTTTCTCAGTGGGTCGAAAGGGCGGGGCTGGGCGGGTCACGAGCAGGGCGATCAGGCACGGCGTGGTTCCAGGACCTCGCCGAAGCCCATGCGGCGGGCGAAGTCGGAGCGGGTCCCGGTGACCGCGTCGGCCTGCTCGGCCGGCGGCGCCCGTGACGAGAACAGTGGACAGGGGGTCGCTCCTGTCGGGCGGTGCGCGTTCTCGCCGGTCACAAGGGGGGGCACCCGGAGGTCAGGCGACGCCGCCATTGGCGAACAGGACCTGGCCGTTGACCCAACGGCCGCCGGGGCCGGCCAGGAAGGCGACAGCGCTCGCGATGTCCTCGGGCGTGCCGAGGCGCTCCAGCGGGGAGGCGGCGGCGATCCGCTCGACGAGCTCGGGGCTCTTCCCGTCCAGGAAGAGCGGGGTCGCGGTCGGCCCGGGGGCCACGGCGTTGACGGTGACGTCCCGGCCGCGCAGTTCGCGGGCGAGGATCAGGGTCATCGCCTCGACCGCGCCCTTGCTCGCCGCGTAGGCGGCGTAGGTCGGCTGCTGGAGCCGGGTGACAGAGGTGGAGAAGTTGACCAGCGCACCGCCGGGGCGCAGCCGCCCGGCCGCGAGCTGGGAGACGACGAACGTGCCGCGCACGTTGACCCGGTGCATCCGGTCGAAGGCGTCGAGGTCCATGTCTGCCAGCGGGGCCAGCAGCATGATCCCGGCGGTGTTCACCACCACGTCGACGCCGCCGAAGTGTTCCTGGGCGGCGTCGAACAGGGCCGTCATCGCTGCCTCGTCCGCGACGTCGCCGGATACGGCAACGGCCGTGCCGCCCGCCTCCCGGATCGATGCGACGGCCTTCTCGGCACGCTCGGCGCGGCCTGCGTAGTGCACGACCACGGACATGCCGTCGGCGGCCAGCGCGTGCGCGACCGCGCTGCCGATCCCGCCGGAACCCCCAGCCACGATCGCCACACGGCCGGCGGGCTGCTCAATGGTGGTCATGGCGACCTCCCTCTCGTCTTTGTGGACGATCGGTACACTAGCGGCATGTAGACCAGTCGTCCATATCTATGTGGCCCGTGGGTCCATATAGTTGCTGTCGGAGGCCACGCCACCGGGCCGGCCGTGCCGGACGAGGAGGAGACGCATGGAGCGAACAGAGGCCGAGGGGCCCGGCCAGCTCAAGCCGGGGCGCGGACGCCGCCGGGCGGAGGACGTCCGCCACGCGACACTGGCCGCGGCAGCCGAACTGCTGCTCGCCGAGGGGGTCCACGCCCTGACCTTCTCGAAGGTCGCCGCCCGCGCCGGGGTCAGCAAGATGACCCTCTACAAGTGGTGGCCGTCTCCCGGAGCTCTGGCCTTCGACGCCTACTTCGACACCTTCAAGGAGACCCTCGCCTTCCCCGACACGGGCGACATCGGGCGCGACCTGACGACGCAGTTGCACGTCTTCGTCGATCTCCTGAACCGCAACGGCTCCGTCATCGCCGGGATCATCGGAGCCGCCCAGGGCGACCCCGACCTGGCGGAGGCGCTCTCGGCGCACTACGTCAGACAGCGCCGCGCCCTCGCCGTCGAACGCCTCACGCGCGCGCGGCAGGCCGGCCAGATCCGCGAAGGGGCCGACCTGGAGGCGATCGTCGACCAGCTCTGGGGCGCCGTCTACCACCGGCTGCTCCTGCCCGCGCAACCGCTGACCGCGGAGTTCACGGACCGGCTGATCGCCAATCTCTTCCAGGGCGTCGCCCCGGCCTCCGCGGATGCGGCGGCGCCCACCGGATGACGTGAGCGTGCCGACACCGGCGGCGGCCGGATCCCTCCGGCCGGCCACCGGCACGGATGAATGCCAGGTTTGCGCGGTGTGTGCGGATCCCCGCGGCCCTCCGGTCCCTGTGGTGGCAGGCAACTGGGCCGGGGCATGGCAGGCTTGGGGCATGGCCGTGCAGATCAACCCCAGCATCCTGTCCGCCGACTTCTCCCGCCTCGCGGAGGAGGCGAAGGCCGTCGAAGGTGCCGACTGGCTCCACGTCGACGTGATGGACAACCACTTCGTACCCAATCTGACCCTCGGGGTCCCTGTGGTGGAAGCGCTCAGCCGGGCCTCGGAAACCCCGCTGGACTGCCACCTCATGATTGAGGACGCGGACCGCTGGGCGCCGCAGTACGTCGAGGCGGGCGCGGGTTCCGTCACCTTCCACGCGGAGGCCGCTGCCGCCCCCGTGCGGCTCGCCCGCGAGATCAGGGCCAAGGGGGCGCGCGCCTCCATGGCGCTGAAGCCCGCGACGCCCATCGAGCCCTACGAGGACCTGCTCCCAGAGCTCGACATGCTGCTGATCATGACCGTGGAGCCGGGCTTCGGCGGCCAGTCCTTCCTGGACATCATGCTGCCGAAGATCCGCCGCACCCGTGAGCTGATCTCCAGGCACGGACTCGAACTCTGGCTCCAGGTCGACGGCGGGGTCTCGGCGACGACGATCGAGCGGTGTGCGGAGGCCGGCGCGGACGTCTTCGTCGCGGGCTCCGCGGTGTACGGCGCCGACGACCCGGCGGCCGCGGTCCGTATGCTCCGCCACCAGGCGCAGGAGACGACGGCGTCGGCGGGATGGGCCTGCGGCCACTGAGCGGCCAGGAGATGAACGCGGCCTTTCGGGGCTGATCAAGTTGTGCCGGGTCTGACAGGATGATGGGTCCGGGAGTGAACAGCCTTAGTGAGGAGATCGCGGTGTCTGCAATGTCGGCGGGCAGATCAGCCCTGCGGATGGGACCCGCGGAGCTGGTGCAGGCGGCGGCCATGGCCCGTCGCTTCTACCTGGAGGGAAAGTCCAAGATCCAGATCGCCGAGGAGTTCGGCGTCAGCCGGTTCAAGGTAGCCCGGGTCCTGGAGACGGCGCTGGAGCGCGATCTCGTACGGATCGAGATCCGGGTCCCCGCCGAACTGGACGCGGAGCGCTCCGACGCGCTGCGGGCCCGGTACGGCCTGCGCCACGCGGTCGTCGTCGAGTCCCCGGCGGACGCTGCGGACGATGCCCCCGACCCGGAGAACCTGGGCGAGGTCGCCGCCGATCTGCTCGGCGAGCTGGTCACCGAGGGCGATGTGCTGGGCCTCGCCTGGGGGCGCTCCACCATCCACATGGCGGCGGCGCTCAATGTGCTCCCGCCGTGCACGGTGGTCCAGCTGACCGGTGTGTACGACGCGGGGACCGCGGAGCGCGGCTCCGTCGAGGCGGTACGGCGTGCCGCCCAGGTCTCCGGGGGAGAGGCGCACCCCATCTACGCCCCGATGCTGCTGCCGGACCCGGCCACCGCTGCCGCGCTGCGCAACCAGACAGGCATCGCCCGAGCCTTCGAGTACTTCGACAAGGTGACCGTGGCCGCGGTGTCCATCGGCTCCTGGGAACCGGGCATCTCGACGGTTCACGACATGCTCAGCGACGCCGAGCGGGCGCACTACGCCTCGCTGGGAGTCGCCGCCGAGATGTCCGCGCACCTCTTCGACGCCGAGGGGCGGCGGGTCGGCCGCGACCTGGGCGAGCGGTGCATCACGGTCGAGGCCGACCGGTTGCGCCGGATCCCCGAGGTCGTGGCCATCGCGGGCGGCCAGCGCAAGGCCGCGGCGATCGGGGCCGTCCTGAAGTCGGGTCTCGTCACCAGCCTGGTCACCGACACGGCGGCCGCGGATTTCCTGCTGACGGAGACCGGGCCCGGACCGCGCCCCGCACTGGACCGGGCGGACCCCGACGGGGTCTGATCCCGGGCGGGCACGGCGGCTGCCGGGGTTGGCGGCCGCCGGGCGGTGAACCCGCGGTCAGGCCCGGCCCCGGGCCTGCTTGAAGCGGGCCAGGCCGTCCGAGAGTTCGAGCAGCGGCTCGGGATAGTCGTACGCGGCGCGCTCGGGCCCCCGGAGCTTCCACGGTTCGTGCGCGGCCGCACCCGCCAGCCCGGCCAGCTCGGGCACCCAGCGGCGCACGTAGTCCCCCTGCGGGTCGTAGCGCTTGCCCTGGGTCACCGGGTTGAACACCCGGTTCGGCCTGCTGTCCGTGCCGGTGCCCGCCACCCACTGCCAGTTGAGCTGGTTGTTGGCGACGTCGCCGTCCACCAGGAGCTCCAGGAAGTACCGCGCGCCGACCCGCCAGTCCACGTACAGCGTCTTGGCGAGGAAGCTCGCGGTGAGCAGCCGCCCCCGGTTGTGCATCCACCCCTCGTGCCGGAGCTGTCGCATGGCGGCGTCGACCACCGGGTATCCGGTGCGGCCCTCCTTCCAGGCCGTGATCTCCCGCGCGGCGGACCGCTCGGAACGCCAGTGGTCGTGCTGCGAGCGGTAGTCGGCTGAGGCGGCCGCCGGGCGTGCGGTCAGTACCTGGTGGTGGAAGTCCCGCCAGCACAGCTGCCGTACGAACGCCTCGGCGCCCGGGCCGCCCCTGCGCGTGGCGTCGCGCACCAGCTCGACGGGGGAGAGGGTGCCGAAGTGCAGGTGCGGCGAGAGCCTGGACGTCAGATCGCCCGGCAGGTCGTCGTGGTGGTCCTCGTACCCGGCGAGCCCCTTCCGCTGCCAGGCCGTCCAACGGGCGCGGCCCTCGCGTTCACCGCCCGCTGCGAGTCCTTCCGAGACCCCGGACACGTCCGTACGGGACGGCAGCCGGTCCGACCGGACGGCCCCCGGCACCCGCACCGTGCGCGGCGCGCCCTGGACGGCGCGCAGCCGTTCCTCCGACCAGCGCCTGAAGTACGGGGTGAAGACCGCGAAGTGGTCCGACGCCGCCGGGGTGACCGCGCCCGGCGGCACCGCGGTGATCACCGCGTCATGGACACGCAGCCGTCTGCCGTCGGACTCCAGCGCCGCGCGCAGCCGCTCCTCCCGGTGCTGGGCGTACCCGCTGACCCCGGCCGCCATGTGCACTTCGGCGGCCCCCGTCTCCGCGGCCACCCGGCAGACCTCACGGGTCACTTCGCCGGACCGTACGACGAGCCGCCCGCCGCGCTCCCGCAGCCCCGCGTCGAGGCCGGAGAGACAGTCGGCCAGAAACGCCCGCCGGTTGGGCGTGGCGAAGCCCGCCGACTCGATGGCCTCGTCGCGGACGAACAGCGGCACCACTTCGTCCGCCGACGCGAGAGCCGCGCGCAGCGGCGGATTGTCGTGCAGCCGGAGGTTGGAGGTGAACAGGGCGACCGACACGGTCATGCGCCACTCCTCGTCGGGGAACTCGTCGGGGGCCGGCCGGGGAGCGGGCGGGTGCTCCGTCCCGGCGGCTGCGGACCCGCCGCCGTACGGAGGTGTCAGCGGCCGGTGGCGGCGGGCTCCTGACGGCCTCGGCTGTCGCGGTCCGCCGCCCTGGCGATATTGCGGGCCATCCCGCCGAAGACGATGGCATGGAAGGGCGCGACACTCCACCAGTACGCGTGTCCGAGCAGCCCCCGGGGGTGGAAGAGAGCGCGTTGCCGGTAGCGGGTGCGCCCCCGGCCGTCCTGGTCCACGGACATCTCCAGCCAGGCGAGCCCGGGCAGCCGCATCTCGGCGCGCAGCCGCAGCAGCCGGCCCGGCTCGATCGCCTCGACCCGCCAGAAGTCCAGCGAGTCGCCCACCCTGAGCCGCTGGGCGTCCCTCCTGCCGCGGCGCAGTCCGACTCCGCCGGCCAGCCGGTCCAGCGAGCCGCGCACCGCCCAGGCGAGCGGGAAGGAGTACCAGCCGTTGTCGCCCCCGACGCCCTCGATGATCCGCCAGAGCGCGTCCGGGGTCGCCCCCATGGTCAGCTGACGCCGGTCCGCGTAGAGGCTGCCGCCCGCCCAGTCCGGGTCGGTGGGCAGCGGATCGCTCGGGGCGCCGGGCAGTGCGGCGGACGACCAACGGGTGGTGACCTGGGCGTCCTGGACCCGCTGGAGTGCCAGCCGGAGCGCCGTGCCGAAGGAGAACGGCACGCCGGGGCGGTCCGGCACGTACCGCGCGATGTCGTGTTCGCCGCAGACGACTTCGTAGCGCAGCGACTCGGCGAGCGGCCGGGCGAGCGCGCGCGGAACGGGGGTGACCAGGCCGATCCAGTGGCTGGACAGGCGCGGCGAGAGCATGGGTACCGGCAGGATGAGCCGGTGCGGGAGTCCGGCGACCGAGGCGAACCCGCGCATCATGTCGCGGTACGTCATGATGTCGGGCCCGCCGATGTCGAAGGAGCGGTGCACGTCGTCCGGCATCAGCGCGCTGCCGACCAGGTACCGCAGCACGTCCCGGACGGCGACCGGCTGGACCCGGGTACTCACCCAGCTCGGTGTGACCATGACCGGCAGCCGCTCGGTGAGGTACCGCAGCATCTCGAAGGACGCGGAGCCGGAACCGATGATGACCGCGGCGCGGAGCACGGTGGTCGGCACTCCCGAGTCGAGGAGGATACGGCCGACCTCGGCCCGCGAGCGCAGATGCGGCGAGAGCTCCCGCTCCGGTACGCCGTCGGGGGTGAGGCCGCCCAGATAGACGATGCGCCGGATCCCGGCTGCCCGGGCCTGTTCACCGAAGATCCTGGCCGCCCTGCGGTCCGTCTCCTCGAAGTCGGAGCCGGTGTTCAGCGCGTGCACCAGGTAGTACGCCACGTCGACGCCCCGCATGGCCACGGCCACCGAAGCGGCATCGGTGACATCGCCCCGTACGACTTCCGCCCGTCCGGCCCAGGGGTGGTCCCGCAGTTTCTCCGGGGTCCTGGCCAGACAGCGGACGCGATGGCCGGCGTCGAGCAGTTCGGGTACCAGACGTCCGCCGATGTAGCCCGTCGCCCCGGTCACCAGGCAGTGCAGTGCGGGTGAGTCGAGTGCGGGTGCCGCTTCACCGTCGCTCATGGAATCTCCGCGTCATGTCGCTTTCGCCGCTGTCCGGTCCGTTCGGTTCCTCTTTCCATAGTCGCTTCTCCCCGGGGGCTGTCCAGCGATGCGGCAGATGGGCGCCCGTAGGCCGTACGCGTGACCGGGACGCGGTACGCGAACACGGGGACCGTCCGTCATCGGGAGAGAAATCCGCCCCGAGGACGTCTACTGAAGTTCGGACGAGCGAAGGGCTGAGATCCCATGACGGACGACCCGGGCCGGCGCTGCGACGTCATCGTGATCGGTGCCGGGCTGGCCGGCCTCGCCTGCGCCGCGGATCTGTGCCGGGAAGGTCTGTCCGTGCGCCTGCTGGAGGCATCGGAGACGGTCGGCGGCAGAATGCGCACCGACCGGCACGAGGGATTTCTCCTGGACCGGGGCTTCCAGGTGTTCAACACGTCGTACCCCCAGGTCAAACAGCGGATGTGGCTCAGGGGGCTGCGGCTGCGCCCCTTCACGCCCGGAGCGCTGGTGCACACACCGTCGGGGCGGCTGCGGTTCAGCGACCCGACCCGGCGGCCGGGCGTGGCGGTGGACCTGCTGTCGCTGCGGCCGGTGGCGGGCCGCCGTGACCTCCTGGCGCTCGGGCTGCTCTCCGCGCGCGACCTGTTCGGCCCGGTGAGCGCGGTGAAGCGGGCGGCGGACCGTACGACGCGTACGGCGCTCGCCGACGCCGGGATCTCGGAGGAACTGGTCGACGTGTTCTTCCGGCCCTTCCTCTCCGGTGTCTTCCTGGAGGACAGCCTCGACACCTCGTCGCGCTTCTTCCATCTGGTCTGGCGCAGCATGCTCCGGGGCACCCAGTGCCTGCCCGCCGCCGGGATCGGTGCCGTACCCGCCCAGCTCGCGGGCGCGCTGCCGCCAGGGGTGCTGAGCCCCGGCACCCCCGTGCGGGCACTCACCGACACGGGGGTCGAGCTGCCGGACGGCACGGAGCGCCACGCGCCCTGTGTGGTGGTCGCGGCCGGGCCCGCCGCGGCGGCCCGGCTGCTGCCCGGTCTGGCCGTACCGGCCACCCGTACCGTCACGACCTACTACCACGCGGCCCCGCAGCCGCCGCTGCACGAGCCGACCCTGCTGGTCGACAGCGCGCACCGCTTCCTCAACACCTGCGTGGTGAGCGAGGTCGCCCCCACCTACGCCCCGGCCGACCGCTCGCTGATCGCCACCTCGGTCCTCGGCCCCGGCGGGCCGGGGGAGGAGGAGCGGCTGCGCGCCGCGCTCGCCGAGGTCTACCGAGCGGACACGTCGTCCTGGGAGCCACTCGCCCCGTACACCGTGGAGGGCGCCCTGCCCGCCATGACCGCGCCGTGGCCGCTGAGCCGCACGACGCGGGTGTCCGCCGGGCGCTACGTGTGCGGAGACCACCGCGCCACGGGGTCCGTGCAGGGGGCACTGGCCTCCGGGGCGCGTGCGGCGCGCGAGGTGCTGGAGGACCGGAGCTGACCGCGGGAACCGCTGCGCGCCCCGCGCCGACACCGCGCCGGCCCGTTTGGGTGAAGGCACAAGGCCGACCGGCCCCGCCCTGGCGGAAGCCACAGAACAGGGGGCGGGTATTCGCCAGCCGGGGCCTCATCGGCGATGATGGTCTAGGAGCCGCAGCCTGATCCTGTGCCGGACGGCGCTGACATCCCGCCCGCCCATTCTGTATAACCGCAGGTGAGAGAGTTAGTATGCGTTTCCTCAATGACCTGAAGCCGCCGTACGATCTGACGTACGACGATGTGTTCATGGTGCCGAGCCGTTCGGCTGTCGGCTCCCGTCAGGGCGTCGACCTGTCCGCTCCCGACGGCACCGGTACCACCATCCCTCTCGTGGTCGCGAACATGACGGCCATCGCGGGCCGCCGGATGGCCGAGACGGTCGCCCGGCGTGGCGGCCTGGTCGTCATCCCGCAGGACATCCCGATCGAGGTCGTCACCGAGGTCATCACCTGGGTGAAGACGCGCCACCACGTGCTGGACACGCCCATCGTGCTCGCCCCGACGCAGACCGTCGCCGACGCGCTGTCCCTGCTGCCCAAGCGCGCGCACAACGCGGGCGTCGTCGTGGACGAGGACAGCAGGCCGGTCGGTGTCGTGACCGACGAGGACCTGGCGGGCGTCGACCGCTTCACCCAGCTCTCCGAAGTCATGTCGTCCAAGGACCTGGTGCTCCTCGATGCGGACATCGACCCGCGTGAGGCGTTCAACCGGCTCGACGGCGCCAACCGCCGCTACGCCCCCGCCGTCGACGCGGACGGCCGGCTCGTCGGCATCCTGACCCGCAGGGGCGCCCTGCGCGCCACCCTCTACTCCCCGGCCGTCGACGCCCAGGGCAAGCTGCGCATCGCCGCGGCCGTCGGTATCAACGGCGATGTCGCGGGCAAGGCCAAGCAACTGCTCGACGCCGGTGCCGACACGATCGTCGTGGACACCGCGCACGGCCACCAGGAGTCGATGATCGCCGCGGTCCGGGCGGTGCGGGCCCTCGACCCGCAGGTGCCGATCGTCGCGGGCAACATCGTGGCCGCCGAGGGTGTGCGCGACCTCATCGAGGCCGGCGCCGACATCATCAAGGTCGGTGTGGGCCCCGGCGCCATGTGCACCACCCGGATGATGACGGGTGTGGGCCGCCCGCAGTTCTCCGCCGTACTCGAATGTGCCACGGAGGCACGGAAGTTCGGCAAGCACGTCTGGGCCGACGGCGGGGTCAGGCACCCGCGCGACGTGGCGATGGCGCTGGCCGCCGGTGCGTCGAACGTCATGATCGGCTCCTGGTTCGCCGGAACGTACGAGTCCCCGGGCGACCTCCAGCAGGCCGCCGACGGCCGCTGGTACAAGGAGTCGTTCGGCATGGCGTCGGCCCGCGCCGTCCGTAACCGTACGAGTGAGGAGTCGGCCTACGACCGTGCCCGCAAGGGCCTGTTCGAGGAGGGCATCTCCACCTCGCGGATGTTCCTCGACCCGTCCCGCCCGGGTGTCGAGGACCTGATCGACTCGATCATCGCGGGCGTCCGCTCCTCCTGCACCTACGCCGGGGCCAACACCCTGGAGGAGTTCGCCGAGAAGGCGATCGTCGGGGTGCAGAGCGCCGCCGGATACGCCGAGGGCAAGCCGCTGCACGCCAGCTGGGGCTGATCGCACCGACGCCGGAGCCGGTCCCCGCCCACGGCGGGGGCCGGCTCCGGCGTTTCCGCGCTCCGCCGACTCCCCTCGTACCTCCCCAGGCCCTTCCGCAGCAGCGCTGTCCCCGCGTTTCCCGGACAGCCCGGAGGCGGGCAACTGACGGCGCATTGGCCCGGATTCCCGCGAATGGAGCGCTCCGCAGCGGGTAGCCGGGAACTGCGGAATCTGCCGGAGAACGAGAGAGGGAGTACACCGTGCCCCTGGTGCCCACAGTTCCGACCGGACTCGCCCCGCACGTCGGCCACCCGCCAGGCCGGGCTCCGGGAGAACTCCCCTACGTGGCGGACCCCTCGAAGGTCGCACCGTGCGACGCCCGCGAACTCTCCCGGCTCTTCTTCGCCACGCTCGACACCGCCGAGGAGGGCACGCGCGAGCACCAGTACGCGCGCAACACCCTCATCGAGCTGAACCTCTCACTGGTCAGGTTCGCGGCCACCCGCTTCCGCAGCCGCTCCGACCAGATGGAGGACATCGTCCAGGTCGGCACCATCGGGCTGATCAAGGCGATCGACCGGTTCGATCTCTGCCGCGAGGTGGAGTTCGCGACCTTCGCGATGCCCTGCATCGTCGGCGAGATCAAGCGCTTCTTCCGCGACACCAGCTGGTCGGTCCATGTCCCCCGGCGCCTCCAGGAACTGCGGATCACGCTGGCCAAGGCTTCCGACGAGCTGTTCCAGAGACTGGACCGTTCCCCGACACCCGCCGAACTGGCCCGACACCTCGGGATGGACGAGGAGGAGGTCGTCGAAGGGCTGGTGGCGGCCAACGGCTACACCGCCGGCTCCATCGACTCCACCGTCGAGGACGGGGCGGACAGCGGCGCCCGGACGCTGGCCGACCGGCTCGGCGAACCCGACAGCGGTCTGGACCTCGTAGAGAACCTCACCGTGCTGAAACCGCTCATCGCCCGGCTCGGCGCCAGGGACCGGCGCATTCTGCGGATGCGGTACGGCGACGACCTGACCCAGTCGCAGATCGGAGCCGAACTGGGCATCTCCCAGATGCACGTGTCCCGGCTGCTGGCGCGGATCACCGCACAGCTGCGGACGGGGCTGCTCGGCCCGGAGTGACCACCAGGAGCCGGTACCCGCCCTCCACACGAGCCAGTGACCACCAGGAGTCGGTGCCCTCCCCACGAGCCAGCGATCGTCCGGAGCCCAGGGAGCGTGTCGCTCCGCAGACCCGTCTCAGCCGACCGCGGGTTCGGCCGCCGGATGCGACCAGATCGCCCGGACCGTCTTGCCCGACGCGCGCGGGCTGACCTCGACCCGACCGGCCAGCCGCAGCACCATGTGCCAGCCGAACCCGCCGCCTCCCCCGAAGTCGGGCTCACGGGCGACGGGAGGCGCCGGGCTGTCGTCGTCCATCTCCACCACGAGCACTCCGGGCTCTGCGCTCAGCCGCAAATGCCACCAGCCCGCGGTGTGCCGGGCCGCGTTGGCGACGAGTTCGCTGATCACGAGCAGCACAGCGTCGACATCGGCCCAGGGACAGTTCTGGGACAGAAATCGGCTGGCTGCATCGCGGGCCGTGGCGCTGTCTGCCAACGGCGAATCCATGACAACCACGGGCGGCTCCTCAGTCATCTTCCGCTCGCCTACCCCGCCTGCGTCAGTCCATCACTCCTTCATCCCGAGTTCGCCCCCAGCGGAATCCGGTGCGCCCCCGGCCAGGCCCGCACCCACCCCGAGGGGTCGCGGCACCGCCACGCAAGGGTCGCGGCACCATCACGCAACAGATCCCCATCACCGGGCCGAGAGACGCAACGAATCGTGCGGTGATGCGCAATGGACGCGTCTTGTTCCCGTGGAGCCGCTGAACGTACCGTCGGTCTGTCCCCAGAATCCCTTTCTGTACCGTCCGAGGTCTGCCATGCCGCCGCTGCGCACCGCCCTGCTCCAGAGTTCCGGCCGTCCAGGCGACGTCGCAGGGAACCTCGACGCGCTGGACGAGGCTGCGGGCCGCGCCGCAGCCTCCGGCGCCGGACTGCTGGTCTGCCCCGAGCTGTTCCTGACCGGATACGCGATCGGAGACGACGTGCCCCGGCTGGCCGAGCCCGCCGACGGCGCGAGCGCGCGGGCCGTCGCGGACATCGCCGTACGCCACGGGATCGCGGTGCTCTACGGCTACCCCGAACGCCACGGCGAGCAGATCCACAACGCGGCCCAGCTGATCGGCGCCGAAGGGCAGCGCCTGGCCAACTACCGCAAGACCCATCTCTTCGGCTGCTTCGAGCAGAAGTGGTT
The DNA here is from genome assembly GCF_041438865.1 of Streptomyces sp. NBC_01471. Taxonomy (NCBI): domain Bacteria; kingdom Bacillati; phylum Actinomycetota; class Actinomycetes; order Kitasatosporales; family Streptomycetaceae; genus Streptomyces; species Streptomyces sp. NBC_01471. The sequence continues at coordinate 6,863,617 of NZ_CP109450.1, forward strand.
CACGCCGGGGGACACCCCCGTCGTCCAGGCCGAGCTGGCCGGGCTCCGGATCGGGATCATGATCTGCTACGACGTGGAGTTCCCGGAGAACGTCCGCGCCCACGCCCTCGCCGGTACCGATCTGCTCCTGGTCCCCACCGCCCAGATGCACCCCTTCCAGTTCGTCGCCGAGTCCCTGGTGCCGGTCCGGGCCTTCGAGAACCAGCTGTACATCGCGTACGTCAACCGCACCGGACCCGAGGGCGAGTTCGAGTTCGTCGGGCTCAGCTGTCTGGCAGGCCCCGACGGAACCGTCCGCGCCCGCGCCGGACGCGGCACGGAGCTGGTCACCGGCGACGCCGATCCCGCTCTGCTGCGCGCCTCGCGCGAGAACAACCCGTATCTCCGCGACCGCCGCCCGGCCCTCTACCACTCGCTGGTCTGAGCCCCGCTCGACCCGCCCCGCCACTTCAGCCGCTTCCGCGGCTCTCCGTGCAAGGAGCCCGTACCCCATGACGTCCACGGTGCCCAACACCGCTGTGCAGCACGCCGACGGCCAGCCGCCGATCACCATGTTCGGACCGGATTTCCCCTACGCCTACGACGACTTCCTCGCTCACCCGGCGGGCCTGGGCCAGATACCGGCCACCGCGCACGGCACCGAGGTCGCCGTCATCGGCGGCGGACTCTCGGGGATCATCACCGCGTACGAGCTGATGAAGATGGGCCTCAAGCCGGTGGTGTACGAGGCGGACCGGATCGGCGGCCGGCTGCGCACCGTGGGCTTCGAGGGCTGCGACCCCTCGCTCACCGCGGAACTGGGAGCCATGCGCTTCCCGCCGTCCTCCACGGCGCTCCAGCACTACATCGACCTGGTGGGCCTGGAGACGAAGTCCTTCCCCAACCCGCTGGCCCCCGGCACCCCTTCGACGGTGGTCGATCTCAAGGGCGAGTCGCATTACGCCACATCCGTGGACGACCTTCCGCAGGTCTACCGCGACGTGATGCACGCCTGGAACAGCTGCCTGGAGGAGGGCGCGGACTTCTCGGACATGAACCGCGCGCTGCGCGAGCGCGACGTACCGCGGATCCGGGAGATCTGGGCGCGGCTCGTCGAGCAGCTGGACGACCAGACGTTCTACGGCTTCCTCTGCGGGTCCGAGGCGTTCTCCTCGTTCCGGCACCGGGAGATCTTCGGCCAGGTCGGCTTCGGAACGGGCGGCTGGGACACCGACTTCCCCAACTCCATCCTGGAGATCCTCCGGGTCGTCTACACCGAGGCGGACGACCACCACCGGGGGATCGTCGGGGGCTCGCAGCAGCTGCCGCTGCGGCTCTGGGAGCGCGAACCGCAGAAGACCGTCCACTGGCCGTCCGGGACCTCCCTCGCATCGCTGCACGGCGGGGAGCCCCGCCCGGCGGTGACCCGGCTGCACCGCACGGCGGGCAACCGCATCACCGTCACGGACGCGTCCGGCGACATCCGCACCTACCCGGCCGCGGTCTTCACCGCGCAGTCCTGGATGCTGCTCTCCAAGATCGACTGCGATGACGCGCTCTTCCCGATCGACCACTGGACGGCGATGGAGCGCACCCACTACATGGAGTCGTCCAAGCTGTTCGTCCCGGTGGACCGGCCCTTCTGGCTCGACGAGGCCCTGGACGACAACGGGAACCCGACCGGCCGCGACACCATGTCGATGACGCTCACCGACCGTATGACGCGCGGCACCTACCTCCTGGACGACGGCCCGGACCGGCCCGCCACCATCTGCCTCTCGTACACCTGGTGCGACGACAGCCTCAAGTGGCTGCCGCTCTCCGCGCACGAGCGGATGGAGGTCATGCTGAAGTCGCTGGGCGAGATCTACCCGAAGGTCGACATCCGCCGCCACATCATCGGCAACCCGGTCACCGTCTCCTGGGAGGACGAGCCCTACTTCATGGGCGCGTTCAAGGCCAACCTGCCCGGCCACTACCGCTACCAGCGGCGGCTGTTCACCCACTTCATGCAGGACCGGCTCCCCGAGGACCGGCGCGGGCTGTTCCTCGCGGGCGACGACATCTCCTGGACGGCGGGCTGGGCCGAGGGCGCCGTGCAGACCGCGCTCAACGCGGTCTGGGGCGTCATGCACCACTTCGGCGGCACGACCGACGCGGCCAACCCGGGACCCGGCGACCTGTACGACGAGATCGCACCGGTCGAACTGCCCGAGGACTGACGGCGCGCCGCACCGTCCGGCCGGTCGGGCTCACGCAGTCCCGTCCGACCGGCCCCCGGCAGCCCCGTCCGGCCGGTCAGATTCCGGCGGCGCGCGCCGCCGCGTAGACCTCGGCGGCCACGTCCGTCAGTTCGTGTGCGTCCCGCATCGTGCTCTGCAGGTCGAGCAGGAACTCGGTGGCCACCCCGGTCTCCGCGTGCGCCGCCAGATCCTCGACGATCTGCGCGGTGCTGCCCTGGAACGGCTCGCGGTCCCCGCCCTCGTACGGCTTCACGCTGTGCGTCGCGTTGACCCGGACCGTCGCGGTCAGGGGACGCCCGCGCCCCCGTTCGCCCGCCAGGTCCTGGATCTTCCGCCACTCCTCGGCCAGGGCGCCGGGCCCCAGGGCGACCGGCATCCAGCCGTCCGCCCGGTCGACGAGCCGCCGGATCGCGCGCGGGCCGCCGGCCGGCAGCTGGACCGGGATCGGGCGGGCCGGTTTCGGGCCGACCACGGCGGGGGCGATCGTGGTGAACTGCCCTTCGTACGCCACCGGATCGGGTCCCCACACCGCCTGGAAGACGTCGAGCAGTTCGTCCAGGAACGCCCCGCGCTTCTCGAACGGGGCCACGGCCGCCGCCGCGTACTCGTCGCTCGACCAGCCGGTCCCGATTCCGGCCACGACCCGGCCGCCGCTCGCCGCATCCAGCGAGGCGAGGGAGCGGGCCAGCTGGAAGGGCACATGCAGCGGCGCCACCAGCACACTGGTGCCCAGCCGCACCCGGCCCGTCGCCGCGCCGGCCAGCGTCAGGGTCACCAGCGGGTCGGCCACCGAGCGGTACTTCTCGGGCCAGGGCAGCCCCGGTACGCCGTACAGCCCCTGGGTCGCGGGCTCCGGGAAGAGGATCCGCTCGAAGACCCACAGCGACCCGAATCCGGTCTCCTCGGCGGCGCGCGCCACCGCCGGGACATCACGGCCGATGGCGTACTGCTTCATCTGGGGAAGACCGAGGCCGAGCGGGATCGCCATGGGTGTGCTCCTTCGTCGGGAGAGCCGGCGCGGTCGAGTGCGTCGGCGCCGTCGGGCGGGTCAGCGAGTCGGGTGGGTCAGCAAGTCGGGTGGGTCAGCGCAGGGGAGTGAGCAGGCACCGGCCGACCAGGCCGGCACTCGCGTCCATCCCCTCTCTGAACTCCTCGGCGACCACCGGTAGTTCCCGCAGATTCCAGAGAATGCGGGCGGCCGTCCAGGCGGCGTCCCGGGCGCGCTCCAGACTCCACGAGCCGATGAGATGGGTGAGCGGGTCGATGATCTCCAGGAGGTCCGGCCCCGGCATCAGCTCCTCGCGGATCTGCTCCTCCAGCCGTTCGAGGATCTCGCCGGCCCGGTCGAAGTCCCCTTCGAGCGCGGCGGGTTCACAGTCGAGGACTCGGCAGGAGTCGATGACGGCGAGCGCCAGGTCGTGACCGATGTGCGCGTTGATGCCCGCGAGCGCGAACTGCAGCGGCCGTACGCCGGGGTGGTGGCGGTACTGGAAGAGCGGCCGCCAGCAGGCGGGCGGCCTGCGGCCGTCGGCCACCGCGTCGACCGCGGCCAGATACCGCTCCGCGAACACCACGCCGAGCGTCGTGACACCCAGCGGATCGGGGAAGTGCCGTCCCGCGATGTGCTGTCCGACCTCCTCGGTGACGGTCAGATAGACGCTGTTGAAGACAGCCACCCCGTCCGTGGACGGCCATGACGCGCGCAGGGCCCGCATCCTGGCCGCCACACCGGCGACCGAGCGCTGGGCGGGGACGGCCCGGGCCGCGCGCTGTTCCGTCTGTGCCATGGGGGCAGCCTGGCAGCAGCGGGCCTCCGGACGGCGGCATCACGCCCGTACGTCCTCAGAACGGGCGAAGCGGGACGGCCCTCAGGCGTCGTCGCCGGGCTCCGGCTCCGTGCCGGGCTCGGTCTTCTCGTACGAGGAGGTGCCCGAGTCCAGCAGCGGCGTCTGCGACTTGAGGTGCGGCGGCGCCATGGCCCGCAGTGCGTGGTAGCCGGTGATCACCACGATGGTGCCGAGCGCGATCCCGCTGAGCTGGAAGTTGTCCGTGATCTTCAGTGAGACACCGCCGACACCGATGATGATGCCCGCGGCGGCCGGCACCAGATTCAGCGGATTGCGCAGATCCACCTTGCCGTTGATCCAGATCTGGGCGCCGAGCAGCCCGATCATGCCGTAGAGGATCACGGTGATCCCGCCGAGCACACCGCCCGGGATCGCGGCCACCACCGCGCCGAACTTGGGGCAGAGACCGAAGAGCAGCGCGAAGCAGGCGGCGGCCCAGTACGCGGCGGTCGAGTACACGCGGGTCGCGGCCATCACTCCGATGTTCTCGGAGTACGTGGTGTTGGGGGGACCGCCGAGACCGGTGGAGAGCATGGAGGCGACACCGTCGGCCGCGATGGCGGTGCCCAGCTTGTCGTCCAGGTTGGAGCCGGTCATCTCGCCGACGGCCTTGACGTGCCCGGCGTTCTCGGCGATCAGCGCGATGATGACGGGCAGCGCGACGAGGATCGCCGACCACTGGAAACTCGGGGCGTGGAAGGACGGCAGCCCGACCCAGTCCGCCCGGCCCACACCGGAGAGGTCGAGACGCCAGTGGTCGGTGACCTTCCCGGCCGAGTCGACCGAGTGGATCTTCCCGAAGACCTGGTCGGACAGCCAGGAGAAGCCGTACCCGAAGACCAGCCCCAGGAAGATCGCGATCCGCGACCAGAAGCCGCGCAGGCAGACGACGGCGAGACCGGTGAAGAGCATCACCAGGAGCGCCGTCCACTGGTCCTGCGGCCAGTACGTGGACGCGGTCACCGGCGCCAGGTTGAAGCCGATCAGCATGACCACCGCACCGGTGACCACCGGCGGCATCGCCGCATGGATGATCCGAGCGCCGAACCGCTGGACGGCGAGACCCGCCGCGAACAGGACGGCGCCCACGACGAAGACGGCACCCGTGACGGTGGCGCTGCTGCCCCCGGTGGCGCGGATGGTCGCCGCGACCCCCACGAACGAGAGCGAACACCCCAGATAGCTGGGGACCCGGCCACGGGTGGCGAGCAGGAAGATCATGGTCGCGACACCGGACATCATGATCGCGAGGTTCGGGTCGAGACCCATCAGGACGGGCGCCACGAACGACGCACCGAACATCGCCACGACATGCTGTGCGCCGAGGCCGGCGGTGCGCGGCCAGGTCAGCCGTTCGTCGGGCCGTACGACTGCCCCCGGAGCGGGGGTCCTCCCGTCGCCGTGCAGGGTCCAGCGCACGCCGAGGCCGCCCATGATCGCTCCCATTCGTTCAGTTCTCTGCTGATTCTCTGTCTCGCCTGGCAGCTGTCCGTGCACTTCGCGGCAGAAATGGCCAGAGCAATGTTAATCCGGAGCCCGGCCCTCCCCTTACCGCCGGGAAGCGGCTCCGATCCGGGGCATCGCCGGACCGGAGCCGCTTGCCGTCCCGGCCGAGGGGGCACGTCCCTGCCGGGGGACAACCTCGGGCGCTGGGCCCCTCGGCCGGAGCTCCCGGGCCGTCCGGATCAGGCCGGGCCCGCGGCGCCGGGGTCGCGGGCCCCCTGCTCCGCCGCGGCCGCCCCGGTCCCCGCCACCACCCGGCGCGCCGAGCGCAGCACGCCCGCGGCCAGTACCAGGCCGAACGCCAGCACCGTCACCAGGATGAAAGAGCCCACCAGTGAGGTCGCGTTGGCGATCCCGCCGATCGCCGACGGCGCGATGAGCCCCGAGGTGTACGTGATGGTGGCGACGCCCGCGATGGCCTGGCTGGGGTTGGGGCCGCTCCGCCCGGCCGCCGCGAAGGCCAGCGGGACGACGACAGCGACCCCGAGCCCGATCAGCGCGAAACCACCCATCGCCGCATAGGGGCTGGAGGCCAGTACGACCAGCAGCCCGCCCAGCGTGGCCAGGACCCCGCCCGCGCGCACCGTCCGTACCGCGCCGAAGCGGTCGACCACCCGGTCCCCGGCGATCCTGGCCACCGCCATGGTGAGGGAGAAGGCGGTGGTGGATCCGGCGGCGACGCCCGCCGACGTGTCCAGCGTGTCCCGCAGGAAGACCGCCGACCAGTCGAGGCTCGCGCCCTCGGCGAAGACCGCGCAGAAGCCGACAGCGCCGATGACCAGTGCTGATTTCGGCGGCAGCGCGAAGCGCGGCGGCGGCGCCTCCTCCGCCGTGCTCCGCAGGTCGAGCACTCCCTGGCAGGCGGCGAACCCCAGCACGGTGAGGGACGCGGCGGCGATGCAGTGGTGGAGCCGGGCGTCGCCGCCCAGGTGGGCGGCGAGCGTGCCGGCTGCCGACCCGATCAGCGCGCCCGCGCTCCACATGCCGTGCAGCCCGGACATGATGGATCTGCCGAGCCGGTTCTCGGTCTCGACCCCCAGCGCGTTCATCGTCACGTCCGACATGCCGGCCGCGGCGCCGTAGAAGCACAGCGCGGCGCAGAGCGTGAGCAGGTTCGGGGCGAACGCGGGCAGCGCGAGCGCCAGGGTCCAGAGCGCGAGCAGCCCGCGCAGCGCGTTGCGTGCCCCGAACCGGTGGGCGATCGCACCGGAGACCGGCATCAGCAACGACGCCCCGATCGCCGGGAAGGCCAGCGCCAGGCCGAGCTGGCCCGCGCTCACCCCGGTGTGTTCCTGGATCCACGGGACGCGGGTCGCGAAGCTGCCGGTCACCGCGCCATGGACGCAGAACACGGCAGCCAGGGCATACCGCGCCCGTTTCACCCTCCGCAGACTGAAGTCCGTCTCGCCGGTCATGCGCCCTCCCCGAGCGTCGTGCTGCTGTCCCGTACCCCTGATGCGGCTCCCGGTGCCGCTTGGTGCCGGGGCCGGGCCGTAAACTATCAGGCAACCTGCCTGATAAATAGATCTGGAAGGATCCCGGCATGCCCGCATCCTCGATCACCGCTCGGGCCGTCAACGACCGCATCGCCCTCGATCTGCTCCAGGCGGAGGGCCCGTTGACGGCAGGGCAGCTCAAGACGCTCACCGGTCTCTCCCGGCCGAGCGTCGCCGACCTCGTGGACCGGTTGCAGGCGGCCGGGCTGGTCTCCGTCGTCGGTGAGGCGGGCGCGGCGCGCCGCGGTCCGAACGCCCGGCTGTACGGGATCGTGGCCGACCGTGCGCACCTGGCGGCACTCGACGTACGGACGGGGAGCGTCGCCGTGGTCGTCACCGACCTGCTCGGCGCGGTGCTGGCCGAGGCCACGCTGCCCGTCGGCCACGGCACGGGACCCGGCCCGGCCGATGCCGTGGAGGAGGCGGCCGCCCTGCTGGAGCGCACCGTGCGGACGGCCGGCGCCGTCCGCCTGCACAGCGTCGGGATCGGCGCCCCGGGCCTCATCGACCCGGCCACCGGCGAACTCCGCAACAGCAGCGGTCTGCCCGCCTGGCACCGCAGTCTGGTCTCGGTGCTCCAGCAGCGGGTGCCCGCCACGGTCCTGGTGGAGAACGAGACCAATCTCGCCGCTCTCGCCGAGCAGCGGACCGGTGCGGCCCGCGGCCTCGACACCTTCGTCCTGCTCTGGCTCGGCGCCGGCGTCGGCGCCGCCCTCGTCCTCGAAGGGAAACTGCGCCGGGGCGCGTCGGGCGGCGCGGGGGAGATCGGCTTCCTCCCGGTGCCCGGCAGCGGGCTCCCGTCGGCCACCGACTGCGGCGACGGGTTCCACGGCCTGGCCGGCAGCGCCGCGATCTGCGCGCTCGCCGCCGAGCACGCCGTCACGGCGGTGCCGGAGCCGCAGGAGCCTGCGGCGGCCGCCGCTGTACGGGCCGCCCCGTCGGCGGGCCGGCGCGGCGAGGACTTCCTGGAGGCGCTGGCCCGGTACATCGCCGTCGGGGCCGCCGCCGTCGCCGCCGTGGTCGATCCGGGCTGCGTGGTGCTGGGCGGCGAGATCGGCCAGGCGGGGGGTGCGGACCTCGCGGCCCGGGTGGAACGGCACCTGGCGGCGCTCTCCCCGCTGCGTACCGAGGTGCGCGCCGGAACGCTCGGCGGCGCGGCGGTGCTGCACGGCGCACTGCTCACCGCACGGGACGCGGCACAGGACGATCTGTTCGGTGGCTGAACGGTCCCGGCACGCGCTGTGACCGGACGGTCGCAACGCCTGTGAGCCAGGCCACATCGGATCGCCCGCATGGCCGACGGCCGGACGTGGCAGACTTGTCCTGTACCAGCAGCAGCGCACTCCGGGGTCGGTGTAATTCCGAACCGGCGGTTATAGTCCGCGACCCGTCCGCATCCAGCGGGCGGTTGACCAGGTGTAATTCCTGGACCGACGGTGAAAGTCCGGATGGGAGGCAGTGCGCGGCGGGCCGTATTGGTACGTCGTAGCCGGTGGCGTGTGTCGTCTGGATTCTCAGCACACAGCCGCTTCTCCGGCCCCGGCGTCCCTGTGTGGTCCCGCTCTCTGTCGTCATCGACAGGCCCCGGAGTCCGTGCCCGAAGAGGCAGGAGGACCCGGTGGCCACCGCAGCCGTTCCATCGCCGCAGGCGATCGACGCCATGCGCCGAGCCATCGCGCTCGCGGCGCGCGGACTCGGATCCACCAGCCCCAACCCCGTCGTCGGCTGCGTCATTCTCGACGCGTCGGGCGGGACGGCAGGCGAAGGCTTCCACCAGCGGGCCGGCGGTCCGCACGCCGAGGTCAACGCACTCGCGGCGGCAGGTGACAGAGCGCGCGGCGGCACCGCGTACGTCACGCTCGAACCCTGCAACCACACCGGCCGCACCGGACCCTGCTCCCAGGCACTCATCGACGCGGGTGTCGCCCGCGTGGTGTACGCGGTCGGAGATCCCAACCCGCAGGCCACCGGTGGCGCCGACACCCTGCGTGCGGCCGGGATCGCGGTGACGGCGGGCGTACTCGCCGCCGAGGCCGCAGCGGGCAACGCCGCCTGGCTCACCTCGGTGCGGCTCGGCCGCCCCCACGTGACCTGGAAGTACGCGGCGACGCTCGACGGCCGCACCGCCGCGGCCGACGGGACGAGCCGCTGGATCACCTCGGCAGAGTCCCGCGCCGACGTCCACCGGCTGCGCGCCGAGTCCGACGCCGTCCTGGCCGGCTCGGGAACCCTGCGCGCCGACGACCCGCACCTCGCCGTCCGCGGCATCGAGGGCGCCACCCAGCCGCTGCGGGTGGTCCTGGACACCCGCGCCCGCTCCCTCACCCCCACCGCCCGGGTCCTGGACGACGCGGCACCGACGCTGGTCGTCGTCGGCGAGGGCGTCACCGCGCCCCCGCTCCCGGGGAGCGCCGAGGTGGCACACCTGCCGTACGACGGGACGGGCATCGCCGTCGGTGCCCTGCTCGCCGAGCTGTACGCGCGCGGTGTCCGCTCCGTGCTCCTCGAAGGGGGGCCGACGCTGGCCGGTTCCTTCGTCGCCGCGGGCGCCGTCGACCGGGTCGTCGGCTATCTCGCCCCTGTCCTCCTCGGCGCCGGCCCCGCGGCCCTCGCCGACGCCGGAATCACCACCATCACCGACGCGTTGCGACTCGACGTCACCGAGACCGTCCGCATCGGCCCCGATCTGCGGATCACCGCCACCCCGAAGGAGCGCTGAGCGCCGTGTTCACCGGAATCGTCGAAGAACTGGGTGAGGTCACCGCCGTCGAGAACCTCGGCGACGCCTCCCGCTTCCGCCTGCGCGGACCGGTCGTGACCAAGGACGCCAAGCACGGCGACTCCATCGCCGTGAACGGCGTCTGTCTCACCGTGGTCGACTCCGGCGGCGGAGAGTTCACCGCCGATGTCATGGCCGAGACACTCAACCGCTCCAGCCTCGGCGCGCTCGCCGTCGGCTCCCGGGTCAACCTCGAACGCCCCATGGCGCTCGGCGGCCGGCTCGGCGGACACCTCGTCCAGGGCCATGTGGACGGCACCGGCACGGTCGTCGAACGCAGGCCGTCCGACCACTGGGAGATCGTGAAGATCTCGCTCCCGGCGGACCTCTCCCGGTACGTCGTGGAGAAGGGCTCCATCACCGTGGACGGGGTCAGCCTCACCGTCGTGGACGCCGGACCCGACTACTTCACCATCAGCCTCATCCCCACCACCCTCGCCATGACCACCCTCGGCATCAAGCAGGCGGGCGACCCCGTCAACCTCGAAGTGGACGTACTCGCCAAGTACGTCGAGCGGCTGCTCGGCGCGGACGGCACCCGGGCCACACCCGAGACCGGAGGGCCGCTGAAGTGAGCGCACTGACCTGGCTGAACACCGAGGCGTTCACCGTCGTCGGCCAGCACATCCTGTGGTCCGACATGACCGGCAACACCATCGGGCTGATCGCGCTCGCCCTCGGCTGGCGCCGCTCCATCCTGACCTGGCCCGCACAGTTGCTGTCCGGCGTCATCCTCGTCGCCGCGTACTCCTCCGCCCACCTCAGCGGCGGGGTCGGCAAACAGCTGCTGGTCATCGGGGTGGCCCTCTGGGGCTGGCGGGCGTGGACCCGGGGCAGGCAGCAGGCCCAGGACGGCAGCATCGCCGTGCGGTTCGCGACCTGGCGCGAGCGCGGGCTGCTGCTCGCGGGCGCCGCCGTCGGCACCGTCGCCGTCGCCGCTCTCTTCCTGGCCGTCCCCTCGCTCTCCTGGAGCCCGTGGGCCGACGCCTACATATTCGTCGGCACCCTGGTCGCGATGGTCGCCCAGGCGCGCGGTCTCGTCGAATTCTGGTTCGCGTGGCTGCTCGTCGACCTCGTCGGCGTCCCCCTCGCCTTCCACAGCGGCCTGGCCTTCTCCGGCCTGGTCTACGTGGTCTACTTCGCGCTCGTCCTCTGGGGCCTGCGCGACTGGTGGCTCCGCTCCCGCAGGAGCGCCGAGCCCGCCCTGGAAGGAGCAGCAGCATGACTGCCGAGCCCGTCTGGTACTCGACCGACAACGCCGAGGACCTCTCCCTCGACCCCGTGGAACAGGCCGTACGCGACATCGCGGCGGGCCGGCCCGTGGTGGTCGTCGACGACGAGGACCGCGAGAACGAGGGCGACCTCGTCATCGCGGCCGAGAAGGCGACCCCCGAGATCGTCGCGTTCATGATGAGCGAGTGCCGGGGGCTGATCTGCGCACCCATGGAGGGCGACGAGCTGGCCCGGCTCGACCTCCCGCAGATGGTCGAGAACAACACCGAGTCGATGAAGACGGCCTTCACCGTCTCCGTCGACGCGAGTACCGCGCACGGGGTCACCACCGGCATCTCCGCCGCCGACCGCGCGACCACCCTGCGGCTGCTCGCCGACGGCCGGGCCGGCGCCGGGGACTTCGTGCGTCCCGGGCACGTCTTCCCGCTGCGGGCCAAGCCCGGCGGTGTGCTCGTACGCAACGGGCACACCGAGGCGGCCGTCGACCTCGCCCGGCTCGCCGGTCTGCGCCCGGCCGGCGCGATCGTCGAGATCGCGGGGGAGGACGGGGTGATGCTGCGGCTGCCCGAACTGGTCCCCTTCGCACGCAAGCACGGCCTCACGATCATCTCCATCGAGGACCTGATCGCCTACCGCCGCAGCTCCGAACCGCGGGTCCGCCGCGAGGCGACCGTCCGCCTCCCCACCGCCTACGGCGAGTTCACCGCGTACGGCTACCGCTCAGTCGCCGACGGCATCGAGCACGTCGCCCTGGTCCACGGGGAGATCGGGGACGGCGACGACGTCCTGGTGCGGATCCACTCCGAGTGCCTCACCGGCGACATCTTCCACTCGCTGCGCTGCGACTGCGGCCCCCAGCTGGAAGCCTCCATGGAGCGCATCACGACCGAGGGCCGCGGCGTCGTCGTCTACCTGCGCGGCCACGAGGGCCGCGGCATCGGACTGCTGTCCAAGCTGCGCGCCTACGAGCTCCAGGAGCGCGGCCGCGACACCCTGGACGCCAACCTGGAACTGGGGCTGCCCGCCGACGCCCGTGACTACGGCGCCGGAGCGCAGATCCTGGCGGACCTCGGGGTGCACAGCCTGCGGCTGATGACCAACAACCCGGAGAAGACCGCCGCCCTGGTCCGGCACGGGCTGGACGTCACCGGCCGGGAGGCCATGCCCGTCCAGGCGGGCGAGCACAACCTCCGGTACCTGCGCACCAAGCGGGACCGGATGGGACACGACCTGCCCTGGCTGGAGACCGCGTCCGCCTGCGGCAACCAGTAGAACCGGACCAACGACAGGACCAGCCGGTCCGAGAAGCACGAGGAGAGACAGACATGAGCGGCAAGGGCGCACCCGAACTCACCGTGAAGAACTGCGGCGACCTGCGCGTGGCCGTCATCGCGGCCCAGTGGCACGAGAAGGTCATGGACGGCCTCGTCGACGGTGCGCTGCGCGCCCTGGGCGAGCTGGGCATCGACGAACCGACCCTGCTGCGGGTCCCTGGCAGCTTCGAACTCCCGGTGGTCGCCAAGGTCCTCGCGGGCCGCGGCTACGACGCGATCGTCGCTCTCGGCGTGGTCATCAGGGGCGGCACCCCGCACTTCGACTACGTCTGCCAGGGCGTCACGGGCGGCCTCACCCAGGTCTCGGTCGAGACCGGCGTCCCGATCGGCTTCGGCGTGCTGACCTGCGACACCGAGGAGCAGGCGCTCGACCGGGCCGGCATCGAGGGCTCCAACGAGGACAAGGGGCACGAAGCGGTCACCGCGGCCGTCGCCACCGCGACCACACTGCGCACGGTCAGCGAACCCTGGCGCTGAGTGGAGACCGCGACCCCGTACTCTTAGCAGCATCATGGCGAACAAAACCTTCGAAGAGCTCTTCTCCGAGCTCCAGCTCAAGGCCGCCAACGGCGACCCCTCCACCTCCCGTACCGCCGAACTGGTGGGCAAGGGCGTGCATGCCATCGGCAAGAAGGTCGTCGAGGAGGCAGCCGAGGTGTGGATGGCAGCCGAGCACGAGGGCAAGGAAGCCGCCGCCGAGGAGATCTCGCAGCTGCTGTACCACGTCCAGGTGATGATGGTCGCCCGCGGGATCTCACTCGACGACGTCTACGCCCATCTCTGAGCAACCGCCGCACGCCCCGTGCTCTTCCGCACGGCCGGCACGCTCTCCGTACCGCCAGACATCCAGCACCCCGCCACTCCGCACGAAGGAAGCCGACCTCATGCTGCGCATCGCCGTCCCCAACAAGGGTTCTCTCTCCGGGCCTGCGATGGCGATGCTCCATGAGGCCGGCTACCAGCAGCGCAAGGAGTCCAAGGAACTCGTCCTCGTCGACCCGGAGAACCAGGTCGAGTTCTTCTACCTCCGCCCGCGCGACATCGCGATCTACGTCAGCTCCGGCAAGCTCGACATCGGCATCACCGGCCGCGACCTGCTGCTGGACTCCGGCGCCGAGGCGGAGGAGATCCTCCAGCTCGGCTTCGCCCGCTCGACCTTCCGGTACGCCACCAAGCCCGGCACCGCGAAGGGGCCGGAGGACTTCGGCGGCATGACGATCGCGACCTCGTACGAGGGAATCGTCGCCAAGGCGCTCGCCGACCAGGGCGTCGACGCCTCCGTCGTCCACCTCGACGGCGCCGTCGAGACGGCCATCGAGCTGGGTGTCGCCCAGGTCATCGCGGACGTCGTGGAGACCGGCACCTCGCTGCGGAACGCCGGACTCGAAGTCATCGGCGAGCCGATCATGAAGTCCGAGGCCGTCGTCATCCGCCGGATCGGCGCCGATGCCGACGAGCCCAAGGTGCAGCAGTTCCTGCGCCGCCTCCAGGGCGTCCTGGTGGCACGGAGCTACGTGATGATGGACTACGACTGCCGGGTCGAGTACCTGGAGCAGGCCGTGGCCCTCACCCCCGGCCTGGAGTCGCCGACCATCTCCCCGCTGCACCACGAGGGGTGGGTCGCCGTCCGCTCGATGGTCGCGGCCAAGGAGGCCCAGCGGATCATGGACGACCTCTACGCACTCGGCGCCCGCGCAATCCTCACCACGGCCATCCACGCCTGCCGTCTCTGACCAGCACGAAGGACGCACGGAACATGACCGCCCCCGAACACCCGGCCCTCCCGGTCACCTTCAGGCCGACCCGTACCAGGGTGGTGCTGCTGAGCGTGGGGACGGCCATGTTCGTCGTCCTCACCGTCGTCTCCCTGATGCTGGAGACCCTGACCCCGGGTGAGCGCGTCTCGTTCATCTTCACCGCGGCGGTCTTCTTCGGGGTGCTGGCGCTGCTCAGCCGCCCCAAGGTCATCGCGGACGAGGACGGCGTCACCGTCGTCAATCTCACATCCAGGCGCCGGCTGGCCTGGCCGGAGATCCTGCACGTCAATCTGCGCCCCGGTGACGCCTGGGTCTTCCTCGACCTCAGCGACGGCACCAGCCTCCCCGCCCTCGGTATCCAGCCCGGTATCGGCAAGGCCCAGGCCATCCGCGACGCCCGCGCCCTGCGCGCCCTCGCCGACGCACGGGGCCCCGCCGCCACCGAGCGGAGTACGCCGGAGGGGTAGCGCGGCCCGCCCGCCGGACGGGTGCGGCGGCTGAGCCACTGACGCATCGGGCCGCTGTTTGATTACTCTGGGGCGGGGCGCCAGGTGCGCCCCGCCCCGCATCCTGTGACCCCCGTGGTCCGCGGGGCACCCCTGCGACATGAGGAGTGATTCCTTCCAGCAATGGACGGATCATCCGGTAGTACGTGCGCCGCCCCCCTCCTGGAGGCGGCGGCATGACCATTCCCCTTCTGCTCCTCGGAGCGGCCTTCCTTCTGATCCTCGCCAACGGATTCTTCGTCGCGGCCGAATTCGGCCTCGTCACCGTGGAGCGGCCGGACGCCGAACGCGCCGCCGCCGACGGCGACCGGCGGGCCCGCACCGTCGTGCGGGCCCTGCGGGAACTCTCCTTCCAGCTCTCCGGCACCCAGCTCGGCATCACCATCACCTCGCTGGTGGTCGGCATGCTCGCCGAGCCCGCGCTGGCGCAGCTGCTCGCCGGACCGCTCACCGCCACCGGACTGCCCGAAGGGGCCGTGTCCGGGATCAGCGTGGTGCTCGGCATGATGCTCGCCGCCGCCGTGCAGATGGTGCTCGGCGAACTGGTCCCGAAGAACTGGGCGGTGTCCAGGCCGCTCCAGGTGGCCGGCTTCGTCGCCGGTCCCCAGCACCTCTTCTCGACCGCCTTCCGGCCGGTGATCACGCTGCTGAACACCGTCGCCAACCGGCTGGTCCGGGCGCTCGGTGTCGAGCCCGCCGACGAACTGGCCTCGGCCCGCACCCCCGGCGAACTCGTCTCGCTGGCCCGCCACTCGGCACAGGCCGGCACGCTGGAACAGGACACCGCGGATCTCTTCGTACGGACCCTCTCGCTGGCCGGACTCACCGCCCAGCACGTCATGACCCCCCGGGTGAAGGTCAGCGCACTCCAGTCGTCGGCGACGGCGGCCGACGTACTGAACCTCACCCGTGCCACCGGCCTCTCCCGCTTCCCCGTCTACCGGGAGCGCATCGACGAGGTCGTCGGCATGGTCCATCTGAAGGACGCACTGGCCGTGGCGGTCCAGGACAGGCACCGGACCTCGGTGGGACGGGTCGCCGTCGCACCGCTCCTGGTGCCCGAGACCCTGCCCGTGCAGCAGCTCCTGGAGCGGCTGCGCACCGAGCAGCCGATCGCGGTGGTGGTGGACGAGTACGGCGGCACCGCCGGAGTCGTCACCCTGGAGGACATCATCGAGGAGCTGGTCGGGGAGGTCAGGGACGAGCACGACGGCGCCGACGCCGACCGCCCCGAGCTGTCCCCGGCCCCCGCCGAGGACGGAAACCCCGCCTGGGAGGCCGACGGCAGCTGCCGGGTCCTCACCCTGCGGCGGATAGGTCTTGAGGTCCCCGAGGGCCCGTACGAGACCGTCGCCGGCCTCGTCGCCGACCTGCTGGGACGCATCCCCGCCCCCGGTGACCGGGCCGAACTGCCCGGCTGGCGGCTCTCGGTCCGCAGGGTCGAGCGCTACCGCGCCGAGAGGGTGCGGCTCGTCCGCACCGCCGAGGTGCCCGCCCCGGTCATGGAGGGTGTGCGATGAGCTTCCTCCAGCTCCTCTTCGCCGCCGCCCTGGTGCTCGCCAACGGCTTCTTCGTCGGCGCCGAGTTCGCACTCGTCTCGGTACGCCGCAGCCAGGTCGAGCCACTGGCCGCCGAGGGCTCCGCACGGGCCCGCAAGGTGCTGTACGGCCTGGAGAACCTGCCGCGGATGATGGCGGCCGCGCAGTTCGGCATCACCGTCTGCTCGCTCACGCTGGGCGCCGTCGCCGAACCGACCGTCGCCCACCTGCTCGAACCGGTCTTCCAGGCGGTCCGGCTGCCCGGCGGTCTCGTCCATCCGCTGGGGTACGCGATCGCCCTCGCCCTCGTGGTCTCGCTGCACCTGGTCATCGGCGAGATGGTCCCGAAGAACCTCGCCATGGCCGCACCCGAGAAGACCGCCCTGTGGCTCAGCCCCGGTCTTGTCGGCTTCGCCCGGCTCTGCCGCCCGGTGACCGTCGCGCTCGGGGCCTGCGCCCGGCTGGTGCTGAAGGCCTTCGGCGTCGAGCCCAAGGACGAGGTCGAGGCGGTCTTCACCAGTGAGCAGCTGAACCGGCTCGTCGAGGACTCGGGCCAGGCCGGTCTGCTGGACTCCGAGGCGCAGGAGCGCCTGGAGGACGCGCTGGAACTGGGCAGCAGGCCGATCGCGGACGTGCTGATCGCCCGCGCCGACCTGATCACGGTCGCCCCCTCGGTCACGCCCCTGCGGATCGAGGAGCTGACCGTGCGCACCGGCTACTCGCGCTTCCCCGTCTGCGCGGACAGCGGCGCCTTCATGGGCTATCTGCACGTCAAGGACGTGCTCGACCTGGAGGACCGGGAACGCGCCGTCCCTCAGCAGGTCTGGCGCCCGATGGCGACGCTCCGCGCGGAGCTGCCCCTCGACGACGCGCTGACCGTGATGCGGCGCGCGGCCACCCATCTGGCCCAGGTCGCCGACGCATCGGGGAAGGTGCTCGGTCTGGTGGCGCTGGAGGACGTGCTGGAGAAGCTGGTCGGTGAGGTACGGGACCCGGCGCACCGGGAAGCCCCGGCACCCCGGGTGACGCGGGTGTCCGAGCCGCGCACGGACCGCACCGAACAGGCGCTGGCGGGGTAGTCCCGGGCCCGTGCCTCCTGGGCGGGGACCGGTCAGAGCGGTGGCTCCTGCTGCCCGCGGCCGACCGGTCCCCGCCCCGAGAGCACCTCCCCGTACGCCTGCATCAGGTCCGGCAGCCGCAGCGTCGACAGATCGTCCCGGCCCGGGGTGGTCGCGTACCCGGTCAGCCGCAGGTCCCGGTACGCGCAGCTCTTCTCGTACAGCGTGCGCAGGAACCGGCCGTTGCCCAGCTCGTCGATCCACCCCTGGTCCACCACATGACCGGCGATCGAGCGCAGCTCGTCCAGCGACTCCTCGTCCCACACGTCGCCGTTCTCGGTCGCCAGTACCTCACCGATGGCGGTCAGCTCCAGCGGCCGGTAGCTCGGGAAGTCGACCCGCGAGGTGAAGCGCGAGGAGAGCCCGGGGTTGGTGGCCAGGAGGCGGTCCATTCCCTCGGGGTAGCCGGCCAGGATGACCACCAGGTGGTCGCGGTTGTCCTCGGCCCGTTTCAGCAGGACCTGGAGTGCCTCGTCGCCGTAGGCGTCGCCCTTGCTGTAGCCGGAGTTGGAGAGGCTGTACGCCTCGTCGACGAAGAGCACCCCGCCGAGCGCGGAGTCGATCAGCTCGTTCGCCTTCACGGCGGTCTGCCCCAGGAACTCGCCCACCAGATCGGCGCGCTGGGCCTCGATCAGATGGTCGCCGCCGAGCAGCCCGAGCGCGTAGAACACCCGGCCCAGGATGCGGGCGACGGTCGTCTTGCCGGTGCCCGAGGGGCCCGAGAAGACGAAGTGGCGCTTCGGCGGGTGCACGGGCAGCCCCTGGGCCGCCCGCAGCCGGGCCATGTTGAGCTGCGCCGACAGCGCCTTGACCTGACGTTTCACCGGCTCCAGGCCGACCATGCGCTCCAGCTCGTCCAGTGCGCACGCCAGCAGTTCGGGATCGGTGGGCCCGGCCGGCAGATCCGGCGGGAACTGCTCGGCCGGAGACGGATCCCGGTCCCGTACCGTGCCGGAGGGCGGGGCGGAGCCGCCGAGCGGATCGCCGCCGGGGCTCCCGGGGCTCCCGGGCCGGGGGTCCCGCCCCTCGGTCGGATCGCCCTCCACGAAGGCACCGTCGGCCTGTCCGTCCACGGCGTCCTGGCCGAACCCGGCCAGCGAGACCGCCGCGTAGTCCACCGCGTCGTCGAAGCCGTCGCCCTCGGAGATCGCGGCCAGCCGGGCGGCGGTGTCCATGAACGCGGGGTCCACCCGGTGCACCGCCCGGTACAGCGGCAGGGCCGCCGCGCTGCGCCCGGTCCCCTCATGGGCGCGGGCGAGCCAGTAGCGCAGCTCCTTGCGCTGCGGCTGCTCGCTGCGGCAGCGCATCAGCGCCGCCGAGAGGAGCGGTTCCGCCTGCCCGTACATCTCCAGACGCACCCGCGCCATCCCGCCGAACAGCCCCGCCTCGATCCCCAGGACCGGATCGTCGACCAGCGAGGCGGTGTACCGCACCAGCCGTTCCCAGTCCTTGGCGAGGTAGGCGCGGCACGCGTGCAGGAACCGCACCTGCGGGTCGGTGTCGACGGGCGGCAGCCCCGCCAGTGCCCGGTCCAGCTCCGGCACGTGGCGGCCGTCCAGCCAGTGCGAGGCGTGCGCGAGGAGCAGATCGCGCGGGCTCTCCAGCACCGGCTGCACCCACCAGCCCAGCCAGTACCAGGAGTTGAGGGTGCGGCGCAGTCTGCCGCGCTGCTCGCCGAACCGCTCCCGGTGCCGGAACATCCGGAGCAAGGCGGTGGTGGTGTCCACCCGCAGCGCGTGCAGTCCGAGCCAGCCGTCCGCCATCCCCGGATCGAGCCGCACCGCGGCCCGGAACTCCTCCTCCGCCTGTGGGTACGCCCCCATCGTGTAGGCGTCCACGCCCCGCAGCCAGGCGAGATCGGCCGGGGCGTGCGAGCCCTGCGTGCCGAAATCCATCACGTCCCCCACAGACCGTGCCCCCGTACCGTGCCGCCGGACTCGGCGTCCGGCGACCTGTGAACCGCTGTGCAGCGGACGGGAATTGACCGGTGCCGCCCGAAGGGCATCGTACCTGCGCAGAGGCCCGGTACCGAAGGGTGCCGGAGCACTGGCTGCCCCGGGAGAGGGGCTCGCTCACGGTGACCGAGGGTGAGCAATCAGAGAGGGGAGGCGTCCGGTTGGGGAGGGAGTGGGCAGAACGAAGCCCCCGATCACGGGGGAACAACCGGGGGCTTCGCGTCTGCGGCGGCTTCGAAAAGCCGCACATTGAGAACGTAAGACCTGTACGGGCCCTGGGTCAAGCGGAGTTGAGGGACTCGAAGGGCGGTTTTCCGCCGGGTGCCGGTCCTGCGGAGAGGCCATGACTATGAGTGACCAAGTGGATCGCTCACGCGGTCACTGACGGGGCCCGGAACCACGCGTAACCCTGCTGGCACTCGCGTACCAGCAGATCCGCGAATGGCCGGGAAGGGTCCCCGGCGAAGTGCCGGGTCTCCGCCGCCGTCCAGCCGTCCCAGAAGCCCGTCAGCGCCGGTCCGTCGCGGTGCCGGCCCCGCGCCCAGGACGTGGCCGCGTCCCGGTCCATCCAGAGCAGCCGGGCGAGATACGGGCGCAGGGCCCGGCGGCCCGCTCCCACCCCCTCGACAATGACGACGTCAGTGGCGTCGATGGTCCGCTCCGGGCCGAAGCGGCGCAGCGTCCAGTCGTACGGCGCGTACCGGGCGGCCTCGCCGCGGGTGAACGGCTCGACCACCTGCGCGCGCAGCCGCCCGGACCAGTCGAACAGCTCCTCGTGGGTGGCGAGATCATCCAGATGGAGTACGGGCGCGCCGTCCAGGGCTTCGGCGAGCTTGGCCGAGAACGTGCTCTTCCCCGAGCCCGCGTGGCCGTCGACGGCGATCAGCCGAACCGGCCCGCAGGAGACGGGCCGTGCACGGATCGCGGCGGCGAGACGGTCGAGGTCATCCATGGGGCCAGCCTAGGAGCAGTTGGCGGCACCGCAGGTCACGCCAGTGGTCGATACCAATATTGGTGGCAGGACGCGAGGCGAATCACTGGCAGAAACGCGTCGGAAGCCGGGATAGTTGCCCCACTGTTCGTGCACTCGCCGCCCATCCGTATTCCGACCGGGGGTCCACCGACGTGACCAGTACCACTCCGCGCAGAACCGTTCTCGCCGCAGCGGTCGCTGCCGCTGCCGCCACCGCGGGAGCCACAGCCGCAGCACCCGCCTTCGCCGACCCGGCCGCCCCGAACGGTGTGCCGGCCGCCCCGCGCACCCCGCGGGCCGCGGAGGGAGACCCCGTGACCCCCGTGACCCCCGTGACCCCGCTCGTGGACAACAGTGTCTGGGCCTCGTACTCCGACTGGCGTTCCGGTGCGGCGGACGGCACCACGGCTGTCCCCGGCCACGGCTCCGGACTGGTCATCGGAGCGCCCGCGGGCCGCACCGACTACACCGATCCGCACACCGGGAAGACCGCCACCTGGGAGTACGCGACCTGGACCTCGCCGGTCCACCGCTCGCGGGTCCCGGCCACCGAGGCCGTCGCGTCCTGGAACGCGCACACCCCGGCGGGCACCTGGATCCAGGTCGAGCTGCGCGGCAGCTACACCGACGGCACCGGGACGCCCTGGTACGTGATGGGGCGCTGGGCATCGGGCGACGCCGACATCCGGCGGACCTCCCTCGACGGCCAGGGCGACGGCAAGAGCTCCATCTCGACCGACACCTTCGCGGTCGACGACGCCGCGAGCGGGCTGCGGCTGGTCTCGTACCGGCTGCGGCTGACGCTGTACCGCACCCCGGGCACCCGGCTGACACCCACGGTCCGCCGGGTCGGGGCGATGGCGTCGGACATCCCGGACCGGTTCACCGTCCCGCCGTCGGTGCCGCGGATCTCCCGCGAGCTGACCGTCCCGCGCTTCTCGCAGAACATCCACGCGGGCCAGTACCCGGAGTACGACAACGGCGGCGAGGCCTGGTGCAGCCCCACCTCGTCCTCGATGGTCATCAAGTACTGGGGTCGCGGGCCCGCCGCCGCGGACCTGGCCTGGATCGACCCGTCGTACGCCGACCCCGAGGTCTGCCAGGCGGCCCGCTACACCTATGACTACCAGTACGAGGGCTGCGGCAACTGGCCCTTCAACGCCGCCTACGCGGCGACGTACGAGGACATGAGCGCCGCGGTCACCCGGCTGGGTTCGCTCAGCGACGTGGAGACCCTGATCAGGGCGGGCATCCCGGTCATCACCTCGCAGTCCTTCCTCAAGGGGGAGCTGACCGGCGCCGGGTACGGCACGTCGGGCCATCTGATGACGGTGATCGGCTTCACGGCCGACGGCGATGTGATCGCCAACGACCCGGCGTCGCCGGACGACAACGCGGTCCGTCACGTCTACCGGCGCGCCGAGTGGGAGAACATCTGGCTCCGCACGAAGCGGTACGACGCGAAAGGCAAGGTCACCAGCGGTACGGGCGGTGTCTGTTACCTCTACTGGCCCGCTGACCCGGCACGGAGTCAGCACCGGGTCCTGGCGTCACTCGGCCTGCTGTGAGCAGGTGCGGCGCGCTGCCGATTCCCGGGGGCTTTGGCGACGGCGGCGGCTTCATGATGTGAGATCCGGTGCTCCCGTGCCAGGACGGGCACGAGGCTCTCGTGCCCGTCCGACGTCTCCCGGGCAGCCGGGTTCAGGTCGTTGGTCCACCCGGCGATGTCAGCGGTGGCGTCCCGCGAAGGGGCCAGAGCCGGTTCCTGCGCCGTGAAGCCACGCTCCAGGAGATCCAGCATGGGCAGCACGGTGATGGTCCGCCGGCGCATCCGGAGGTACGCGGCCGGGCCGGCGGGCGTACGGTCGGCACGGGACGCGTCTTCCGCGCAGGTGGCATCCGCGAACTGACGACAGTGATCAGTTCGGCGAAGAGTCTCGCGGCCCATGGAGCGGTGGGTCTCGGTCCGTTCGTCGCTCTGCTCGGCCAGAACGGCGCGGCGCCGACCGCCGCGAACGTGGGAGAGGCCGGGGATGCGGCGGTGCTCCCGCCGGAGCTGATGCGCAGGTGCCGCCATCGGTGACGACCACGGCACCACCCCCGGGCGGCAGGTAGCTGACGATGTGGGTGCTCGCGCCGGCTCACCGGTTCAAGGAGACCGTGCCCGATAAGCCGGTCATTTTCACCGTGCACGAGTTCAACGCCTGGCCGGGAATGCGGCAGAGCGGTTGGTTCACCTACCCGGGTGTTCTGTGTCTGCCGGCAGCCGGTCCTGCGGAACGTCGGATGTCGTGCCGAGACAATCTCGGACAAGCAACTCGCTTGATATCGGCGGAGGTTTATCATGAACCGCGCATTTCGGATGAGCTGAGGGTTCGCGGTTGCGGGCCCGTCATGACGGCGTTGGCCATCGGCACTTCGTCGGCGGGGGCGGACCCGGTGCTGGCTTTGGGCGCGTGTTTCGACCGGGCGCTGGAGCCCTACACCTGGTGGTCGACAGCCACCTGCGCACGCGCCTGTTCGGTGGCAAGGTGATTCCCTTCGAGGAACTCACGGGTTACCCGCACAAGAGCGGTGTCCACTTCGCGAACATGTTCGGCATCGGGCAGACGCTGCCCGTGGACTCCGGGTGTACGTACTACCTCGACTGCCCCGGGGTGCCCGTGGTGCCGAGTATGAAGAACGACTTCGTCAACGCGGCGAACTACGTGGAAGCGAAGCCCAAGGACCCCGAACTCGCGCTTTCCATGACCTTCATGGACCTGAACCACCCGGAGACCATCCCGAGCGGGATCGACCTCTACGACAAGGCATTCCCCGGGGCGTTCCGGTGGGCGGGAGCGGTGTTGCGCGACTGCGGAATTCCGATCACCATTCACTCGGATCTCGGGAGCGACACTGAGCAGACGAAGTACCTCCCGCTGATGGAGAAAACACTCCGACGCCACCCGCAGAACAAGATCGAGTGGGCGCACATGGGGCTGTCGAAGGAACTCTCCACGATGGATCCCGATCAGCACATCGGGATCATGAAGAGGCTCCTGGACCGCTATCCCCGGCTGACGCTGGACCTCAGCTGGCGAACGTCACCAGCCGTATCAACAAGGCACTGGACAACGAGGCGTTCCGGGACATCGCGCTCGGCCGGAACTACTTCAGGCTGCTCGGCATCGACCGGACACCGCCGAGGGTGTGCGAAGCGCGCTGAGCCCGACGCCGTCGGGAATCCTGGCCCGACAGAAGTCCGGCGAAGGGGGCTGGGCGTCCGGGCCGACCCGGTGCTCGGGCCGGCCCGGACGCCCCAGGTCAACGGCGTGCCGGCCGGGCGCACTTGTTCCGAGGGGTCTGCCATACTTCGGGCTTCCGAGGCGGTGGCAGCCTCCTGAGGCAGTGGCGGAACAGGGCCGGACGTGAACCAGAGCGGACCGTACATACATCAGCGCACTCCGACCGAGCGCTCCCAGCTCCGTCGCACGGACCTCATCGCGACCGGGCGGAGACTGTTCGCCGACACGTCGTACGACGCGCTGTCGATGGACGACATCGCCCGGCACGCGGGGGTCGCGAAAGGGCTGATCTACTACTACTTCAAGAGCAAACGCGGCTATTACCTCGCCGTCGTCGAGGAGTCGGTGGCCGATCTCGTCGCCCGCGCGGCCAGCGACACCGAGCTGCCCCGGGCCGAGCGCGTGCACCGCACCGTCGAGGGCTACCTGCTCTACGCCCAGCACAACAGGGCGGCCTTCCGCACCATCGTGACCGGCGGCGTCGGCTTCGACACCCAGGTACAGGCGCTGCGCGGCGCGGTCCGCGAGGAACTCATCGCCACCATCGCTGAGGGCGCCTACGGCCGCCGGGACGTCCCGCTCCTGGCCAGGCTCGCGCTGCTGGGCTGGCTGAGCGCGGTGGAGGGCATCACGCTCGACTGGCTCGGCCACCAGGAACTCGACCGCGCGGAGATCCGCGAGCTGCTCGTCCGGATGCTGCGCAACACCCTCGACACCATCGGCGAGTTCGTCGCCGAGTGCCCGTCGCCGCCGCCACCGGAGTGAGAGGGCGTGGTGGGACCGCCCGAGGGGAAGCCGGACGGG
This sequence comes from Streptomyces sp. NBC_01471, assembly GCF_041438865.1. Lineage (NCBI taxonomy): Bacteria > Bacillati > Actinomycetota > Actinomycetes > Kitasatosporales > Streptomycetaceae > Streptomyces > Streptomyces sp. NBC_01471. The sequence goes on from NZ_CP109450.1 coordinate 6,887,969, forward strand.
GCGGAGGGGGTGGGGCTACGGCCCCCACCCCCTCCGCCCCGACGTACGGGTTCAGCTGACGGCGTGGATCAGTTCGCCGTTGGAGGTGTCACCGCTGAGCTCCCAGAGGAAGGTGCCGCCGAGACCCTGCTGGTTCTTGTACGCCATCTTCCCCGCGATGGTGGCCGGGGTGTCGTAACTCCACCAGTTCGAGCCGCACTTGGCGTACGCGGTGCCGGCGACGGTGCCGGTGGCCGGGCAGCTGGTCTTGAGGACCTTGTAGTCCTCGATCCCCTGCTCGTACGTGCCGGGCGCCGGGCCGGTCGCGGTGCCGCCTGGTGCGTCCTGGGTCACGCCGGTCCAGCCGCGGCCGTAGAAGCCGATGCCGAGCAGCAGCTTGTTCGCGGGCACGCCCAGGCCCTTGAGCTTGGTGATCGTGGCGTCGGTGTTGAAGCCCGCCTTCGGGATGCCGGTGTAGGAGGTGAGCGGGGAGTGCGGGGCGGTCGGCCCCTGCGCGTCCCAGGCGCCGAAGTAGTCGTACGTCATCGGGTTGTACCAGTCGACGTACTGCGCGGCCCCCGCGTAGTCGGCGGAGTCCATCTTGCCGCCGTCCGAGGCGTCAGCCGTGATCGCGGCGGTGACCAGCGACGACGAGCCGAACTTGGCGCGCAGCGCGGCCATCACGTTCTTGAAGGCCTCCGCTCCGCTGGTGTCGCAGGAGAGACCGCAGTTGTTGGGGTACTCCCAGTCGATGTCGATGCCGTCGAAGACGTCGGCCCACCGTGAGTCCTTGACCAGGTCGTAGCAGGACTGCGCGAAGGCGGCCGGGTCCTTCGCGGCCTCGCCGAAGCCGCCGGACCAGGTCCAGCCGCCGAAGGACCAGATGATCTTGAGGTTGGGGTGCAGCTTCTTCAGCTCACGCAGCTGGTTGAAGTTGCCCGCCACCGGCTGGTCCCAGGTGTCGGCGGTGCCGTCCACGCTGGAGGACGCGTCGTACGTCTTCTGGTAGTCGGCGTAGGCGTCGCCGATGGCGCACTTGCCGCCGGTGACGTTGCCGAACGCGTAGTTGATGTGGGTGAGTTTGTCCGCCGAACCCGAGGTCTGGATGTTCTTGACCTGGTAATTGCGCTGGTAGACATCCCAGTCCGCGTAGTAGCCGACGACCTTGCTGCCCGCGGCGGTGCTGGTGCCCGCCTCGGTGCTCGCGGCCGCGTGGCCGGCCGCCGCGGCGTGGTGCTCGCCGGCGGACGCCGTACCGGCGCCCGCGAGCAGGGTGACGCCGAGAGCTGCCGTACAGGCGGTGGCGAGCAGGGCCCGGATCCGGGCCCGTGGGTGGAATCGTCCGAACATGCTGTCTCCTTGTGGGGAGGGGACGGAAGGTGGGGGGAAGCCGCTGGCGCGTGCGTTTTGGCATGAACGCGAAAAGCTGATAGCGGGAAGATAGAAGGACTAGACCAGTGCGGTCAATGGTTCGGACCAATTTTCGACCCGTGACGGAAGTCCGCCGATCGGGCATACTCAAGCCGCCACAGCCTCTGGTCAGCTTCTTCCGCGATCCGGGAGGGCAGCATCGGCTGAAGGCGAGACCCGGCTGCGTAGCCACACCCTGGCCACGCGTACGCCGCAGTGCCCGACAGGGAGGAGAGCGTCGCCATGCCCGACCGCGCCCCGCAGTTGGTGGACCGTCAGTTGCCCACCGAGGAGTCCCGGGATCTGCTCGCGCTGGTGCGCGACATCGTCCAGCGGGAGATCGTGCCCGGTGCGGCCGCCGAGGAGGAAGCCGGCCGCTTCCCCCGTGAGGTCTTCACCCTGCTCTCGGATGCCGGACTGCTCGGCCTTCCCTACGACTCCGCGTACGGCGGCGGTGACCAGCCGTACGAGGTCTACCTCCAGGTTCTCGAAGAGCTGGCGGCGGCGCGGCTGACCGTCGGCCTCGGTGTCAGCGTCCACTCGCTCTCCTGTCACGCCCTCGCCGGATACGGCAGCAAGGAGCAGCGGGCCGAGCAGTTGCCCGCGATGCTCGGCGGGGGACTGCTCGGGGCGTACTGCCTCTCCGAACCCGCGTCGGGCTCCGACGCGGCCTCGCTCCGCACGAAGGCCGTGCGGGACGGCGACGACTGGGTCATCACCGGGACCAAGGCGTGGATCACGCACGGCGGCGTAGCCGATTTCTACACGGTGCTCGCGCGCACCGGCGGTGAGGGGGCGCGCGGGATCTCGGCGTTCCTGGTGCCGGGCGATGCCGCGGGGCTGACCGCCGCAGTCCCCGAGAAGAAGATGGGGATGAAGGGCTCACCCACCGCCCAACTGCACTTCGACGGCGTACGGGTGTCCGGCACGCGGCTGATCGGGGAGGAGGGCCAGGGCTTCGCCATCGCCCTTTCCGCCCTCGACTCGGGGCGGCTGGGGATCGCGGCCTGTGCCATCGGCGTCGCCCAGGCCGCGCTGGACGAGGCGGTGCTGTACGCCACGGAGCGGCAGCAGTTCGGGCATCCCATCGCGGACTTCCAGGGGCTGCGCTTCATGCTCGCGGACATGGCCACCCAGATCGAGGCCGGCCGTTCCCTCTATCTCACGGCAGCCCGGCTGCGGGACGCCGGGCGGCCCTTCTCGCGGCAGGCCGCCATGGCCAAACTCTTCTGCACGGACGCGGCGATGCGGGCCACCACCGACGCGGTCCAGGTGCTCGGCGGCTACGGCTACACAGCTGACTTCCCGGTCGAGCGGTTCATGCGGGAGGCCAAGGTGCTGCAGATCGTGGAGGGCACCAATCAGATCCAGCGGATGGTCATCGCACGCCACCTCGCGGGTCCGGAGTCCCGCTGAACTGACCCGGCTGGACGGTCGTCGTGGTGAGGCGTGCCCACTCCTGGTCGCGGCGGCCCGGCAGGGTCCGGCCCGCCCGTCCCCACTGACGGATCAGGGCCTGGTAGATCGGCGCGTCCGCGACCTGCGGAAGCGATTCTTCGGGAGCGGGCAGAGCGTGCCGCCGCAGCCCGGCCCCGGTCTCGTAGCGCAGAAGAGTCATACAGGGTCAACGCCAGGTGGCGGCGCGCGGTCACCGGCCCGCGCCGTCGGGCGTCTGTTCGCGCGGTCAAGGCCGGTGCGCGCGCCGCCCGCCCCGGGGGCCGGCCGGATCCCGCACGAACCGGGTCTGGCCGTGCGCACGGTTTCTGACGTACCGTCATCTTCCCTGTCAGCAGGAGGATGCCGTGGCCGACGACCGTCCCATCGCGCTCGACGAATACCCCGTCCACCAGGTGCCGCTGTCGATGAAGCACGTCGCGACGGGCGACCGCAACGCCTATGACCGCTGTATCTTCCACGTCTTCGACCACCGGGGCAGGGCACTGCTCATCGTGGGACTCGGCGTCTACCCCAACGCCGGTGTGATCGACGCGTACGCGACCCTGCGCACCGGCGACCGACTGCACGCCGTACGCGCGTCGGACGCCCTCACCGACGACCGGATGAACCTCTCGGTGGGACCGCTGCGCATCACCGTCGACGTCCCGCTCCAGCGGCTGACGCTGCACTGTGCGGCCGACCCCGCCGACCCGGACTCGCTCTCGTACGACATCGAGTGGACCGCGGACTTCCCGGCGGTCTGGGAGCCGCACCACGTGCAGCGGCGCGGCGAGCGGCTGATGCTCGAAGGCCGCCGCTTCGTGCAGGCGGGCAGCTGCTCCGGTGTCATCCGAGCGGGCGGCGACGAGATACGGATCGGACCGGGGGAGTGGACCGGCACCCGCGACCGGAGCTGGGGTGTGCGGCCCATCCCCGGCGAGGAGGGCGGGCGGGCCGAGGCCGAGTTCCGGCCCGAAGGGTTCCACTGGCTCTGGATCCCGGTGCGCTTCGAGGACCGCTTCGTCATGGTGATCGCACAGGAGGACGCCGACGGCCACCGGACGCTGAACGAGGCGCTGCTGGTGCGCGACGGCCGCCACGACGTGCAACTCGGCTGGCCGCGCACGGAGATCGGCTACCGGCCCGGCACCCGCCACCCCGAACGGGCCGTCGTCCATCTCACCGGCCCGGACGGACGGCCGATGGAGCTGACCGCCGACATGCTCTGCTCGTCGCCGCTGGCGCTCGGTGCGGGCTACCCGCCGGCCACCGACTGGCAGCACGGCACCTGGCAGGGGCGGGGCTGGACCGACCGGCGCAGCTACGACATGAGCGACCCGGCGGCCCATCCGGCCGCCGCCTACGGCGTCACCGACCACGCCGCCCGCTTCACCCTCGAAGGCCAGGTCGGCCACGGGATCTTCGAGCACGGCAGCTTCGGCCGCCACGACCCCAGCGGATTCACCGGATACGAATCGGTCGCTCCCTGAGCGTCCGGGCTCTGGCCTTCCGGGCTCAGCCCTTCCGGGCCTTGCCGCACCTGCGCGCCGCGTCCCCGAGCGAGGAGCACCGCCATGACCACGGCACCACGCCCCCGCACCACCACCCGAGACCCGCAGGAGCTGGGCCGCAGGCTCGCCGCCTGGCTCTCCACCCGGCTGCCGGGCGTCCGCATCGGCAACCTCACGACCCCCGCGTCGAACGGCATGTCGAGCGAGACCCTGCTCTTCGACATCGCCGCCCCCGCGGCCCCGGTCGCCTCCTGCGCCCTGCGCCTGGCCGCCGACCCCGCCGCGTACACCGTCTTCCCCGCCTACGACATGGAGCGGCAGTACCGGGTGATGAGCCTGGTCGCCGAGCACACCGACATCCCGGTGCCGCGCGTCCTGTGGCTCGAAACGGACCCGGCGCCGCTGGGCGCGCCCTTCTTCGTGATGGAACAGGCCCACGGCAGGGTGCCTCCGGACGTCATGCCCTATACGTACGAGGGGAATTGGCTGTACTCGGCGACCGACGCCGAACGCGCCGCGCTGGAGGAGTCGACCCTGCGGGCCCTGGCCGGGCTGCACCGCCAGTTCCCCGCCGCCCGGGCGGAGTTCCTGCTGCCCGCCGGAGAGGGCAGCCCGCTGCGCCGCCATGTGGACGAGCAACGGGCCTACTACACCTGGGTGGTGGACGGGCTCCCGCCGTCACCGCTGATCGAGAGCGCCTTCGGGCGGCTGGAGGAGCTGTGGCCCGAGGACGAGGGGCCCGCCGTGCTCTGCTGGGGCGACGCCCGGATCGGCAACATCGTGTACGACGGCTTCGAGCCCGCCGCGGTGCTCGACTGGGAGATGGCCGCCTTCGGCCCGTGCGAACTCGACCTCGGCTGGACCGTCTATCTGCACCGTTTCTTCCAGGACCTCACCGAGGGATCGGGGCTGCCGGGCCTGCCCGGACTGCTGCGCCGGGAGAACGCCGAGCGGCGGTATGCCGGACTCACCGGCCACACACCGCGCGACATGGACTTCCATCTTCTCTACGCGGCCCTGCGGCACGCGATCGTCATGCTGCGCATCGCCTACCGGCAGGTGCACTTCGGCGAGGTCCGGGTCCCCGCGGACCCGGATGCCATGATCCTGCACCGGGCTTCTCTGGAGGCCCTGGTGCGGGGTACGTACGACTGGTCAGGCGGCCTCGCGCCCCAGCCGGGCGGCCTTGACGGGGCGTGAGCCCGGCCCGCCGACGTGCGAGAACGGCTGCTTGCGCCAGTCGAGTCCCTGAGGCAGCGTCAGCAGCAGAGCGGTGTCCTGCTCCTGGGCCTCCAGGGACTCGTCCGCGGGCCTGGCGTCCGACGCCGCGCGGCCGGTGCCCGCGCACGCGGTCAGCCCGAACGGATTCCAGGGGCTGGCGCAGAGCGCGTGCTGGGGCAGTACGACCTCGCCCGTGAGGAGGGCGATCGGCTGCTCGCAGTCCGGGCAGATCACCCGGTACATCTCAAAGGTGTCGTAGGCCGCGAGACCTGGATCGTTCTCGATGGCCGCGAGCTCTGCGGGCTCGATGGAATCGACGCTCTTCAGCTTGTGCATGGAGATTCTCCCCCTCGGGTGGGCCGACCAGAAACTGTGGTCTCGACCACAGCAAGCACTTCCCGCCCGGTGTCCGCGGTAATCGCGCGTTCCCGGCGGACACGGCTCCAGGCCTGTGGCCTTCGTCACATGAATGGCTCAGGGGACCCTTACCGGCCCTCTCCGGCTGTGCCGGAGAGGGCCGGGGCCATAGGTTGATCCGTATGGAGGAGCTGGATCGCCGCATCGTGGAGTTGCTCGTCAAGGACGGGCGGATGAGCTACACCGACCTGGGCAAGGCCACCGGCCTGTCCACATCGGCGGTGCATCAGCGCGTACGCCGTCTCGAACAGCGCGGCGTCATCCGCGGCTACGCCGCCGTGGTCGACCCGGAGGCCGTCGGGCTGCCGCTCACCGCGTTCATCTCGGTGAAGCCCTTCGACCCGAGCGCCCCGGACGACATCGCCGAGCGGCTCGCCGGGGTCCCCGAGATCGAGGCCTGCCACAGCGTGGCGGGCGACGAGAACTACATCCTCAAGGTGCGCGTCCCGACACCGCTCGCCCTGGAGAACCTGCTGACCAGGATCCGCTCACTGGCCGGGGTCTCCACCCGTACGACCGTCGTGCTCTCCACTCCGTACGAGGCACGGCCCCCGGAGATCTGACCCGCGGATCCCACCCGGAGATCCGGGCCGCCCCCGCCCCGCGGAGGGCCCCCGTGCGCGGACCGGTGCGCCGGAGGCGGGAGACTGTTCTCCATGACCGAGAGCACCGCCCCCCGGGCCGACCACCGCACCGTACTGCTGCGCGGTGGGGACATCCACAGCCCCGCCGACCCCTTCGCCACCGCGATGGTCGTGGAACGCGGGCACGTCGCCTGGGTGGGCTCCGAAGGGGCGGCCGACGCCTTCGCCAAGGGTGTCGACGAGACAGTCGACCTCGAAGGGGCCCTGGTGACCCCGGCGTTCACCGACGCACACGTCCACACGACATCCACCGGGCTCGCGCTCACCGGGCTCGACCTGTCGGCCGCACGGAGCGCGGGGGAGGCCCTCCGTCTCGTACGGGAGCACGCGGCCGGCCGCCCCGGCGACCGGGTCCTGCTCGGCCACGGCTGGGACGACTCCGGCTGGCCGGACGGCCGGCCGCTGACCCGCACCGCACTCGACGAGGCGGCCGGCGGAAGGCCGGTCTATCTGCCGCGGGTCGACGTCCACTCGGCCGTGGTCTCCACCGCCCTGCTCGACCTCGTCCCGCAGGTCACCTCGCTGCCCGGCTACCGGGCGGACGCCCCGCTCACCGGCGCGGCGCACCACGCCGTGCGCGCCGCGGCCCACGCGCAGATCACCCCGGAGCAGCGCACCGACGCGCAGCGCGCCGCCCGTGAACGGGCCGCCTCGCTCGGTATCGGCTCGCTCCACGAGTGCGGCGGGCCCGACATCTCCGACGAGGACGACTTCACCGGCCTGCTCCGCCTGGCCGGACAGGAGAAGGGGCCGCGCGTCTTCGGCTACTGGGCCGAGCGCGTCGCCGACGACAAGGACGCCCGCCGCATCAGGGAGCTGGGCGCGATCGGCGCGGCAGGTGACCTCTTCGTCGACGGCTCGCTCGGCTCGCACACCGCCTGCCTGCACGAGCCGTACGCGGACGAGGCGCACACCGGTACGGCGCATCTGGACTCCGCCGACATCGCCGCCCATGTCGCCGCCTGCACCGAGGCCGGCCTCCAGGCGGGCTTCCACGCCATCGGGGACGCCGCGCTCACCGCGGTCGTCGGCGGAGTGCGGGCCGCGGCGGAGAAGCTCGGCCTGGAACGGGTCCGCGCCGCCCGCCACCGCGTCGAGCACGCCGAGATGCTCACCCCGGAAACCGTCGCCGCCTTCGCCGAGCTGGGTCTCACCGCCTCCGTGCAGCCCGCCTTCGACGCGGCGTGGGGCGGTGACGAGGGGATGTACGCCCAGCGGCTCGGCGCCGAGCGGGCCCGTACCCTCAACCCGTACGCGGCTCTGCTGCGGGCCGGGGTCCCGCTCGCCTTCGGCTCCGACAGCCCGGTCACCCCGCTCGACCCCTGGGGGAACGTGCGGGCCGCGGCCTTCCACCGGACCCCCGCGCACCGGATCTCCGTACGTGCCGCGTTCACCGCCCACACCCGCGGCGGCTGGCGGTCCATCGGCCGGGACGACACCGGTGTGCTCGTGCCCGGTGCCCCCGCCGACTACGCGGTCTGGCGCACCGCCGACCTGGTCGTGCAGGCCCCCGACGACCGGGTGGCCCGCTGGTCGACCGACCCGCGCTCCGGCACCCCCGGCCTGCCGGACCTCACCCCTGGCGCCGAACTCCCGGTCTGCCTGCGGACGGTGGTCTTCGGACAAACTGTCTTCGTGAGGCCGAACGAGTGACATCACGGTATTTTGTGCGGCCGATCGATGCCGGAAAGCCTTCCCCGCCACCTGCGGCTCTTCCGTACTGACCTGCCCATTCATCAGAACACCGCAGGTGGGACGAGTGTTGACAGAAAGCGGCCACCGGCGGGTAGGTTCGGCCGAGTCCACCACAGGACGTCCGACCGGCAAACCTCCACGCAGTCGTCGAACGCCGCTGGGTCATGGGGCGGTACGCCGCTAGGCATGCCACCACTGGGAGCCAGGTTCAGCGCCCGCGCCTCGGGGGCGAGGGAGGTTTCAGCCGGAAGGGGGTCCGCCCTGCTCCTCCGGAGTTCGCGGGCAGGTGCGACCCGGGTGGGGCCCGGACGTTCAGTAGACAACGGCTCTCGGTCGACCCGCAGCCAGCGGGCCCCAGGTCGGCCCGAAGGACGCCGGGCCCCGATCCGAAGTTCCCCTCCCCCTCTCAGGAGTCGGGCCTGCCGACGCGGCTGCGTTCCGCCATCCCGGCGCTGGATAAGGTGATGGTTCGGCGTAGGGACACAGTGAGGGGCAGTAGTGAACGACGGCGGTGAGCGGCAGTTCGGTCCGCTCGGCAAGGCCTTGGTCATCATTCCGACCTACAACGAGGCCGAGAACATCAAGCCGATCGTTGCCCGGGTTCGCGCCGCGGTGCCGGAGGCGGACATTCTGGTCGCCGACGACAACAGCCCGGACGGCACCGGGAAGATCGTTGATGAGTTGGCGGGGGACGACCCGCAGGTCCAGGTGCTGCACCGGAAGGGCAAGGAAGGCCTCGGCGCCGCATACCTCGCCGGCTTCCGCTGGGGCATCGAGCACGGGTACGGCGTCCTGGTGGAGATGGACGCCGACGGCTCGCACCAGCCCGAGGAACTTCCCCGGCTGCTCACCGCGTTGAAGGGCGCCGACCTGGTGCTCGGCTCGCGATGGATGCCGGGCGGACGGGTCGTCAACTGGCCCAAGTCCCGGGAGCTGCTCTCGCGGGGCGGCAGCACGTACTCGCGGCTGCTCCTCGGCGTACCGATCCGCGATGTCACCGGTGGTTTCCGGGCGTTCCGCAAGGAGACGCTGGAGGAGCTCGGCCTCGACGAGGTGTCGTCCCAGGGGTACTGCTTCCAGGTGGACCTCGCCCGGCGGGCCGTCGAGGCGGGCTGCCATGTCGTCGAGGTTCCGATCACGTTCGTGGAGCGCGAGATCGGCGACTCCAAGATGAGCAAGGACATCGTCGTGGAGGCGCTGTGGCGTGTGACGGCCTGGGGGGTGGGCGCGCGGGCCGGACGCCTGCTGGGACGCGAGCCTTCCTGAGCTCCCCGGCACAGCTCCCCGGCACGTCATCCGCGCGCGCCTGCAGGCACACTGGGAGCATGACGACCGGCACACAGCCCCCGACCGCTCCCAGGCGCTCCCGGGCGCGCACCTTCGTACCGCTGGGCATCGCCGTCTGGGTGGTCCTGGAGATCTGGCTGCTGATCCTGGTGGCCGACGTGGCGGGCGGGCTCGCCGTTCTCTTCCTGCTCGTCGGCGGTCTCGTGCTGGGCGCGGCCGTCGTCAAGCGGGCCGGGCGGCGGGCCTTCCGCAACCTGACGGAGACGGTGCAGCGGCAGCAGTCAGGAGTGCAGCCGGAGCAGGAGCGCGAGAGCGGCGGGAACGGCTTCCTGATGCTCTCGGGGCTGCTGATCATGCTGCCCGGGCTGATCACCGATGTGGTGGGGCTCCTGCTGCTGGTGCCGCCGCTGCGCACGGCGCTGAGCGGGTACACGGAGCGGACCCTGGAGCGCCGGATGAGCAGGGCCGCCCCCGGCACCGTCGGCGATGCCTTCCAGCAGGCGCGGATGCACCGCCCCGACGGCAAGGTCGTCCAGGGGGAGGTCATCAAGAACGACGACCGGCCCGAGTCCCCCGGGAACGACGGGGGTCCGCGCCCGCCGCTGACGCCCTGACCGGCGGCAGGGCGCACGGGACCGGCCATAACGGGAGCAGGTCGTACAAAGAGCTGAGGGCTCCGGCACACCCTGAAGTGTGCCGGAGCCCTCAGCTCCTGATGTGGTCGTGCTGTACGCGAACGCCTGGGCGTTACGCGGACTTGCGGCTGTCCCGCGGATGCACGGCAATGTTCATGGCGCCGGAACGAAGGACGGCCAGCCTCTCGGCCAGCACCTCCTCCAGCTCCTCGCGGGTGCGCCGCTCCATGAGCATGTCCCAGTGCGTGCGCGCGGGCTTGCCCTTCTTCTCCTCAGGGCCGTCCCCGTCTACCAGGAGTGCTTGGGCGCCGCAGGCCTTGCACTCCCACTCCGGCGGAATGTCCGCCTCTACAGAGAACGGCATCTCAAAGCGATGTCCGTTCTCGCATGCGTACTCCACCGCCTGGCGCGGAGCCAGGTCGATGCCGCGGTCGGTCTCGTAGCTGGTCACCACGAGGCGCGTGCCGCGAAGAGCTCGCTCACTCATGAATCGTGCCTCCCGGGCTTGTCGCCCACAGGACAGGTGTCGCTGTCGTCGTCATCCGGTCAACGTCCGGTCGGCGGTAAAGATTCCCGTTGCGGGTCATACGTCGCCCGTCGTGCCGCCCCTTGTTGTACCCACCAGTGCCCTCTTTGTCACATCTGCTCAGAGATGTCACCCTGCGATTTCGGCTGATGATCCCGCAGTAACGGTCCGCCTGGTGAGCCAAAGGCGTACACTACCGGCCTTTCACTTCAATGCCTAAACCCGCTGCGGTGCCGCGTTTCCCGCCGCTTCCACGGCCATCCTCACAGGTACCCGCGCGAGCAGGAAGAAACCCAGTACGAAGAAGATCACCAGCGAGATGATCGCGGCACGGTAACTGCCGGTCAGCTGGTAGGCCAGCCCGAACACCAGGGGGCCGAGCCAGCTCAGTCCGCGGTCGCTCATCTCGTACGCCGAGAAGTACTCGGCCTCCTTGCCCTCCGGTACCAGATGGGAGAAGAGCGAGCGCGAGAGCGCCTGGCTGCCGCCGAGCACCGCGCCGATCGCCGCCGCCAGCGCGAAGAACCAGACCGGCGCCCGGGCGGGGAGGAAGTACCCGGCGCAGAGGATCAGCGTCCACACGGCGAGCGAGCCGAGGACGGTGTGTTTCGCGCCGTACGTCCGGGCCAGCCGCCCCATGCCGAGCGCGCCCGCCACCGCCAGCACCTGCACCAGCAGAATCGCGGTGATCAGGGTGGTCTGGCCGAGGCCGAGCTCCTCGGAGCCGTACACGGACGCCTGCGAGATCACCGTCTGGATGCCGTCGTTGTAGACGAGATACGCGAGCAGGAACGAGAGCGTCAGCGGATAGCGGCGCATGTCCCGCAGCATCCCGAGGAGCTGCCGCCACCCGGCGCCCACCGCCCCGCGCCCGGCCACCGCGCCCACCCGGCGGTCGCGCAGTCTGCGCAGCGGTATCAGGGTGAACGCGCCCCACCACACCCCGGCGGTCGCCAGGCAGATCCGGACGGCGGTCGACTCCGAAACCCCGAAACCCGCGTGACCCGAGTAGAGCACCAGATCCAGTACGAGGACGAAGGCGCCCGATGTGTACCCGAAGGCCCATCCGCGCGAGGAGACGGCGTCGCGCTCCTCCGGCCCCGCGATCTGCGGGAGATACGCGTTGTACAGGACCATCGAGACAGCCAGCGAGGAGTTGGCCACGATCAGCAGCAGGGAGCCCAGCAGATAGCGGTCGCCGTCCAGGAAGAACATCCCGGCGGTGGCTCCGGCGCCGAGGTACGCGGCACCTGCCAGCAGTGGCTTCTTCCGTCCCGTCCGGTCGGCGACGGCGCCCGCCAGTGGCATGACGAGTACCGCGACGATCACGGACACCGAGACCGTGTACGCGAAGACGGACCCTGCCCGCAGCGGGATGCCGAGCGGATGGACATAGCCCCCGGCGTCCGCGGCGGCCCTGGCGACCGAGGTGAGATAGGGGCCGAGGAACACCGTGAGCACACTGGTCGAGTAGACGGAGGACGCGAAGTCGTAGAAGTACCAGCCGTGCTGCTCGCGCTTACGGTCGGCCGCAGTGGTCGCGTCGGCCGTGCCGACCGCGCCGTTCGCGGTTCCAGCGCTCACACCGCGCCCCCCTGATCGTCAGTTCCACGCCCCCCGCGCGGTGAGAACCGTGCGCAGTGACGTCAGATGATCGGTCATGATGCCATCCACTCCCAGGTCGAGGAGGGCGGCCATCCGCCCGGGGTCGTTGACCGTCCACACGTGCACCTGGAGTCCGCGGGCGTGGGCGGTGCGTACGAAGCGCCGGTCGACCACCCGGATCCGGCCGTGGAATTCCGGAACCTGGGCGCAGACAGCGCCCGTGCGGAGGGCGGCCGGGGCCCCGTAGGAGCGCAGCCGCAGCGCCGCGATGCCGCTCATGCCGTACGAAGTGGCGAGGCGCGGACCCGCCAGGCGGGCCGCCGCGGCCACGCGCCGCTCGGAGAACGAGCCGACGCACACCCGGTCCCAGGCGCCGGTGCCGCGGATCAGTCCGATCAGCGGGGCCAGTGCGGGCCCGGCCTTGATGTCGATGTTCCAGCGGGCATCGGGGAACTCCTCCAGGAGGTCCTCGAAGAGCGGCAGCGGTTCGGTGCCCGCCACCCGTGCCCGCCTGATCTCGCTCCACGGCAGGGCGGCGATCGTGCCCCGTGTGTCCGTCGTCCGGTCGAGCGTCGCGTCGTGGAAGGCGACGAGCCGGCCGTCGGCCGTGGCGTGCACATCGGTCTCGAAATACCGGTATCCGGCCTGTTCGGCCTGCCGGAAGGCGGCCGCGGTGTTCTCCAGGCCGTCCGCCGAGCCGCCCCGGTGGGCGAACGGGATCGGGCCCGGGTGGTCCAGATAGGGGTGTCGCGTCCTCGTCACTCGGGAAGTATCGCCTGCGCGGTGGCGAGGGCCGGCAGTGCCGGGCCGGCGGCCGGCTCGGGCAGCGCGAACACCCGCAGGAAGATCTGGGCGAGCGGCCCGATGGAGAGGGCGTACACCACCGTGCCCACGCCGAGGGTCCCGCCCAGGGCGAAGCCGGTGGCGACGACGGCGATCTCGATGGCGGTGCGCGACAGCCGGATCGAAAGACCGGTGAGACGGTGCAGCCCGGTCATCAGGCCGTCCCGGGGGCCGGGGCCGAAGCGGGCGGAGATGTACAGGCCCGTGGCCGCGCCGTTGAGCAGGATGCCCGCGGCCATCAGCGGGATCCGGCCGGGCAGTCCGTGGACGGCCGGGACGAGGCCGAGGGTCGCGTCCATGGCGATGCCGATGACGAAGACATTGGAGACGGTGCCGAGCCCCGGGCGTTGCCTGAGGGGGATCCACAGCAGCAGTACGGCGGCGCCGACGATGATCGAGACGGTGCCGATCGTCAGCCCGGTGAGCCGGGCCAGCCCCTGGTGCAGAACGCCCCACGGCTCAAGGCCGAGTCCCGCGTCGACGAGAAGGGCGGAGCTGGCGCCGTACAGCGCCAGACCGACGTAGAGCTGCACAAGCCTGCGTATGACATTCCTGGACAATGTGGTCCCCCTCAGTGATGGGTAGCCGCAGTGGACTGGTACGTGACACTCTGTGGCTTGGAATCCGAGGCCAACCATGGCCAATTCCGGGAAGGTGGACTGAATTCCATGACGCAGTGGACTTCGGCGGTCGGCGCGGCCCAGCTGGCCCGTCAGCTCAGCACCCAGCAGTCACGGCCGGCCGGCCCCGGCACGCGCAGGCCGCCGGCCTACCGGGCGCTCGCCGACGGCATCAGGGTGCTCGTCCTCGAAGGCCGCGTCCCGGTGGCCGCGCGGCTGCCCGCCGAGCGGGAACTGGCGGTCGCGCTGGCGGTCAGCCGCACCACGGTGGCCGCCGCCTACGAGGCGCTGCGCGCCGAGGGCTTCCTGGAGTCCCGCCGGGGCGCGGGCAGCTGGACCGCCGTCCCGGCCGGCAACCCGTTGCCCGCCCGCGGTCTGGAACCGCTGCCGCCCGAGACGCTCGGCTCGGTGATCGACCTCGGCACCGCCGCGCTGCCCGCCCCGGAACCCTGGCTCACCCGCGCGGTCCAGGGAGCGCTCGAAGAGCTGGCGCCGTACGCGCACACCCACGGCGACTACCCGGCGGGGCTTCCGGCGCTGCGCCAGAAGCTCGCCGACCGCTACACCGAGCAGGGCATCCCGACCATGCCCGAGCAGATCATGGTGACCACCGGGGCGATGGGCGCCATGGACGCCATCTGCCACCTCTTCGCCGGGCGCGGCGAGCGCATCGCCGTCGAGTCGCCCTCGTACGCCAACATCCTCCAGCTGATGCGCGAGGCGGGGGCCCGGCTGGTCCCGGTCGCGATGGCCGAGGGGCTCAGAGGCTGGGACCTGCCCAGATGGCGGCAGGTGCTGCGCGACGCGGCCCCCCGTATCGCCTATGTGGTGGCCGACTTCCACAACCCGACCGGCGCGCTCGCCGACGAGGACCAGCGGCGGGGTCTGGTGGACGCGGCCCGCTCGGCCGGCACGGTCCTGGTCGTCGACGAGACCATGAGCGAACTGCTCCTCGACGAGGAGACCGACATGCCGCGCCCGGTGTGCGCCTTCGACCCGGCCGGCAGCACGGTGCTGACGGTGGGCTCGGCGAGCAAGGCGTTCTGGGCCGGTATGCGGATCGGGTGGGTGCGTGCCGCGCCCGACGTGATCCGCAGCCTGGTGTCGGCACGGGCCTACGCCGACCTGGGGACGCCCGTGCTGGAGCAACTCGCCATCAACTGGCTGATGAGCACCGGGGGCTGGGACGCGGCGGTCGGTATCCGCCGGGCGCAGGCCAGGGAGAACCGCGACGCGCTGGTCACGGCCGTCCGCAGGGAGCTGCCCGACTGGGAGTTCGACGTGCCGCACGGCGGGCTGACGCTCTGGGTGCGGACGGGCGGGCTCTCCGGTTCCCGGCTCGCCGAGGTCGGTGAGCGGGTCGGGGTGCGGGTCCCCTCCGGGCCCCGGTTCGGGGTCGACGGGGCCTTCGAGGGGTATGTCCGACTGCCGTTCACCGTCGGGGGACGGGTGGCCGACGAGGCCGCGCAGCGGCTGGCGGCCGCCGCGCGGCTGGTCGAGACCGGCGCGAGCACCGGCATCGACGCCCCGCGGACCTTCGTCGCCTGACCTGCGTCAGCCCTCGGCCGCCACCGGCGTCGCCTCCCTGACCCGCGGCCCGGCCTCCGGCGGAGCCGTCTCCGGGGGAGCCGCCTCCATCGGAGCGGGTTCCGCCGCGGTCTGCTGCGGCGCCGGTGCCGGGTCCGCCGAGCCCTGCCGGCCGGGGAGCAGATCCAGCACCGCCGTGCGGTGCGCCTCGCTGGTCGCTTCGTCGTACGGGTCGGGGGTGGCCGGGACCTGGAGCCGCAGCACCGGCCCGGACCCGAGCCGGGCATAACCGCGTCCCGGCGGGGTCCCGGGCGTCGGCGTGGTGTGCGGCGGCGCGCCGAGCAGGGCCTCGATCTGGCCGTCGGGCGCAGATCCGAGCACGACGCGGGCCCGGGTGTGGTGCCGGACGGCGTCGCTCAGCGCGTCCACCGTGTCGAGCTGGTCGGCCACCACCACCGTGACGCTCGCCGCTCTGCCGTGCCGCAGGGGGACCTGCAACAGCTCCTGGGGGTCGGTGCGCCCGTCGGCCGCCGCCAGATGCCCGAAGACGCTGGGCCGGTCGACCAGGATCCACAGCGGGCGCCTGGTGTCCTCGGGCGTGGGATGCCCGGACTGCCTGGCCCGGTTAGCCGCGATCAGCCGCCGCTCGGTCTCGTGCGCCGCCCATTCCAGGGTGGACAGGGCCCCGGAGAGTCCGCACTCGACGGCCAGCACCCCGTTGCGCCCGGTCAGGCAGGCGTACTCCCCGGTCCCGCTGCCCTCGATGATCACCACGTCGCCGTGCCGCAGGGCCTGGAGCGCGATCGAGCGCAGCAGCGTGGTGGTCCCGCTGCCCGGCTCGCCGACGACGAGCAGGTGCGGTTCGGTCGAGCGCGCGCCCGTCCGCCAGACGACGGGCGGTGCGTCGCTCTGCCCCTCGCCGTCCTGCACCGGCACCGTGCGCCGCACCGCTTCCGGGTCGGTGAAACCGAGAACGGTCTCGCCGGGCCCGGTGACGAAGGGCTGCGCGGCGATCGTGGTGGACAGGGCGGGCAGCACGCTCATCGCGAGCCGGTTGCCCTCCTCGTCCCAGTCGAAGCGGTACTCGCGCCCGCGCCCGGACTTGGCGTGCAGGAGCTGCTCGATCCGGGTACGGGACGTGGCTTCGCCGTCGGTGAAGTGCGCCGGGTACGCGACGTGCAGAGCGGTGAGCCGTCCGTCGCCGTCGAAGGTGTAGTCACTGAACGCCTCGTCCCAGGCGCCGCCGTGGCTGAAGAGGGGAGCGGGATCGTCGGGGACGGCGAAGTACGGCACCAGGGCCTCGTACAGCGCCTGGAGCCGGGCGGTCTCCGCCTCGTCGGGCCCGGTCTTCACCACGGTCCGCTCGTGCCCCTTCCAGGCGGCCGCGGCCATCACCGTGATCAGGGCGAGCAGCGGCCCGTACGGGATGAGCGCGACCACCAGGACACAGGCCGCGACGAGGAACAACGCGGGGCCGCGCCGGTCCTTGGGTGTCGCGGCCCACCGCTGCCGCCCGGCCGAGGCCAGCCTGCGCAGGCCGCGTCCGACGGTGATCAGCGGATGGAGGACATCGGTGGCGCTGTCGGCGGCCGTCCGCGCGATCTCGCGGCTGCGGGTGATCGATGCGCTGCTGCTGCTCAGAATGCGGGGAAGTGGTCGCCGGGCCACGTCTGTCTCCTGGGGTGGGTGAGGGAAGCGGTTGCCGAGGGTCAGAACTTGATTCCGCCCAGCATGCTGGCCAGGCTCGCGCCGCCGGCCGTGATGCTCGGTGCGATGGCGGTACCCGCGACGTAGAAGCCGAAGAGGGCGCAGACGAGTCCGTGGGAGGCCTTGAGCCCGTCCTTCTTGAAGAAGAGGAAGGCGATGACGCCCAGCAGTACGACGCCTGAGATGGAAAGGATCATGAGTGTTCTCCTGGTTGGGGGGACAGTCACCATGAGTTCTTCCAGGTTCACAGAAAGTATCTATACGATAAAAGGTGCAAATGGGTTAAATGTCGTTTAATTCACCTGACTGGCCGATGCGGGCGCACGGGCCGTGCCGCGCGCCCGGGGCGGGCAGTAATCTGTCGGTTCACTCGTACGGCTGGCATGCCGTAACCGAGATCGCGGCATTCACGGCAGTCACGGCATGGAAGGCGGTACGCGCGATGAGCGAGGCTCCGGACCCCGAGGTGGTCGAGCTGGCGACGAAGGTCTTCGACCTCGCCCGGCACGGGGAGACCGACGCGCTCGCCGCGTACGTCGACGCAGGGGTCCCGGCGAACCTCACCAACGACCGCGGCGACACCCTCGTGATGCTCGCCGCCTACCACGGCCACGCGGCGACGGTGGAAGCGCTCCTCACCCGCGGGGCGGAGGCGGACCGGGCCAACGACCGGGGGCAGACCCCGCTGGCCGGTGCGGTCTTCAAGGGCGAGGACGCGGTGATCCGTGCCCTGCTCGCCGGCGGCGCCGATCCGGAGGCCGGGA
Source organism: Streptomyces sp. NBC_01471 (assembly GCF_041438865.1). NCBI lineage: Bacteria > Bacillati > Actinomycetota > Actinomycetes > Kitasatosporales > Streptomycetaceae > Streptomyces > Streptomyces sp. NBC_01471. The sequence continues at coordinate 6,905,797 of NZ_CP109450.1, forward strand.
CTCCGTCCGCGGTGGATACCGCGCGGATGTTTGGGAAGACAGAGCTGGTGGAGCTGTTCGGCGCACGCTGACCGGCCTGTCGTAAATGTGGTCGCGGTGGCGATTTGGCTGGGTCATCATGACGTCGCGGGTCCATATCGGACCACCGACGAGAGGCAGAGGAAGATGAACTGCACCAAGCAGACGGCAACGGGCGGCCGAACATGTTGTTGCGCGGCCAGGTAGTCCACGTATCCCGGTTGCGTCTACAGCTTGATGTGAGGCTTCTTCCATGATCGATCCAGTCATAGCGCCGAGCGGCACCTTGCTCGGCCTCCTCCAGCGGGGCCGCGGCGACGGCACGCTGCACGCGCTCGCCGCACCGCGCAAGGAAGCGCTGGCCGCCCTGAATCACTGCGTCCTGAGCGACCCCCGCCACGACTGGCAGGTCGAGAACCGCTCGCTCTACTACGCGCGCCTCTATCTCGACCTCGACGGCGGGCTCGGTGAGATCGAGCGGCACCTCTTCGTCCCGGACGACCACTTCGTCACCGAGGACAGCAGGACCGGGCTCGCCCTCGCGGTGCTGGGGCACCTCGCCTCGTACGACAGGGGAGACGCGCTAGCGCTGCTGCGGCGGTACGCGGCGACCGGCTCCAACTGGGCCTGGGCGCTCGACGAACTCGCACTGCGCGACGACGACGCCGGGCTGCGCTCCCTGGCCGTGCCCGTGCTCGGCCGGTTCCCCGCCACCCCGCAGGGCGAGGCCGAACTGGCCGCCGCCGTGCGCGACGCCTACGAACCCAGGCCCTGGCGGCTGTGGGCCGACGACCCCCGGGAGTCGGTCGGCGCCCGGGTCCGGGCCGCCGGGGAGCAGGGGTCCTTCGACCGCTGGCAGCGCCAGATGCGCCCGACGGGCCCCCGGCCCGGCTGGAGCGTGCAGGCCGTCTTCGACTGGGCGCAGCAGGGTCTGGAACGCGGCAGCGAACTGCACCTGCCCGCCGCCCGCTGCCTCACCGCCGTGGCCGGTCCCGGGGACCGCGCCGCGATCGTCGAGGCCGCCCGCAGCGGTGCGGACGGGGCGCGCTGTGCGGCGCTGCACTATCTCGCCGAGGCCCGGGATCCCGCTGTGCTGGACCTCGTCGAAGCGGCGGTGGACAGCCCTTCCCGCATCGTCGCGGAGACGGCCGTGGCCGCCTTCGAGCGGATGTGCGGCGACGAAGCGGTGGACCGGGCACGCTGCTGGGTGCAGCGGCCCGACGCGCTGGGAGCCTCCGCAGCCGGTGTGCTCGCAGGGCGCGGCGGGACGCAGGACGCACACCTGGTGCTCGGCGCGCTGCGCGAGACCGTCCGGGCCGACGGCCCCGACGCGGCCCTGCTCTGGACGCTCGTCGACGGCGCCGGACGGCTCGGAATCGCCTGCGCGGCGCCCGTTCTGCGCCATGTGTACCGCGAGACGGCCTCCTCGCACCTGCGCGGCAGCGCGGCCCGCGCGCTCGCCGCCACCGACCCGTCCTTCGGCGCCGGATTCGCCGTCGAGTGCCTGTGGGACTGCGAGGAGACCACCCGCGAGGTGGCCGCCCTGCACGCCGCGACCGGCGACATCCGGGTGGTCGACCGCCTCCGGCGGCTGGCCGCCGATCCCGCCGAGGAGGCCGAGGTGCAGACCGCGGTGCGCAGCCGGATCGGAACCGAGGGGACCGCGGTCTGACGTGGCCGTCCCGCCCGCCTCATCAGCGGTCGGGCCGGGGACAGCCGGGGCCGGAAGCGGCCGGTGGGCAGGCGACCGCGGCCGGCCGGATCAGCGGGTCCGCGGACCCCGGGTGCCGGGCGCCGGAGCCGGGTGGCGGTGCACGGGAACGAACACCACCGGAATCCCCGGTACCGCCTGGGCCGCAGCCCCCAGCCGGTCCTCGGGGACCACACCGAGCACCGGATAACCCCCGGTCACCGGATGATCGGCGAGGAAGAGCACCGGCAGCCCGTCGGGCGGCACCTGCACCGCGCCCAGAACCATTCCCTCACTGGGGAGTTCGGCGCCGTCCGACCGCTCCAGTGGCGGGCCCTCGGTGCGCAGGCCGATGCGGTTGCTCGCGGCCGAGACCCGGTAGCAGGCCTCCGGCAGAGCCCGCAGCGCCGCATCCGTGAACCGGTCCGCGCGGGGGCCCAGGATCAGCGGAAGCACCAGCTCGGCCGGGGGAGCGGGCAGCGGGACGGCGTCCACCGGGCCCGGAGGCCCGGCCGGGGCACCGAGCGGCAGCAGCTGTCCGGCCGCAAGCGGTGCGGGGCCAAGACCGGAGAGCAGGTCGGTGGCCCGGCTGCCGAGCACCGGCGGCACGGCGACGCCACCGCCGAACGCCACATAACTGCGCAGCCCCTCGACGGCCCCGCCCACATCGAGTACCGCGCCCGCCGGGACCCGCACCGGCGCGCCCCAGGCGGTGGGGCGGCCGTCGATCCGCACCGGACAGGGCGCACCGGTCACGGCCGCGGTGACGTCCGTACGGACCCGTACCGCGGTGCCGTCGAGGGTCGTCTCCAGGGTGGCGGCGTCCGCCGTGTTCCCCGCGAGGAGGTTCGCCAGCCGGTGCGCGGCCGGGTCCAGGGCGCCCGAGCGCGGAACACCGAGATGCGCGTACCCCGGGCGCCCGAGGTCCTGCACGGTGGTGAGAGCACCGGGGCGCACGACCTCCAGAGCCCGGGGGACCCCGGCCATCGGAACCCCTGTCTCCGGACCACCGGCCGTGGGAAATCCGGCCTTTGGTACCTCGCCCCCCGCCCGATCCTCCGGGCCGGTCGTCCTCATGCCGGCTCCTCGGTGCTGAACCGCACCCGTACGCCGGGCACCAGCAGCGCCGCAGGTTCGCGGTCCTGGTCCCACAGCACCGCGCCGGTGGTGCCGATCAGCTGCCAGCCACCGGGGGACGAGCGGGGGTAGACACCCGCGTAGGTGTCGGCGAGAGCGACCGAACCGGCGGGCACGGCCGTACGGGGCGTGGCCCGGCGCGGCAGCCGCAGCCGTTCGGGAAGCCCGGACAGATAGCCGAAGCCGGGGACGAACCCGCAGAAGGCGACCCGGAACCGCAGGCCCCCGACGATGCCGGGCACCTCCTCCGGCGCCACCTGCCAGCGGCGCGCCACCTCCGCCAGGTCGGGGCCGTCGTAGCGCACGGCGATCTCGATCTCGGGACCCCCGGCACCGGCCGACGGCGGCACGGTCCAGGTCGTGAGCCGGTCGGCGAGTTCCCGGGGCCGGGCCAGGCCGTCCAGCAGTACGGTCCGGGCGGCCGGCACGATCTCCCCCACCGGGGGAAGTTCACCTGCGTCGCGCCGGCGCAGCAGCTCCGCGTGGAAGGCCTCCGTCTCCGGAGCCGACTCCAGCTCGACGAGCAGGGCGTGTTCGCCCACCGGAAGCACCCTCATCGGCGGAGACCTCCGCGCGGCCGGCGCGCCCGGCCGCGTACCCGGACCGTCATGCGAAGGGCTCCAGGACCACACCGGCGCCGAGCAGTTCCCGGCGGACCCGCAGCGCGATGTCCGCGGCCCCCGGGGTGTCGCCGTGCAGACAGAGCGACCGCGCGTCGACCGGGACGCGCTCTCCGGTGACCGCGGCCACCGAGCGGCCGCGCACCATGCCCAGAGCGCGGGCGACGACCGCGTCAGGGTCGTGCACCACCGCTTCGGGCCGGGTACGGGGAACGAGTGTGGCCCGCGCGGTGTACGCGCGGTCGGCGAATGCCTCGGGCACCGCGGGCAGTCCCGCGTCCGCGGCTGCCGCCAGCAGCCGCGAGCCGGGCAGTCCGAGCACCGGCAGCGCGCCCCCGGCGAGCCGTACGCCCGTGACGACCGCGCCCGCCTGCTCCTCGTCGTGGACAGTGCGGTTGTAGAGCGCGCCGTGCGGTTTGACGTACGACACCCGGCTGCCCGCGGCCCGCGCGAAGATCTCCAACGCGCCGATCTGATAGGCGACCTCGTCGGCCAGTTCACGGGCGGGGACGTCCATCGCGCGCCGCCCGAAACCCGCGAGGTCGCGGTACGAGACCTGGGCGCCGATCCGTACACCGCGAGCGGCGGCCAGTTCGCAGACCCGGCGCATGGTCGACGGGTCGCCCGCGTGGAAGCCGCAGGCGACATTCGCACTGGTGACGACGGAGAGCAGCGCGTCGTCGTCGGTGAGCGTCCAGCGGCCGAATCCCTCACCGAGGTCGGCGTTGAGATCGACCACGGCCGGGGAGGCGGCGGTCGGGGCGGTCGTGCTGCTCATACGGCTCCCTCCGGAGCGGGACGGGGGTTCGCACCGGCGCGTCGTACCGGTGCGGGATCCGGGGCGGACCGGGAATGGCCACGGGGTGGACCGGACGGTGGACACAGGGTGGATCAGGGATGGCTGCGGTGTGGACCGGACAGTGGACACAGGGTGGACCGGTGGATGGTCACGGCGCGGGCCCGGGGCCGGTACGGCGGTGTCCGGGCCGGTACGGGGAGCACGAAGCCTAGCCGTCGCGGGCCGTGCGGGCACGGGCGACAGTCGCCCCATCCGCGCCGTTTCGACCGTTGTCAGTGCGAGGACCTAATCTGTGCACGTGACTTCGCCTGCCCCGACGGAATTCGTTCCGCCCCAGCTCAGCGCGGGGCCGCGCCCCGCACCGGGCCCGGCCGCCGACGAAGGGCTGGCGCGGCGGCTGCGCGCGCTCGCGTGCACGGCCCCGCTGCACGACCTCGATGTGCGCAAGGCCAATCTGGCCGGTGAGTACACGGTCTACGCCATGGCCGAGGTGGCGCTCGCCGCGATCGACCTGGTCACGCTCAACATGGACTTCGACACCGGGGCCGACCACGACCAGATAGTGGCCAGGCTGCTGCCGCGCGTCGCGGCCCAGGCCCCGCGCCGCCCGGCCGACGAGCACGAGCGGGTGGCCCGCTGGGTGCTGGAGAACCTGATCAATGTCGGCAGCGTGGACCGCGGATTCCGCGCGGTCTACGGCACGTTCGGTCCCGACGGCGCGTACGTCCGCCGGGACTACGACTTCAAGCTGGTCGAGGAGGTGCCCGGCCACGGCGGCACGGTCTTCCTGCGCACCACCGACGAAGCGGTCAACGTCCTGGTGGGCGCGCTCGATACGGACGTCACCAGCGCGCAGATCGCCGCCGAGGTCAAGCTGGAGGTGCTGATCAGCCGGGGCAGGCTCGCCGACGCCCAGCTCGCGGCGGAGCAGGCCCGGTACCGGACCGTGCAGTACGCCGAGACGCTGCGCAGGACGCTGGAGGCGACCCGGCGCAACGTCCGCGCGGTCGACTGGCTCAGGACCGTGCCCGACATGATCGACGAAGCCCTCGACCACGTGGCCGACCGCTACCGCCATGAGAACGCGATCCTCACCAACATCCGCAAGGCCAGGGACGAGACGGAGGAGCCCGAGCACAAGCGGCGCGCCGCCGAGCTCGTCGACATCGTCAAGGACTGCATCCGCCGCCACACCCAGCTCCAGTCCCGGCTGCTGGAGGCGGGACCGCTCTTCCGCGCCGAGCAGGACCGGCAGGCCTTCGCCCCGCCGACGGCGAGTTCGGGACTCGATCTGTACGGACAGCTGGTCGCTCCCGTCCTGCCACTGCCGCTGGAGCAGGCCATCCGGGTCACCGACGCGTTCTTCGCCCGGGGCACCGGACTGCGCACACCCGTGTCGGTACGGGTCGGGGACCTGGTCGACATTCTGCTGACCCCGCCGGCCGAGCGGGAGCACCTGGGCGCGGAGATGCCCGAGCCCGACCTCATCGCGACACCGGACGACAGCCGGTTCAGCGAGGAGCAGCTGACAGCCGCGATGGAGCTGCTGGACCTGGAGCACGACGCCCCGCGCCGGCTCTCCGGCCTGCTGGCCGAAGCCCGCCTGCGCGATCCGGAACTGCCTTATCTGGTGGCCCTGCTGGCCATCCACGCGGCCAGCCCACCGGTCGGCACCGCGTACCGGCAGGGTGAGGAACGCCTGCTCTTCGCCGTGGACGACGGCACCGATCTGGACGACTCCGAGTTCGGCGGCGCGGACCTGATCGTCGGGACGGCCCTCCTGGACACCGTCGGCATGGCCGCGGGCCGCACGGAGTCCGCATGAACATCCGGCAGGACATCCGCTCCGCCCCGGATGCCCGGGCCGGGAAGCCCGCAGGGCCGGAAGCCCGGCGGCCAGGACCCGGGGAGCAGCGCAGAACGACACCGACCGAGGAGCAGCAGCTGTGAGCGAGACCCACGCCGAGCACACCGCGTGGAGCGAGCCCGACCAGGCCGGCACCGCCGTGCCGCAGGCCGGCTCCGCGGTGACTCCGGCCGACGCCGCGGACGCGGCGCGCCTCGTCGCCTTCGGGCTCCAGCCGAAGCTGGTGCCCGCCCGCGACGCCGAGTACGCGGAGCTGCTCCGCCGCTACCGTGAGGCCCCCGCCTTCGCCCGGCTCGCCGACGCGGTCGCCACCGGCCTCGGCCTGGTCGTCCTGGAGGTCTCCACCCGGGCGGGCATGGCCGTCGCCGCGGGGGAGGACTCGGTCTTCGCCGTCCGCATGGGTGACTACGCGCGCCGCGCCGCCGCCGACTCGGCCGACCGCTTCCTGCACGGGCTGGCCCATCTCGCCGTCGCCGCCATGTCCTTCCCGCGGCCCGAAGACCTCGCCGACGACGGATACATCGGCCGGATCACGGTCAACGGCGTCGACGCGTTCGTCCGCCAGGCCTGCCGCCGTCTGGAGGAACGGGCCGATGAGCAGGGGGAGAACAGCGACCCGGCCACCGACGCACCCGGGCTCGAAGCCGCCTGGCGGATCTACGCGAGGCGCAGCTCGACCGGAGCCACCAAGGACGCCAGGCGACTGGCCGGTTCCACCACCGGGATCGTCGCCAAGGCCGTGGTCTTCCTGACCGAGTCGGGATTCCTGCAGCGCACCGGCGACGACGCCGGAGGCGCGTACCGCACCACCGCCCGCTACCAGCTCCAGGTGCGCGACATGGCGGGCAGCGCCGCCATGGCCGAACTGCTCGACCTGGGCGTCGTGCCGGTGACCGACGGAACGGCCACGCTGGTGCCGCCCTCCGGGACGGACGACCTCGAACTGACCGCCGACGCAGGACTGCCCTTCCACTCCTGAACAGCCCCTAACTCCGGATCCATTGCACAGCCCGAGCTTCTGACAGCCCGAGTTCCTGAAGAGCCCGGGCCTCCGAAAACCCCAGAGCCAGATGCCGCACCACAACGACGAGAGTCCGCCGCCATGTACGAGCTGTCCCGGGTCCGCCTCTACTCCATCGGACCTGCCGGTGCGCGCTACGCCGACACCGTGCTCGACCTGCGGGGAGTGGGCGCCCCCGTGCCCAGCCCGGCCCCGGCCCAGGCGGAGTTCTTCGAGGAGGAGCCGGTCGGCCCGCCGCGCCGCCCCGCACCCGCCGGTGTCCTCTTCCTGGAGAACGGCGGGGGCAAGTCGGTCCTGCTGAAGCTGATCTTCTCGGTGATGCTGCCGGGCCACCGCAACACTCTCGGCGGCGCCAGCTCCGGCGTGCTGCGCAAGTTCCTGCTCGCCGACGACTGCGGCCACGTGGCCCTGGAGTGGCAGCACACCCTCACCGGTGAGCTCGTCGTGGTCGGCAAGGCCAGCGAGTGGCGCGGCCGGCAGGTCTCCAACGACCCGCGGAAGTTCGCCGAGGCGTGGTATTCGTTCCGGCCGGGACCCGGGCTGAGCCTCGACTCCCTTCCGGTCGCCGAAGCCACCACCGTACGGCCGCCGGTGGAAGGTGTGTCCGGGGCGCGGGGCAGGCGCCGCACCATGAAGGGCTTCCGTGACGCGATCACCGAGGCCGGCAAGTTCTATCCCCATCTGGACGTCCACTGGGAGGAGATCCACGACCGCTGGAACGAGCACCTCGGCGATCTGGGCCTCGACCCCGAACTCTTCCGCTACCAGCGCGAGATGAACGCCGACGAGGGCGAGGCGGCCGGTCTCTTCGCGGTCAAGAAGGACTCCGACTTCACCGATCTGCTCCTGCGGGCCGTCACCGACACCCGCGACACGGACGGCCTGGCCGACCTCGTCGGCAGTTTCGGCAGCAAGCTCGGCCGCCGCGCCGAACTCACCGCGGAGCGGGACTTCACCGCGGGCTCGGTCGACCTGCTCGGCCGCATCGTCGACGCCGCGGCGGTGCGCTCGCGGGCCAGGGACGTCCACGCGGGCGCCGAGCGCCGTACGCGCACCCTCGCCCGCAGGCTCTCCTCCCGTGCCGCCGAGGAGCGGGGCCGCGCCTCCGACCTCGCCCAGCAGGTCACGTCCGCCGCCCACACCGTCACACAGGCCGAGGACGCCCGCGCCCGCAGCGCGCTGATCGCCGCCGAACTGGCCTACCGGCACGCCTCACTGGCGCTCACCGTCGCCGAGAAGTCCGCTGCGGCGCAGCGCCGGGAGCTGGCCGACGCGCGGACGTTCCACTCGGCGTGGCAGGCGGCCGAGGCGGTGCTGCGGCACCGTGCGGCGGCCGACCGGTCCGCCCGGGTCGCCGTGGCCATCCGCGAGGCCGAGCGGGACGCCGCCCCGGCCCTGGCCGCCCGTGCCACCGCGGCGGCCGACCTGGTCCGCGCACTCCACTCGGCAGCCGAAAGCGGCGAGCAGCTCGCCAACGAGGAGGAGGAGCGCGCGGCCGCACTCCAGACGGCGGGCGAGGCCGCCCACCGCGACGCCACCGCCGCGGCTACCGAGGCGCAGCGCGCCCGCAGCGAGGCCGGACATCTGCGCCAGCGCCTCGCCGAGGTCGGCCAGGAAACCTCCGAGGCCGTCCGCGCGGGCTGGCTGGACGACACGGCGCCCGACGCGGATCCGGCGCGCGCCGCCCTGGCGGCCAGCGACGCGGAGAAGACAGCGGTGGCCGCCTGGGACGCGGCCCGGGACCAGGCACGCGGCACGGCGGACGAGGCCAAGGCGGCTGCCTCCCGGGAGAGCCGGGCCGACCTCGCCGCCGCCCGGGCCGCGGACGCGGCGCGCGCCGCCGAGCACGCGTACGAGACAGAGCTGCGCACCGCCGAATCCATCGCGGCGGAGACCCGGCTGGCCGAACTGCTCAGTCTGCCCGCCGGATCGACAGCGCCGGCGACACCGGCATCCGGCCCGGCTGTCGGGCTGCCCCAGCCCCGTAACGGCACGACGCCCCGGGATGCGGACCGGCCCCGGGGCGCGGCCACCGCGGACGACGCGGGCGCGGGGGGCCCCGGAGCCGGCGGGGTCCAGGACGCACCGGCCACCGCCCGCGAGCCGCAGCGCCACGCCCACACCCTGACGCGCGGCCGACTCACCGCAGCCGAACTGGACCGCAGCGCGGAAGAGCTCCAGGAACTGCTCGACGGGGGCGTCGCGTCGGCCGAACGGCAGCTCTTCGAACTGCGCACCGCCGCCGCGGACGACTCCCGGATCCTCGGCGCACTGGGCGACGGCGGGCTGCTGCCCCCGGGACCCGACGTGCTGGCCACCGTCGAGTTCCTGGGCGAGCACGGCATCCCCGCCCTGCCCGGCTGGCGCTATCTCGCGCAGGCCGTGGACCCCGCCGACCACGCGGCGGTGCTGGCCGCCCGACCCGAGCTGGTCGACGGGGTGGTCATCACCGACCCGGCCGCCCACGGCCGGGCCCGCTCCGTCCTCGGCGGGGCCGCCCTGCTGCCGCGCTCCGCGGTCGCCGTCGGCACCGCGTCCGCGCTGCTGGCACCTGTCCCGGGCCCCGGTCCGTCCGGTACCGGGGACGGCGACGTGTTCCTCGTACCGCCGAACCCGGCCATGCACGACGAGCACGCCGCCGACGAGGAGCGGCAGGCGCTGCGCTCCCGTGCGGGCCGGCGCGACGAGGAGATCCGCGGGCTCGCCGCCCGGCTGGGCGGCGACCGGACGCTCGCCGCCCGGCTCGGGTCCTGGCGTGCCACCTGCCCGCCCGGCACGCTCGACGAACTCGCCGCTGCCGCGGGCAGCGCCAAGGAGGCGGCCGGGTCCGCCACAGCGGCGCTGGAGGAGGCGCGTACCGCCAGGGCCGAGGCGGACGAGGCTGCCGCCGACGCCGCCCGGGTGCGCGACGAACGCCAGGACGCCGCCCAGCGCGCCCGGCGGGTCGCCGACGCGCTCTCCGGACTCGCCTTCCGGCTCCGCGAACGGGCGGGCTGGCAGGTCACGCTGCGCGAACTGGGCGACGAGGCGGCCGAGTCGGAATCCCGGGCCGCGACCTGCCTGGAGCGTGCCAGGGCCGCCGACGAGGACCGCAGGGCCGCCCAGCGGGCCGCCGACGACGCGCGCCGCACCGCCCGCGCCCTGCGGGCCGAGCGGTCCGAGATCGCGGGCGTGCCCGAGGACCTGCCCGAACCGGAAGCGGGCGCGCGGCGCTCCGCCCTGCCGGCCCTGCGGGAGGCCTACCGTGCCGCCTCCCAGCTGTACGAGAAGGTCGGTGTCGGAGCCGACCTCCGCGCCGAGCAGGCCAGGGCCGAGAGCGACGAGAGCGCGGCCCGCGCCGAACTCGACCGGCTCTCCAACAAGGTCCGTACCCGAGCCTCCCAGCTGCTCGAATCGACCGACGGCGCCGACGGCCCGTCCCGGCAGGCGGCCGCCGCCCGCGCCGAGTCGCTCGTCCAGATGCTGGAGACACGGGCCTCGGCCGCCAGTGAACAGCTCGGCCGGCTGCGCGGCGAGGCCGAGCGGCTGGCCCCCGCGGACGGTGCGGACGCCCACACCGAGCTGCCCGACGCACTCGTACCGGCCGACGCGGACGCCGCGCAGACCCTGCTGCGCACCGCAACCGCCGAACTGGGCTCCCACACCGACGCGTTGGAGACCTCCCGGGCGGCCCACGCCGAACTCCTGCGCGCCCACCGGGCGTCGGAGGACGCGGCGGGCGGCTTCGACGAATCGGCGGCGCTGCTGCGGGACCTGCTCCGGGAACCGCATCAGGACGGCGAGAGCACCGAATCCGCGCCGCCCGAGCCGTACCCGGGCAGTCAGGAGGAGGCGCGGGAGTCGGCCGCCGAGGCCCGCCGCTCACTGCGCGGCTGCGCCGGTGACCTGTCGGCGGCCGAGTCGGCCGTGCGGGAGGCGAGCGACATCCTCGTACGACACGCCAACGCCACCCGTTACGAGCAGGTCCGCACCCCGGCACGCCAGCAGATCCGCGAACTGCCCGCGGCCGCTCTGCCCGAGCACGCCGAGAAGTGGGCGGCGGCCTTCGCCCCCCGGCTGCGGGTGCTCACCGACGAGCTGGAGCAGCTGGAGCGCAACCGCGACTCGATCGTGGACCGGCTGCGCGGGCTGGTGGAGTCCGCGCTCACCACACTGCGCTCCGCCCAGCGGCTCTCCCGGCTGCCCGAAGGCCTCGGGGAGTGGTCGGGGCAGGAGTTCCTGCGGATCCGCTTCGAGGAGCCGGACCAGGCCACCCTCGCCGAACGGCTCGGCGAGGTCATCGACGAGGCGACCAGGGCGGCCCTGAAGAAGAACTCCGACCTGCGCAGGGACGGGATGTCGCTGCTGCTGCGGGCCGTCCACGCGGCGCTCGAACCCAGGGGCGTGGCCGTCGAGATCCTCAAGCCGGACGCGGTGCTCCGGGCGGAGCGGGTCCCGGTGGGACAGATGGGCGACGTCTTCTCCGGCGGACAGCTGCTGACCGCGGCCATCGCCCTCTACTGCACGATGGCAGCCCTGCGCAGCAATGACCGGGGCCGCGACAGGCACCGGCACGCGGGGACGCTCTTCCTCGACAACCCGATCGGCCGGGCTAACGCCACGTATCTGCTGGAGCTCCAGCGCGCGGTCTCCGACGCACTCGGTGTCCAGCTGCTCTATACGACCGGGCTGTTCGACACCACGGCACTCGCCGAATTCCCCCTGGTCATCAGGTTGCGCAATGACGCGGACCTCCGGGCGGGGCTGAAGTACATCAGCGTGGAGGAGCATCTGCGGCCGGGTCTCCCGCAGCAGGACCCAGGCGGGGAGCAGGTGCACGGCGAGATCACCGCGACCCGGATGTTCAAACGGAGCCAGCCGGGCCCCCAACCGTCCCAGGCAGCCGAGCAGTCCGAACCCGCCCAGTCGCCTCAGGCCGCCCGGTAGCCTCAGGCCGCCCGGACGGCGAGCGGTCGGACGGAGACCGCCGGGCAGCTCTGAAGGCGCGGGGACGGTATGGGTCTCGGGGCGGTCCAGGACGTGCGGTTCAGGACGTGCGGTTCAGGACCTGGCAGTTCAGGGCGTGGCGCTGAGGACCGGGTCGGCTCAGGACCGGGTCGGCTCAGGACTGGGGCGACAGCCGGGCGGAGCGGTTCGCGCGTATCCGCTCGGCGTCCCGCTCCTGTCGGCGGGCCGAACGCCGTGCCGCGCGCCGCTCCTTGCGGAGTTGGCGGGCGGTGCTGCTGGGGGCCGACGTCACGCCGTGGCGCTGGTTCCACACCTGCCGGGTGATCCAGACGTCCAGTACCGCCCAGGTCGCCACGACCGTGCTCGCCACACTGCCCAGCACCATCGGGAAGGCCAGCCAGGAGCCCGCCACGGTGGAGAGGAAAGCCGTCACCGCCTGGATCAGCGTCACGGACACGATGAGCACGGCACGCACCGCGCTTCCGCGCACCGGGTCCGGCAGCCGGTACCGCCCGACGGGCTCCTCGACCCACAGCGTCCGCAGGGGGGCCTCGCCCTCTTCGATGGTCATGCTCTCTCCGCCCTCGACCTTCACGCCTCGGCGCTGTCCGACTCCAGAACGGATGCCCGGCTTGGGTCGGTTCAAGCGTCCCCGCCCGGGGTGCGCCCCTCGTACCCAAGGACGAACAACTGCCGTGAAAGATTCCCGCTATTCATAGAATTCCAGCCATCTGTACAGGGGTGGAAATGGCCGTCCTGACAGTGCTCTCTTACCGGATCAGGGAAGACGATCTGCTGGGATACCGGGACATGGCATGATCAACTCCCCTGTCTGCGGCTGAAAATAGTCCGGACGTCCCTTCGAGTTGCCCGTGCGGCAGTAGTAGGCTCACGCCGTTTATTGACGGAACACCACCCCCGCCGGGCGGGGTTGAGCTGGGGGAGGCCATGCGCTTTCGCGGGAGGTCCATCCGCAGGAAGATCGTGGCGCTGTTGCTGGTCCCACTTGTCGCGTTGACGGCGATCTGGACGTTCTCCGTCTACGTCACGGGCCGGGACGCCCTGCAACTGATGCGCTCGGGCACCGTCTACAAGAGAGTGGCGCATCCGCTCGTCGACTCTCTCAGGGATGTCGAGCGGGAACGCTCCCTCACCCTGCGCCAGTTGGTCGACCCGGGCGCCTCGGACATCCAGTCCGAACTGCGCACCCAGCGGGCGGAGACCGACGCGTCCGTGGCTCTGCTGCGCCGCAGCGCCGGCCGGAGCGACGCGCGTTCGGCGCTCGGCGGGGAGTCCGGACGGCAGCTGCGCACGGTACTCGACGGGTTCGCCGGGCTCGGCCCGCTGCGGCACAACGCCGGTAACCACGAGGTGACCCGCCGCGAGGCGTACGACCAGTACAACCGGCTCTGCGACCAGGTGCTCGACTTCCTTGCCGACCTGCCCACCCTGCAGAACTCCGGCCTCGACAAGGAGGCGCGCGGCCTCGTCGGCGTCAGCCGGGCCCGCGAGGCGCTCTCGCGTGAGGACGCGCTTCTCGGCTCCGCCTTCACGTCCGGGCGGCTCGACTCCAGGGACCTGCGCGACCTCTCGGACCTCATCACGGTCCGGAAGATGTACTACACCGTCAGCCTGCCCCTGCTGCCAGGCCAGGAGAGCGACGCCTTCAGCGCCTACTGGAGCGGCCCCGCCACCATCCCGGTGCGCACCACCGAATCCACGGCGATCAGCAAGAACCCCGGCAGCTCCACCATCACCGGCTCCGCGTCCCGCTGGACCTCGGACGCGGACCGGACGCTCAGCCATCTCGACACACTGGGAGCCGGGGCCCGCAAGGACTTCCAGGACCGGGTGAGGCCCGCTGCCGTCAGCGTCTTCGCCAAGGCGGGGATCGCCGCGCTGCTCGGAATCGGCGGACTGCTGGTGTCCCTGGTGGTGTCCGTGCGCATCGGGCGCGAACTCGTCCGTGACCTCAGCCGGCTGCGCAAGGAGGCCCACGAGGTCTCCGGGGTGCGGCTGCCCGCAGTGATGCGACGCCTCGCCGCCGGGGAGCAGGTCGACATCGAGACCGAGGCTCCGCGCCTGGAGTACGCGAAGGACGAGGTCGGCCAGGTCGGTCTGGCCCTCAACACCGTCCAGCGCGCTGCCGTCGAAGCGGCCGTGCGCCAGGCCGATCTGCGCCGCGGGGTCTCCGACGTCTTCGTGAACCTCGCCCGCCGCAACCAGGTCCTGCTGCACCGGCAGCTGACGCTGCTGGACACCATGGAGCGCCGTACGGAGGACACCGAGGAGCTGGCGGACCTGTTCCGCCTCGACCACCTCACCACCCGTATGCGCCGCCACGCCGAGGGTCTCGTGATCCTCTCCGGAGCTTCCCCCTCCCGGCAGTGGCGCAAGCCGGTCCAGCTGATGGACGTCGTACGCGCGGCGGTCGCCGAGGTCGAGGACTACGAGCGGATCGAGGTACGGCGGCTGCCGAGGATCGGGGTCGGCGGCCCGGCCGTCGCCGACCTCACCCACCTCATCGCCGAACTCCTGGAGAACGCCACGGTGTTCTCGCCCCCGCACACAGCGGTGCAGGTACTGGGCGAGCGGGTCGCCAACGGCTTCACCCTGGAGATCCACGACCGCGGACTCGGCCTCGCTCCCGACGCGCTGCTCGACGCCAATCTCCGCCTCGCCGAGACACCCGAGTTCGAGCTTTCGGACACCGACCGGCTCGGCCTCTTCGTGGTGAGCAGGCTCGCGCAGCGGCAGAACGTCCGGATCTCGCTCCAGCCCTCGCCGTACGGCGGGACCACGGCCGTCATCTTCATCCCGGTGGCGTTGCTGACCGATGCGCCGGAGCCGGAGGACGACGCCCCGGACGCCGGCGGCGCGGCCGCCGGATCCGGCACCGACGGCAGCGGATTCCGTTCCGACCGGCGCTCCGCCCTCCGGTCGGGCTCGCGTTCCGGGCTCGCGCCGGTGCCCTCCGCCGGGCGCACGCCCGTGTCGGTGATCGACGGGCCGGTCGAACTGGAACCGCCCGTCGATTCCCTGACGTTCGACGATGCGGCGGACCTGGCCGACGAGGACAGCACACCGGGCGGGATCTTCCGCAACCGAGCGGTGGCCCCGGCGCCCGACCAGCACCAGCAGACCCCCGACGAAGGAGCGGCGCCCCAGGGAGCCACCCGTCCGGCGGGCCCGGTCGGGCTGCCCCGGCGCCGCAAGCCCGGACAGCCGACCCTCGTCTCCGACCACGGGCGGAGGGTCGACATCCCCGAGCCCCGGCGGACCGAGCCCCGGCGGACCGGGCCCCCGCGCGCCGAACCGCCGCGTACCGCACCCTCCCGTGGCGAATCGCCCCGGACGGCACCGCCGCGCACCACACCCCCACGTACCGAACCGCCGCGCACCGGCCCCCCGGTGGCGGGCCCCGACGGGCTGCCCCGCCGGGTGCGCCAGGCGAATCTGGCGCCACAGCTGAGGGGCGCACCAGCCCCCGCCGCCGAACCGGCCGCGGTGGACGACGACGAACGCGACGCGGACGAGGTACGCAGCCGGATGGCATCGCTCCAGCGGGGCTGGCAGCGGGGCCGCCGCGACAACTCCGCACAGGACTCGGCAGAATCAGCGGAAGTCGGCACCGGACCGGCCGACACAGCACCAGGAACCACATCGGAGGGGACCGGTCGATGACCGTACCGAACGCAGCAGCACACCACGCCGCAGGGGGCCCCGGCGAGCTCAACTGGCTCCTCGACGAGCTCGTCGACCGGGTCGGCAGCATCCGCAAGGCACTGGTCCTCTCGGGAGACGGCCTGGCAACCGGCGCCTCGAAGGACCTGACCCGGGAGGACGGCGAGCACCTGGCGGCCGTCGCCTCCGGCTTCCACAGCCTGGCCAAGGGCGTCGGACGCCACTTCGAGGCGGGCAAGGTCCGTCAGACGGTCGTGGAGCTGGACGAAGCCTTCCTCTTCATCACGGCGGCGGGCGACGGCAGCTGCCTGGCCGTGCTGTCCGACGCGGACTCGGACGTCGGCCTGGTGGCGTACGAGATGACACTGATGGTGAAGCGGGTCGGTGCCCACCTCGCGACGGCCCCGCGGAGCGGGCTCACCGCGGGAGGGTGAGGGGGACGCCATGAGCGACGCGGGCCGGCCACCGGCGCACCACTGGTTCGACGACGACGCCGGACCCGTGGTCCGGCCGTACGCCATGACGCGCGGCCGTACCGGCTCCGACGGCGGCCACCGCCTCGACCTGATCGCACTGGTCGTCCCCGAGCCGGCCGCCGACGATCCTGGCCGGGACCAGACGCTCTCTCCCGAGCACGTGGACATCGTCGAGCGGTGCAGTACCGCACCGCAGTCCATCGCCGAGCTCGCGGCCGACTTCGACCTGCCCGTGGGGGTGGTGCGGGTCCTGGTCGGCGACCTCGTCGACGACGAACTCGTCCGTGTCACCCAGCCCGTACCGCCGGCGGAACTGCCGGACGTCAGCATTCTTCGCGAGGTAATCAATGGCCTTCGGGCGCTCTAGCCGCAACCAGCAGTTCGTCGAGCCGGTGACCCTCAAGATCCTGGTGGCGGGCGGCTTCGGCGTGGGCAAGACCACGCTGGTGGGCGCGGTCAGCGAGATCCGGCCGCTGCGCACCGAGGAGACCCTGAGCGAGGCGGGCCGCCCGGTCGACTCGACGGACGGCGTGGAGCAGAAGACCACCACCACGGTGGCCATGGACTTCGGCCGCATCACGCTCAAGGAGGACCTCGTCCTCTATCTGTTCGGCACCCCGGGGCAGGACCGCTTCTGGTTCCTCTGGGACGAGCTGGCGCAGGGCGCGCTGGGTGCGGTCGTCCTCGCCGACACCCGCCGTCTGGAGGACTGCTTCGCGGCCGTCGACTACTTCGAGCGGCGCTCCATCCCGTTCACGGTGGCCGTCAACTGCTTCGACGGGGCAGCCCGTTACCCGGGGGAGACGGTGCGCTCGGCCCTCGACCTCGACCCCGATGTGCCCGTCCTGACGTGTGACGCGCGGGACCGGGAGACGGTGAAGGAGGTTCTGGTGGCCGTCGTGGAGAACGCCATGGCCCTCGCGTCCGGAGCCCGGGCGCACGCCGTCACCTGAGCCCGGACGCCCCCACGGCAGCCCCCGGGCGCTCAGCGGACGGCGATCACCGACGACCCGTGCCCGAACAGCCCCTGGTTCGCGGTGATCGCGGCCCGCGCCCCCGGCACCTGACGCGCGCCTGCCCGGCCGCGCAGCTGCCACGTCGCTTCGCAGACCTGCGCGATGGCCTGGGCGGGCACCGCTTCACCGAAGGAGGCCAGCCCGCCGCTGGTGTTGACCGGGACGCGCCCGCCGAGCGCGGTGGCACCCTCCCGTACGAGCTTCGCGCCCTCGCCCGGCGCGCAGAGCCCGATGTCCTCGTACCACTCCAGCTCCAGCGCCGTCGACAGGTCGTAGACCTCGGCCAGCGAGATGTCCTCGGGGCCGGTCCCCGCCTCCTCGTACGCCGCCCGCGCGATGGAGGACCGGAAGGACTCCGCGGGGGCCGGCACGGCGGTGGCCGAGTCGGTGGCGATGTCCGGCAGGTCGAGGACCGTCCGCGGATACGTCGGGGTGACGGTGGACACCGCACGGATACGGACGGGGTGCGCCACCCCGTGCCGGCGCGCGAACTCCATGCTGGTGAGCACGAGCGCGGCCGCGCCGTCGGAGGTCGCACAGATGTCGAGCAGCCGCAGCGGGTCCGCGACCACCGGGGAAGCGGCCACGTCATCGAGGCCGACCGGTTTGCGGTAGCGCGCGTTGGGATTGAGTGCGCCCGCTACCGAGTTCTTCACCTTCACCCGCGCGAAGTCCTCAAGGGTGTCGCCGTGCACGGCCATCCGGCGGCGCGCGTACAGCGCGAAATACGCCGGGTTGGTGGCCCCGAGCACCCGGAACCGCAGCCAGTCCGGGTCGTCGGGCCGCTCACCGCCCGCAGGGGCGAAGAACCCCTTCGGCGCCGAGTCCGCGCCGACCACCAGCGCCACGTCGGCCATTCCCGCGAGGATCTGGGCCCTGGCCGTGCTGATGGCCTGCGCCCCGGAGGCGCACGCCGCGTACACGCTGGTGACGCGGGCCCCCTGCCAGCCGAGCGCCCGCGCGAAGGTCGCGCCCGCCACATATCCGGGATAGCCGCAGCGCACCGTGTCGGCGCCGACCACCGACTGCACGTCCTGCCAGCCGATCCCGGCGTCGGCCAGCGCGGTACGGGCCGCCGCCGTCCCGTACTCGACGAAGCTCCGCCCCCACTTGCCCCAGGCGTGCATCCCGGCGCCCAGGACCGCTATGTCGCCGGTCATGAGAGCGCCTCCGGTGTCCGCACCGGCCGCCAGTGCCAGGTGGTCCAGACGGTGTCCGCGTCCTCGTTGAGCACGCCCGGCACGACTTCCACCTCTGCCCCGACCGCAAGGTCCGCCAGGGCCACGTCCGGCGCGGCCTGCCCGAGCACGACCATGCCCTCCGCCTCCAGCTCGACGGCGACCAGGGTGTACGGCTCCCACTCCACGCCGGGATCCGAGACGTACGGCGCGGGGGGCCGGTACCGGCCGTCGGTGTACGACCAGACGCGGCCGCGTCCGGAGAGCGGCACCTCCGCCAGCTCCCCGCCCGGGCAGCCGGGGTTGCGGCAGAAGGTGTCCTCACGGGGGAAGAAGACGGCGGAACAGGCCGAGCACCGGGTGCCCAGCAGCCGGAAGTCGTTCTCCCCGGCATCGGCCGTGAACCATCCGGCCACCACGGGTGTGCGCGTGCGCGTCAAAACCCCTCCCGGCATCAGTCATCTGACGGTACGTCAGGAGTATTGAGTGTGACAGGGTCAGCCGTTCTCCGCGAGCCACTTGGCGGCGGTGGCGGCCAGTTCGTGGTCACGGCCCGCCAGCATCGTCCGGATCATCCGGACGTCGCCCCGGAGCGACCAGACCGGGTGCCCGAACGAGGCCGGGTTGTTCCCCTCGATGAGGAAGTGTGCGGGCCAGGCGGTCCCGTATCCGATGAGCGGCAGCGCGGCCGCATACCGCTTCCGGCCGCGCGCCAGTCCGTAGGCCGTCACCGCGAGCCCGGTGAGTGTGCCGGTGAGATGCACCCACCGGGTCGCCGCACGCGAGTGCATCGCGACGTAGTAGGGCCAGAACTCCTCGTACGAATCCCACGTCTGCTGCGTCATGGGGAGACGGTAGGCCCCCGCTGTGCACCGGGGAAGAAGGGGGCCGCCCGACCCGTCGTCCCGGCCGCTGCCCCACTGCCACGCTTGCCGGTTCTGCCGCCGTCAGCGGTGACCGGCCACCGAGCGCCACGCGACCGGGAAGTCGAAGTAGCGGTCGGGGAAGACCTCCGGCTGGTAGGTGAAGTGCCACCACTCCTCGGGAAGGTTGACGAAGCCGACGGCGCCCAGGGCGGTCCGCAGCATGTCGCGGTGGGTGCGCTGGACGCCCTTGATCCGCGGATCGTCGGTGTGCGCGAGGGTGTCGAAGCAGTCGAACCCCGTCCCCATGTCGATGGAGTTGTCCGGGAAGCGCTGCGCCTTCGGCGCGTAGCAGGGGGCCAGCTGCTGCCCGTGGCGGTACGGACGGGTCGGCAGGGCCGGCAGTTTCACCAGGGTGAGATCCATGGTGCTGCCCCGGCTGTGCCCGGACTTCTCCGCGATGTAGCCGTCCGCGAAAAGACGCGACTTGTCGACCCGCGGATAGAACTCGGCCTTCATCGTCAGTGCGTCCGGATCCTCGGCCCAGCGCACGAAGTTGTCGACGGCCCGCTGCGGCCGGTAGCAGTCGTAGACCTTGAGTGAGTAGCCACGGCGCAGCAGCTTCGTCTGGGCCCGGTGCAGGGCCTCCGCTGCGGGGCGGGTGAGGATGCACAGCGGCTGGTCGTAGCCGTCGACCGGTGCGCCCGTGAAGTTGTGCTCGTACGGGTAGCGCATCTCCTGGATGATCGTCGGGTCCACGGAGCGCAGCGCGACGAAGTCCCGGGGCGCCCGCGGCTCCTGCCGCGCCGCGGCCGGTGTGACGGAGGAGAGGGCGAACAGGGCGGCGGCGGCCACGGCCAGGGACCGTGCGGCGGAGGTCAGTCGTGTCATGGGCATTCCATTTATCAGGTGAACGGGCCTCAGGGGAAGCACGATCGGCTACAGTCCGCGCTCATGAACGAGCCTTCCGACGAGCCTGTCAGGGATTCCCACTGTTCGAGCTGCGGCGCCCCGTTCGCCGCCGCTGAATGGCCCCGCACCTGCCCGTCCTGCGGGAGCACGGCCTACCGCAACCCGCTCCCCGTCGCCGTGGCCCTGCTGCCGGTACGGGACGAGCGGGGCACCGGACTCGTCGTCATCACCCGGACCAACGAACCGCAGGCCGGCGGGATCGCCCTGCCCGGCGGCTTCATCGACGGCACCGAAACATGGCAGCACGCCGTCGTGCGCGAGCTGCGGGAGGAGACGGGCATCCCAGCCGGGCAGCAGGACGTACGGCTGGCCGACGCCCGCAGCTCGCCGGACGGCCACCTGCTGCTCTTCGGCCTTCTCCCGGAACGCGCAGCGGCGAGTCTCCCGCCGTCCGCGCCCACCGACGAGACGGCGGGCTGGCACATCCTCAGGGCGGCCACGGACCTCTGCTTCCCGCTGCACACCGCGGCCGTCCGGGGCTGGTTCGCCGGACGGCACAGCTGAACCCGGGCTGCCTCCGACTGAACCCGGGCTGCCTCCGGCCCGGGCCGCGTCCGATCCCGCCAAGGCCCGTCTGCCGTGCTCGGCCCTGATCCGGGCAGCAGGAGAACGACGGCCGCTGGGGCGGCATCAGCCGGGTCGGTGTGCGGTTTCGCCGAGCGTGAAGAGGTCCGGACGGCAGGCCCTACGTCCCGAGCCCCCGCACCCGTACCGGGCACCCCGGCTCCACCGAACCCTCCGCCACCACCAGCCCGACCACCACCCGGCCGTCCTCCAGCGCTGCGGTGTAGCGCTCGACCTCCGGTTCCTCCCACCCGTCACCGGCGTCCCGGACGACCACCCCGCCCCCCGTACGCCCGGCGGCCGGGGCCCAGACCTCCAGCTCGGTACCGCCGCCGTCACCCCGTACCGGGATCACCGAACCGGCCCGCGCCAGCACCGGTACGCGCGACAGGGGCGCGTCCAGCACCACCTGACCCGGCCCCTCGTGGGCCGCGCCGGTCGCCGTGTCGTACCACCGCCCCCGGGGCAGCCGCACCGTCCGCCGGTCGCCGCCGCGGTCGAGGACCGGTGCCACCAGCAGGCTGTCCCCGAGCAGGAAGGCGTCCTCGCAGTCCCGCAGGGCACGGTCCCCCGGCGAACTCCACCAGACCGGCCGCACATACGGTGCGCCGGTCAGCCGGGACACGTGCGCCAGCGTCACGAAGTACGGGTGCAGCCGCTCCCGTTCCACCAGCGCCGCCCTCGCGTGCTCCAGGGTCTCCGCGCCGAACTCCCACGGCTCCCTGCGCCCCGCCCGGATCGCCGAGTGGGTGCGCAGCAGCGGCAGGAAGGACGCCAGCTGGAGCCACCGCAGATACAGCTCGGGGGAGGGGCTGCCGTCGAAGCCGCCCACGTCCGGGCCCGAGTACGGAACCCCGCACAGCCCGAGCCCCAGCACCAGTGAGAGCGAGGCGCGCAGTCCGGGCCACCCCGTCGTCACATCGCCCGACCAGGTCCCGCCGTACCGCTGCATCCCCGCCCACCCGGAGCGCGAGAACAGAAAGGGGCGCTCATCGGGGCGCAGCGCGCACAGCCCCTCGTACCCCGCCCGCGCCATCGTCAGGCCGTAGACGTTGTGCGCCTCCCGGTGATCGCCGCCGCGGCCCTCCAGCGCGTGCCGTGACGACAGCGGCAGCGTCGGATCCCCGAACGGGACGATGGAGGCGGGCTCGTTCATGTCGTGCCAGAAGCCGGCGAAACCCTGCGCGAGGCGTTCCGCGTACAGCCCGCCCCACCAGGCCCGCACGTGCGGCGCCGTGAAGTCGGGGAAGACGCACTCACCCGGCCAGACGACCCCGCGCACCGCCCCGCCCCGCGCGTCCCCGACGAAGGCACCGGCGGCCAGCCCCTCGTCGTACACGCGGTTGCCCGGCTCGGCCTTCACGGCCGGATCGACGATCGAGACCAGCCGTACGCCGTGCCGCCCGAGCTCTTCCGCGAGACCGGGGAGATCGGGGAACCGCTCGCCGTCGGCCGTGAACACCTGATGCCGGTCGTAGTGGTCGATGTCCAGATGCAGCGCCGTCAGGGGCAGCCCGTGCTCCCGGTATCCGGCGACGACCCTGCGGACCTCCCGCGCACTCCCGAAACCCCACCGCGCGTGCTGCGGCCCCAGCGCCCAGGACGGCGGGAGCGCGGGCCGTCCGGTCAGCGCGGTCCAGCCCAGCAGGACCCGCGCCGGGGTGCCGGTCACCACCCAGCAGCGCAGCGGGCCGCCGCCCATCCGCACCTCGCTGGAGCCCGGCCTGTCATGCCCGGAACCCGCACCCTCCCGGCCCTCGGCCAGCGTCACCCGGCCCTCCCGGGTGTTGTCGTGGAAGACCAGATGGGTCCCGGCGTCGGCCACCACCAGCTGCACCGGCATGGTGATGTAGAGCGGGTCGTCACCCGGTCCGAAGCCACCGCGCGGATCGGTGTTCCACAGGTGGTACGTGCCGTCGCGCAGCCGGGGCCCCGACGCCCGCCCGCCGAGCCCGAAGAAGCGCGCGTCGGCCGGGACCTCGGCCCGCTGCACCCAGCGCGCCGCGCCGCCGGACACCGGCTCCCACCAGCGCGGGGGCAGCTCACGGCGGATCCGCACACCGCCCGGAGTCAGGATCTCCACGGACCCCTGCCGGGACACCGTGACGGTCACCCGTTCCGAGACCACCCGCCATCCGCCGTCCTTGTCCGGTTCGAGGACGGCCCGCGGATCCGCCTCGGGGCAGCCGCCCGCCAGCGCGTACGAGGGAGCCGGCTCCGCGCCGTCCCACCCCCAGAAGACCGCGCCGCCCACCGCCACCCGTACCAGCAGCTCCGAGCGGGTGAACCGGACGACACCGCCGCCCGGCCGGTGCTCCACACCGGTCACCGCACCGGGCACCCGCGCCCGTTCGGCACCGCGCGGCGGCAGCTCCGCCGCGTCCGTACGCCGTCTGCGCAGGGCGGTGCGCAGGGCCAGCCGCCCCCGAGCCGAACCGAACGCCTTCACCGAGCGGACCAGGCCGCGACCGTCCATGCTGATCACACTGCCATCCCGGCCCCGGGACGCGAGGGCCGTTCAGCCGCCGTTCACCTCGCCCTTGACCAGATGTTCACCATGCCGACGCCGGCCGGCCCGCCCTGGTGCGCAGGACGATCACATGGCATCGTCGCTGCCAGCCGTGTCACGCGCACACCCCTCGCACGTGCGCGCCCACACGCACACCATGCGTACAGCCCGGGAGCCGCCCCATGAACCCATCGAACGCCGCACCCCTCTGGCAGCCCAGCCAGGAACGGATCGACGGTGCCAGGATCACCCGCTTCCAGGCCTGGGCCGCCGAGCGGTACGGCGCACCGGCCGACGGCGGGTACGCCGCACTGCACCGCTGGTCGGTCGAGGAGCTCGCCACCTTCTGGCAGGCGGTCGCCGACTGGTTCGACATCCGGTTCACGACCCCGTACGAGAGCGTGCTCGCCGACCGCTCCATGCCGGGCGCCCAATGGTTCCCCGGAGCCAGTGTCAACTACGCGGAGCACGCCCTGCGGACCGCCACCGACCCGGCCCGCGCACCGGAGCCCGCCCTGCTGCACGTCGACGAGAGGCAGGACCCGCGGACCGTCAGCTGGTCCGAACTGCGCCGCCAGGTGGGGGCGCTCGCCGCCGAACTGCGCGCACTGGGGGTACGCCCCGGCGACCGCGTCAGCGGCTACCTGCCCAACATCCCCGAGGCCGTCACCGCGCTGCTCGCCACCGCGGCCGTCGGCGCCGTCTGGACCTCCTGCGCCCCCGACTTCGGCGCCCGCAGCGTCCTCGACCGCTTCCAGCAGGTCGAACCGGTCGTCCTGTTCGCCGTCGACGGCTACCGCTACGGCGGCAAGTCCCACGACCGGCGCGACACCGTCACCGAACTCCGCGCCGAACTGCCCACCCTGCGCGCCGTGATCCACGTCCCGCTGCTCGGCACCCCGGCTCCCGACGGCGCGCTCGACTGGTCCGCCGTCACGTCCGGCGACACGGAGCCGGTGTTCGAGCAGGTTCCCTTCGACCACCCGCTCTGGGTCCTCTACTCCTCGGGGACGACGGGACTCCCCAAGGCCATCGTGCAGTCCCAGGGCGGCATCCTGATGGAGCACCTCAAACAGCTCGGCCTGCACTGCGACCTCGGTCCCGGCGACCGCTTCTTCTGGTACACGTCCACCGGCTGGATGATGTGGAACTTCCTCGTCTCCGGCCTGCTCACCGGGACCACGATCGTCCTGTACGACGGCAGCCCCGGCCACCCCGGAACCGACGCGCAGTGGCGCATCGCCGAACGCACCGGGACCACCCTCTTCGGCACGTCCGCCGCCTACGTCATGGCCTGCCGCAAGGCGGGCGTCCAACCCGCCCGCGACCACGACCTCTCCCGCGTCAAGTGCGTCGCCACGACCGGCTCCCCCCTCCCGCCCGACGGATTCCGCTGGCTCCACGAAGCGGCAGGCAAGGACCTCTGGATCGCCTCGGTCAGCGGCGGTACGGATGTGTGCAGCTGCTTCGCGGGCGCCGTGCCCACCCTCCCGGTCCACATCGGTGAACTCCAGGCGGCCTGCCTCGGCACCGACCTCCAGGCCTGGGATCCACAGGGCCGCCCCCTCATCGACGAGGTCGGCGAACTCGTCGTCACCAACCCGATGCCGTCCATGCCGGTCCGCTTCTGGAACGACCCCGACGGCAGCCGCTACAGCGGCAGTTACTTCGAGACGTACCCCGGAGTCTGGCGGCACGGCGACTGGATCACGATCACCGGCCACGGCTCGGTGATCATCCATGGACGCTCGGACTCCACCCTCAACCGGCAGGGCGTCCGGATGGGATCCGCCGACATCTACGAAGCGGTCGAGCGGCTCCCCGAGATCCGCGAATCACTGGTCATCGGCGTCGAAGAACCCGACGGCGGCTACTGGATGCCGCTCTTCGTCCACCTCGCCCCGGGCACCCCGCTCGACGACGGCCTGCGGCTGCGCATCAAGCAGACGATCCGCGAGCAGCTCTCTCCGCGCCACGTCCCCGACGACATCATCGAGGTCCCCGCGATCCCGCACACCCTCACCGGCAAACGCATCGAGGTCCCGGTCAAACGGCTGCTCCAGGGAGCAGCGCTCGACAAGGCGGTCAACCCCGGCTCGGTCGACAACCTCGAACTCCTGCACTTCTACGAGAAGCTGGCCCGCGACCGCGGCTGACACCCGGCTCCGGCAGCCGAGGCGAGCCCCGGCGCGAGCCCCGGCCCAGGACCGTACGGCGCGCTCCCGACGGCTGTCCCCATGGCACTGTCAGTGGCCCCGGTTACTGTGAGTGAGCAATGATCGATCGCGCTCAGGGGGAGTCATGGCGCAGACACACCGGACCGGATCCATGCGGCAGGCACTGCGCCGCGAAGCACCGAGCACCGTCGGCCTGCTGGCCGACGAGCAGGACTTCGCGGCGATGCGGCGCTACCGCACCTTCACCTTCGACGACCACACGGCCTACCTCCAGCAGGTCGAGGGCCTGCTGCGGGCCCTCACCGCAGAGGAGGTGCACACGACGGTCGCACTCTTCGACCCCGAGGAGTACGAGGAGTTCTGCACGGCGGCCGGGCTCGACCCGGACTCGGCGGACAGCCGGACACGCTTCACCGCGGGCATCGCGGCGGTCGGTGCGACCGTCCCGTACACCGGCCAGCCCATCGACCGACTCGTCCCGCTCCTCATCAACGCCGCGGTATGCCGGGCCACCCTGGAGTACGCGACCATGGTGCTGGCCGAGGCGGGGGAGTGCGCCGACTGCGGCCAGGACATCGGCACGACATCCTTCGACCGGGCCTCCCGCGCACTGAAGAGCCTGCTGGACGGCGCGGAGTGCGGAGTCCACCATCTCGTCTGCAGCATTCCCACCGAGGACGAACCGCTCCTCGCCGTCCTGCACGCCGAGAGTGGAGAGGACTCCCGTCCCCGGCTCGACCACACGGAGGGCGCGGCTTTCGTGACCGTGCTCGCCGCCGGTATGGCCCTGGAGAGCCCCGGCGGGATCGTCATCCGTACGACGGTGCCGGGCCAGGACGACAGGGTCAGGGGCTGGCGGCTCCAGCGCGGCCGACTGCTGCCGCTCACCGCGGGCGAGGTGTTCAGCGCCTACTGCACCGATGCCGACACCGGCGATCCGGTGGCACCGGAACCGGGCGTCGACCACTGCGCGGGATACGCGATCCCCGACGACGACCCCCACCACTGACCGACACGCCCGAGGGGGCTCCCGGCCGGACACGGCAGGAAGCCCCCTCGGGCGCCGGAACCACGCGTGGCTACTCGCCGGACAGCACCGCCTGAGCCGCCAGCCGCGCTTCGTCCGCCGAGTCCGCGGCACGCGCCGCGGCAGCCGCACGCTCGCACTGGGCGAGTGTGTGCTGAGCCAGCGTCGTGCGGACGTACGGAATGGCAGCCGCACCCATGGAAAGGCTGGTCACCCCGAGACCGGTGAGTACACAGGCGAGCGTCGGATCGGAGGCGGCCTCACCGCACACACCACAGCTCTTGGCCTCGGCCTTCGCCGCCTCGGCGGCCATCGACACCAGGTCGAGCAGCGCGGGCTGCCACGGATCCTGCAGCCGCGACACCGCCCCGACCTGGCGGTCCGCCGCGAAGGTGTACTGCGCCAGGTCGTTGGTGCCCAGCGAGAGGAATTCGACCTCACGGAGGATGGAGCGCGCCCGGAGAGCGGCGGACGGGATCTCCACCATCGCGCCGAACTTCGCGTGCAGCCCGGCCTCCCGGCAGGCGTCGGCGAACGCCTTGGCGTCGGTGCGGTCCGCCACCATCGGCGCCATGACCTCCAGGTACACCGGCAGACCCTCAACAGCCGTGGCCAGTGCGGTCAGCTGGGCGCGCAGCACATCCGGGTGGTCGAGGAGCGACCGCAGCCCCCGCACACCGAGGGCGGGGTTCGGCTCGTCGGCCGGCGTCAGGAAATCCAGTGGCTTGTCGGCCCCGGCGTCCAGCACCCGCACGACGACCCGGCTCTCCGGGAACGCCTCCAGCACGGAGCGGTACGCCTCGACCTGCTTCGCCTCCGACGGCGCCTTGGCGGAGTCGTCCAGGAACAGGAACTCGGTCCGGAAGAGGCCGACACCCTCGGCGCCCGCCTCCAGCGCTGCCGCGACATCGCCGGGGCCGCCGATGTTGGCGAGCAGCGGCACCTTGTGGCCGTCCGACGTTGCCCCGGGGCCGGTCGCAGCGGACAGCGCGGCCTTGCGGGCGGTAGCCGCGGCCAGCAGCTCGGCGCGCTTCTCGTCGCTCGGCCGGACGAAGATCTCACCGGTACTGCCGTCCACGGCCACGACGGTGCCCTCGGCCAGTTCACCCGCGCCGGGCAGGGCCACGACGGCCGGCACACCGAGCGCCCGCGCCAGGATCGCGCTGTGGCTGGTGGGCCCGCCCTCCTCGGTCACGAAACCGAGGACCAGCGCGGGGTCGAGCAGAGCGGTGTCGGCTGGGGCGAGATCCCTGGCGATCAGTACGTAGGGCTCGTCGCTGTCGGGCACACCCGGCATCGGGACACCCAGCAGCCGCGCGACGATACGGTTCCGCACGTCGTCCAGGTCCGCGACCCGGCCCGCCAGGTACTCGCCGGCACCGGCGAGCAGCGCCCGGTAGGAGGCGAACGCGTCGTACACCCCGCGCTCGGCCGAACTGCCCACGGCGATACGCCGGTCGACATCGGCGATGAGCTCCGGGTCCTGGGCCATCATGGCCTGCGCCTCCAGCACGTGCTGTGCCTCGCCGCCGGCCAGGTTGCCCCGCGCGATCAGGTCGGCGGCCACAGCTTCCACGGCCTGCCGGGCGCGGCCCTGTTCGCGTTCCGCGTCCTCCGCCGGGATCTGCTTGGCCGGCGGTTCGAGAACAGCCGTGCCCATGTGCCTGACCTCGCCGATGGCCACACCGTGGCTCACGCCGACGCCTCGCAGCGTTGTCTGCATGTCACCCGTCTCCGTCTGTCGCGGCGCCTTCCGGCGCCAGGGTGGTTGACCGATGCACCGCTATGTACGGCGCCGATGTCACTGCCAGCTGAAGAGCGAATCGCCGGCCGCGACGTCACCGCTCTCGGAAACGTCCGAGAGGGAGTCCGCGGTGGCTTCCAGCGCGACGACAGGGCAGATGGGGGACTTGCCGGAGGCTTCGACTGCGGCCGGATCCCAGCGCACCATGGCCTGCCCGCGCGCGACGGTGTCCCCCTTGTTGACGAGCAGTTCGAATCCCTCGCCGTTGAGCTGAACGGTGTCGATGCCGAGGTGAGTCAGCACCCCGTGCCCCTCGCCGTCGACGACGACGAACGCGTGCGGATGCAGGGAGACCACGATGCCGTCGACAGGGGACACCGCGTCCGACGGCTCGCGTACGGGGTCGATGGCAGTGCCGGGGCCCACCATCGCGCCGGAGAAGACGGGATCCGGCACCGCGGCCAGTCCAATCGCGAGTCCGGCGAGCGGGGATGTCACGCTGGTCATGTGGGGCCTCTCAGAGGGCGGCGTACTGTTTCAGCAGGGTAAGTCATAATAAGTCCCGGTTCTGTGCGGGAGCAGTGGGTTGACAGACTCCGGGCTGCACCGCAAGCGATTTGCCTCGCCCCGTGGCGAGCTGTACTGTCGTACTCCTGCCTGGCCCCGTCGCGACTTCAAGTCGGGGGTCGGCAGCTTCTGGATCAGCCCAAGAATCTCAACCGCATTCTATTTCCGCATGCCCGCAGAAATAGTGGTCGGAGAGAGAGAAAAGGCCTGATAGAGTCGGAATCGCCGGAAAGGGAAACGCGAAAGCGTGGAACTGGAAAGCGGCCCGCCGACTGGGAATCGGACACGAAAGAGTCTGATAGAGTCGGAAACGCAAGACCGAAGGGAA